>CANRWA010000112.1 GCA_947643415.1 uncultured Clostridia bacterium | reverse complement strand
AGAACACACGACTTACACCGGTTAGAAACGTGCGCCGCCGGGCGCACAAGAAAAAGCGCACCCACCGTAAGGCAGATGCGCTTGTATTAAAAATATGATTGGATTTTGGAATATGTACAAGAGATAAAGGGATTTGTGTCGAATAAAAAAAGTCCGCAGTCCCCTCAAAGACTGCGGTATGTATTAAAAAAATATGTATGATTAGCGTCGGCGGACATCTTGTCCCTGTCCGTATTTTATGCATGATGTCCCCTTTCCGGGGATACGCAGCATTCAATATAGCCTTCCCCTGACAGCTTGTCTGTGGGGAAAGTATATAATATCAAAGAGTAGCGAAAGTGTAGTCATACGGTAGAAATGGTGTAGGAAATCGCAAGTTTCGACACTCAAAATTGCAAAAAATACAGCAGCTGATTTCTCAAACCGCTGTTTATATATTGATATTATTCATCATTCACTTCAAAACAGTACCCAACTTCACGGACACATTTTATTACGAATGGTGCTTTTGGCATAGTTGCATCCAGTTTATCACGAATATTACGGATATGGCATTTTACAGCATTCTTTTCATTGCCGATGGTATCCTCATTCCACACTTTATGATATATCTGGTCATATGTAAGAACCCGTCCTTTATTTATCACCAGCAGATAAAAAATTTCAAATTCCTTTGTTGTAAGATTGATCTCATTGCTGTTGCGATATACTTTTCGACGGTCAGGGTAAATATCAAGTCCTGGAAGCGACAGCATCGGCATATTTTTAAGCTGAAGTTGTTCAAAATTTGAATGCTGATTTAAAACCTGCATTACTTCATCAAATGCTGAATCATCTCGCTCTGTAAACTCTACAATCAGTATCCGTCCGATGCTGTTCACCTTCCTTTCCAAATTTAATATATTTAAAATACATCAACAATCCACTTAAAACAGAAATTTATTTAATTGATTTTACATGAATACGACGAAATGTTTCAAACAAGTACCATTTGACTGCTATGTTCTTTTCAACATTGATTTAATAATGTCATTACAAAATGCTGCTTTCAATTCATTAGGTATAACATTAATAAAAGCAACCATTCTCAGCTAATCCAGCCATTTTGTCATTTCATCAGAATTGGTAAAAAGGTGTGCATTTATTCATCATCCTTCCAAATGCCTTATAATCAGCGAACAAAATGACAAGTAGCAATTCAATATCCTGATATACTATTTAGTAGCAACAATTACAGAAAACTTTTGGCAGGAATAGACACACTTAACTATTTTAAATCCACAGTTTTTCAACATATCTGCTTCCTGTTCAACGGTACATTCCCTGTCTAATTTTCTGCGTTCTTTCCATAACTCTATGTCTTTATCCGTTAAACCACTGTTTGCTAACTGACTTTCCCAAAAAGAATTAAACCAATGATTCATTTCCGTCTGCCCAGCACAAAATTGATCATAGTTTACGAATAAACCGCCATTCGGCAGGCTGTCATATATTCTTTCAAACAGTTTCTTCTTATCCTTATCCTCTAAATGATGAATGGATAAAGCTGAAATAACCATATCAAAAATAATATCAGGAAGTTTGTAAATATAATTTTCGGTTTGATATGATATGTTTTCAATACCGTCAAATCTTTTTTGGGCAACATTCAACATTTCATCGGCAATATCCACAAGCATATATTTAGAATCAGGATATTGCTGATACCAGAAATATGTTAATAAACCTGTTCCAGCACCTAAATCAACAATTTGTTTTGGCTCCTCTATATTTGAAGCAATAAATTCTGTTGTATTCTTGTAGAAGTCATCAAAGCAGGGAATAAACTTTCTTCGGTTGCTGTCATATTCTTCTGCAATCAGATTAAATTGTCTTTCTATGTCCATTTTTTCACCAGCCAGATTACTGTTCAATGATATCACTTCCTTTCGGCAGGTCACTCCAATATTGCTCCTTTACAGCCTGATGTAACCAGTTTTGAATACCTTGCTAAATAGCCTTTTTTTACTTTGATTTCAAAAGGAAGCAAAGTTTTTCTCCTAATTTCCAGCTCCTCATCTGACACCAGGACGTTAATTGTATTTGCAGGTATATCTATCTCTATCATATCGCCATCCTGAATTAGAGCAATATTTCCCCCGACTGCTGCCTCTGGCGATACATGGCCAATTGCCGCTCCGCGGGTGGCCCCAGAAAATCTGCCATCTGTTATGAGCGCTACGCTGTCTCCTAAACCGCTGCCCATAATAGCTGATGTAGGATTTAACATCTCACGCATACCCGGTCCGCCTTTTGGACCCTCATACCTAATTACAACGATATCTCCTGCCTGTATTTCTCCTGCATAAATTGCATTTAATGCAGATTCTTCTCCATCAAATACCCTTGCTCTGCCTTTGTGCTTCATCATATTTTCCGCAACAGCAGCCCGTTTCACCACACATCCGTCAGGAGCCAGGTTTCCTTTGAGAACAGCAATACCGCCCTCTTTACTATAAGGATTAGCTATATCCCTAATAACAGTATGGTCTTTAATCTCTTTTCCACAAATATTTTCCCTTACCGTTTTTCCATTACAGGTAATGCAGTCCTTATTCAACAGTCCTGCTTTATTGATCTCATGCATTACAGCAGCAATGCCTCCTGCTTTATGCAGCTGCTCAATGTAGTGTTCCCCTGATGGAACGAGATGGCATATATTTGGCGTTTTTGCTGAAATATTATTTGCTGTTTCCAAGTCCAGGCATAAGTCACATTCATGCGCAATAGCCGGCAAATGAAGCAGACTATTCGTCGAGCCGCCTAATGCCATATCAATTGTAAGTGCGTTTTCAAAAGCCTCTTTTGTCATAATATCCTTTGGCTTTATCCCTTTTTTAACTAATTCCATAATCTGCATTCCTGTTTCTTTTGCCAGACGAAGTCTTTCAGAGTAAACAGCGGGAATTGTACCATTTCCACTCAATGCCATCCCGAGAACTTCTGTAAGGCAGTTCATGCTGTTTGCCGTAAACATCCCCGAACAGGAACCGCAGGTCGGGCAGGCAGAATTCTCATACATACGCAATGTGTCTTCGTTAATTTTTCCACTCTTATACTCGCTTACAGCTTCGGAAATATTTGAGTAACTGATCTTCCTGTTTTCAAAATTGCCTGCAAGCATTGCCCCGCCGCTGATAAATATGGAAGGCACATTCAGTCTTGCAACCGCCATCAGCAGCCCTGGAACATTCTTATCGCAATTCGGTATAAATATCAGTCCGTCAAAAGGATGTGCTGTTGCCATCGCCTCTGTAGAGTCAGCAATCAGCTCTCTTGTAACCAGAGAAAACTTCATGCCTTTATGACCCATTGCAATGCCATCACATACTGCAATGGCAGGAAAAACAAATGGCACACCGCCGGCCTGTGCAACCCCCTGTTTAACGGCTTCGGTAATCTTATCAATATTCATATGCCCTGGTACAATTTCATTATAAGAACTTACAATACCTATAAATGGCTTTTCCAGTTCCTTTTCTGTCACACCTAATGCATGGAGCAGAGCTCTTTGCGGAGCCGCCGTTATTCCTTTTTTTATTTTATCACTTCGCATATTCATGGCCTCCTTTGTTTATTGTTTTTTTATTATAGCATGTATGTTGTCTTATGTCAAGTGTATTGTCTGCTCTGTTTTTTAGATCCCCTGTAAACTTATTTTGAATTAGTGGCAAAATGAAATCAAAAAAGACGCAGCCAAAATTGACCACGCCATTTTTATGTTCTGTATCCTTAAACAATTTTATTCTGTTTTTTCTAACCCTAACCGCTCTATCGCATGAAGAATGTGTATCCGCATAGCGTTTCTTGCGCCCTCTGCATTTCTGCTTTTCATAAAATTCATGAGTATCCTGTGATCCGTAACCGTATCCTCTGATGCAGCTTTCTTCTTCTTTGACAAAGTTACACCCTTATCAATCGCTTCCTGTATCACCGGCATCAACTTGTTCATAAAATCATTATGGGTTGCCTTTGCAATGGAACGGTGAAAAGCCTGTTCTTCCAGAGTCCTGTCCTTATCCTCCAATATGAGCTGCTCTATATTTTCGCCAATGGATATAATCCTTTGCAGCTCACTTTCTGTAGCCCGCAAGGTTGCATAATAGGCAGCCTCCGGCTCAAAAATCAGACGCATCTCATATAGATCATCGGCATTCATTTTCGCTGAAGTCAATACGGATAACTCATCTAAAGTATTTTCTTCAAAATTTTCTTTCACAAAAGTCCCTCTGCCTCTTTGAATCTCAACAACATTACCGGCAGCCAGAATTCTTATGGCCTCCCTTAGTGTAGTTCGGCTAACTCCAAGTTCCTCTGATAACTCATTTTCATTCGGGAGTTTATCTCCCGCTTTAAATCTTTTCTCTATTGTAATCATGGATAATATAGAATCAGCCACATCATCTGATAACCGTTTTTCTTTGGTCATATCATCAACTCCTATTTGCAATTTTCCTGACCATATTATATCAAAAATTTGTATAGAAATCAACTGTTGTTGGACATCTGACATCTATATACCAACTTATCACATCAATCCTGTCAACCACAATAATCCTGTCTACACAACCCTATTATATATCCATTCTGTCAACTCAATTATGCCATTCGATATGTTCCCTAAGCCTTAATTTCAAGGAATTTGACAGGATTGAAAACGCCGTAAAATCGCACTTAAACGCCACAAATCCCTTGAAACCAAAGCCTTCCTACACACCTACTTTTCAACCCTTGACATCAACACGACACACTCAACATGTAATAGTTAGGCTATTCTCGGGAATATATCTTCCTAAAAATCCTTTGATTTTATCGCACTTTTCAATCATTCTGTCATAACAACCTATACTTTCTTTAATTAGGCTATTTTGAAAAATTTCGCAAAATGGTCGCATCATCATTCTCCATTGCAGGATCAGCATAATAACAAAAACTAATATTAGGTTCATTACGAAAATATTCAAACAAGGGGGCTCTCAACAACTTAGTTTTGTCTGCATTAAATACGCTCCTTCGACCACCATTTGAATTTCTTTTTACCTTGTTACAATAAATCTTATTAGGATCTTCTGAGTCACTTCTACTAAGTGAACGAACCATCGCTATCCTTTCTATATCAGAAATACATTCAGGAACATTCTTAGGAATTACATTTCCCAACCGTTCAGTAAACTGTTGAAGAATATCTCCTAAATTATCTGTATACTCAATCCCAAAATATTCTCTTAATTTTTTAGCCTCAATTATCAAACTACTGCTATTAGCCTCAACTTGCATGTCATCATTTATATTATTATATTTCATAAAATGCAATTTTACTAATGCGTACTCATTAACTCGTTGCTCTGTTCCTACAAATCTTTTTACTAAGACAATATACTGCATCCCTTTATATCGAAAAATGAAACTGCATATCGTCCAATCTTTATTAACCATATCATCTTTTAATTCTTTCAAATTACTCAATAACATATATATTCCCCCTTCACTTATATTCTTTCAAAAGAAAAAATCACGATTTGTACTCAAAAACCAACCATTTTTTTATCTTTTCAAATTCCAGCCTGTTTTCTGGCGATAAATCATCTTTTCCAAGACGTTCATAAAGTGCTGTTTTCAACCTACCACAATATCTAACTTTACTAACAATGTTTTGAACAGTAAATAAATGAAGCCAAGGACATTCGGTAGCTTGTTCCACCAAAAAATCATATGCTTTATCGTATAACTCCAAATTTTCATAAATACTAACCATTGCAAAGCTAATTTCCTGTCTTACCTCATGTTCGTTTTTCCCAATTTTAATCCCAGCATAAAGAACTGCCTCTAAGTTTTCTTCCCAGAACTCTTGCCCCATCTCTCTAACATAAGCCGATTTACAATGACCGCTACGCAAAACATCACAATAAAATTTATACTCTCGTTTATTGATAGCCTGCTCCATAGAGATGTTTTCCTTACTTTTTTGATTTATTTCCGCTGATTTGCAATTAAGCTGATTTTCCTTAGCTTGAAGAATTTGCTCCTTTTTTCCTAATTCTTCAGCTCTTATTTCTATATTTGCAAGATGCTTGTTATATTCTTTTTTAAGTTCATCGGCCAAACTTAATGTTTCCAAACTATTTTCCGCGGGATAAGGTTCAAGATTATCATCTATTTGCAAATAGTATTGTTTTGCTATATATCCGTCTAAAACATTTCCGCCTTTAAAAACATTTACTTTTTCCCATTTTTGTTTTCCATCAATGTCTGAAAGAGCAGAATATGTTGATGTACTTATAAAAATTGTTCCACAATTTACAGCTCCACTAAATTTGCAAGCAAGATTGGTGCTATTACCAATCCAAGCAACACCAAACTCATTTTCCTCATCGTCACATTGTTCTTTACCCTTCATTCCCACTTTGGAAATAGAAATCTCTCCGGTATGTATACCTATACCGCAAGAAATTCGATGTTTTATTTTTTGTTCCAATACAGGATTAAGAAATTTATCTATAACAGTTGTAATATATCTGGCAGCCCGAACTGCTTTATCTTCGGATCCCCCATCTTCATTATCAATAAATACCGCAAGAACCCCATCTCCCATGAAGTCTCTTACAACCCCGCCCGAATATCTAATAGCTTGAACAACTGACCGAATATAACTTCGATAAATTTTTACCAATTGTATCTTGTCAAATTTATCGGGTAATTTTGTAGACTCACGCATATCAACAAAAAGTATGGAAGCTTTCCCATAGTATATTTTATTTGAGTCCGATAAATCATCGGTCAAAGGTAATACATCTAACACGTCATTTTCAAGCACCTCTGATGAAATAATCCTATTTATTGCTATTGACAATAAATCCAACTCGGATTTTTTGATTTTATCTTCGCTCATATACATTTCTCCTAAAATTAGTTACCTGACTCAAGATAGTACGCTTCACCATTTCCCGCCAACGTAAATCGAATGCCCCCACCCTTGCTTGAAGGCCATTCATTTTTTACCTTTTTGGATACCTTGACCCTGTTTTCAGTTTCATTCGCATAATGGGAAGCAACATTGATACAATCTCCAAATGCTTTAACATCATAAGAGTCTGTAATACCTATTTTAGTTACAATAACACTGTCAAATGTAACACCTACACTGAGACTTATTGGAGAACCGAGATTTTCATCCTCAATAATTCGGTTAATAACAGATTCTCGAATTTTCAGCATATCACGACCACATAACCCTGCATTCTGAACGGCAATTGACTTGACCATATTGCTTTCTTCACGTGCAACACGACCACCCCAAAAAACCATTAATCCATCACCCATAATATCGATTACTTTTCCATGATAATAATTTACTACTTCCAAAAGAGCCGTGAGAAATACATGCATGGTCAAAAATGTCTTTTTAGCCCCAACATTCTGAGCTCGTTGAGTAGAGCGGCGCATATCAACAAATAATACAGCAAAGTTTTCTTTGTCATATGAGCCAAACTCCAATTTATCTGCTTGAAAGCCGGGAATCACATCTGAAATAGCATCTGCCCGATGCTCAAAAAATGTTGACTCTAATACAATATTGTCTTTTGCTTTTAGATAATGTTCATATGTACTTTTGTAAACAGCATCAATGTCAATAGCCATATTATTTCCTCCTATAATACAGATGCTACAAGTAATACGCAAATAAGGCCCCCTACTATTAACGTTAAAGAAAAAGAGCGCATTACCCATCTATTTGTTTTCAATTTCTGTCTATTTATATCATTCAATTTATACAGTTCAGCCGTCATATTTTCTATTACATCTTCATCGGTCATCAATATAACATCTTCTTTATATGCGTCAAAGGAGTACTCCTTTGTTGATTGATGTAAATACCATTTTGATTTATATCCAATATTCGAAGAATGTCCTCGAATCGTTAGCATACCAAATACGAATACTGCCACAAAACTTATAAAAAACACTAAACCAAGAATAATCAAAGTAACACCCAACCAACTGCAAGGCTTAATATTCACCAGAACACAAATGATGGGTTCGTAACAAGAGGCAACAACTGCAACTAGAGCAACTAGTGCAGCCATAATTATCGAAACTTTCGTGTCGGACAATTGAATATAGGAAGAAATATCCGAAATAGCACTAGACAAAAATGCTTGTTTTATTTCAATTGTGCCTTTTAAGTTTGTATTATCATTATTCATTATATCAGTCCTCTCTGAATTTTAATTTTTTCTTCAATTTCTTCGAGCTATATCTTTCACTTTTTCTCTTACTACCATTCTCATCCTTCACTACATTACTCCTCCGTCCTTTTTCAATCTGCACAGCCTCAAAGATCTCCTTAGATATTATAGCAGGATTATTTCCCGATGACAGATAATGAACCTCACTTTTACCCGATTTCAAAAGCTCAACATCGCCAGTGTACTTTTCATTACTCAGCATAACATCAATAGTTCTCTTACACCACTTCATTTTTCCTGTTGGTGAGGGAATTTTTCGCTTTTCAAGTTCCTTGATGATGCCTACAACACTCTGGCCGCTAAGATACAGATCAAAGATCAGCTTAACATTTTTAGCTTTCTCCTCATCAATCACCAAATGGCCACTCTCATCATGTTTATAGCCATAACACTTTCTATCATAAAGTTTTGAAGTCCCAGCTGCTGCCCGTTGTTTAATGCCCCATCTTATATTTTCGCTTCTAGACTCATTTTCAGCTTGTGCAATAGACTCAATTACAGACACCATCAAATCACTACTTGTATTTGCGGTATCTAAGCTATTTCCCTCAAATATCACACGAACGCCTAACGCTTTTAATTGGTTAAAGGCATCTAAAATTTCGACGGTATCTCTTCCAAACCTGCTGACATCTTTCGTTATGACTATCTCCAGCTTATGAGATTTGCAATCATCCAGCATCCGATTAAACTCTTTTCGTGATGAGCCCGTCTTGCTTGTTGCAATATCCATATAAACATCTGACAAAAACCATTGTGGTACAGTAGCTGTTAATCTTGTCAGATGAGATACCTGGGCAGTTAGACTTTGGAGCTGTTCCATGCTGTTTGTGCTTACACGGCAATAAATCCCGACACGCTTTTCTCTCTTCGGTGGGCTTGCCATTCGATATGTTCCCTAAGCCTTAATTTCAAGGAATTTGACAGGATTGAAA
>CANRWA010000111.1 GCA_947643415.1 uncultured Clostridia bacterium | reverse complement strand
TCAACCTTCTTTCTTGGGATTACCTATATTTGAATTATACAGGAAGCTCCTTTTACATGTAATACCAAAACACATTATCATTCTCAATCTTACTAACATAAAAGCAGTTTGCATAGTATATTGTCTTTTGTTTATTATATGCAAACTGCTTTATACTGTCAATATATTATGTTCATACCAAACGAGTTTTTGTTGAATGGGCACTACATCTGGCATGTCAAACAATCCTACTTCACTTGCTATATCATCCTCATCACTAAGTCCGCTTATTATTATCATACTGAATTACTTCCTCATTTTATAGATTGCTTCCATAATAAATTCATTAATATTCACTTCTTTATCAAGAACATCATCGAAAGAATATATCGTTTCTTCACTCTCAATATCAAGGATTTGAATATATAATCTATTTGATTTAAATAATGTAATTCTTGCAAATGCAGTTTCATTAATCAAATCTACCTGTTCCGCCTCCTCTGTGAACTCAAGTTCTGATGATTTTATTTCATCTATAAAAATATTCTGTTCAAGTAACCTGTCTCTATTTGCATAAATAAAATCCGTCAACTTAGTAATCATACTATTTTCTCTTATCCACAAAGAATATTATTCTTTCAATTTACTTCATATCTAGTTGGCATAATTCCACCAGAATTTCTCTATTAATTGCAGGTATTCACCTGTTGAAACCCATAATGGACTTTTTCTTATTTCATACATCTTTAAATATGCCTGTCTATAATCTTCCTGCCTTATAAGCATTTCAATTTCTTCCACATCTTGCAATAAAGCTGATGGTAATTCTGTTCTTAATAATCTAATGATCTTTTGTTTTAAATCATCCATCCCTACCTCAATTTAAAAACATAAATTTTATTCATCATCATGCAAACCATATTTTAATAACGCATCATAAAAATCCATTTCTAATTCATGCAATATATTTTCACCATGAGAATACAAAGAAATTATACTTTGACATATTCCTTCTTTTATTTCTACCCCAAGGTAATCCCCAGTCTCAAAATCAACAATGGGCAAAAAAAATCTTTTTATAACCCATTCTCTTGCAACATAGTCTTTAATATAGAACATCCCATTACAATCACAAGAATATATTATAATAAAACCAAAATATCCTCCTCCATATTGATTTACAAAATCTTTATAAAATTCTGGTAAAGTTATATTATAATACTCTTCAACATCTTTAATCATTTTATAATCTGCCCTGGCATCTGACTCTAAGGCAAATATTTTAGGATTTTTCTGGAATATCTCATTAACTTTATTTTGAAAAATACGTTTATCCATTCTCATCCTCATCTCAGACGGTACCCCTTGATTATACAGTAATCCTTAGAATATTAAACTAATAAGCAAAATAATATGTAACCAAATATAATTATATATAATCTTTCATAATCTCACATATTTTTTTAATTTCCCTATATAAACTTTCATTTAAGTATTTTCTCACCTCCTTGTTTTCATCATATATAATGAAATCACTTAAGCCTCTTCCAGACACAAACAGGCGTCTATAACTTTCAATAAGATACTGCTTTTTTTCATCCTTATCTTCCTTTGAATCAATGCATTTCACCTGACCCATAATTATGTTCAATATTCCATTATATTGCCCATAACCATATCTTTGTACCAGCTTTCCTATCTCAATATATGATATACGTAATTGCTTTAGCTCCTCATCCTCAAACATTTATACTTCTCCTATTTTAAAATGGGCATCACTTTCCTTATTAAAGATTTTGTAGTTATTCTTATTCCCTATTTCATCAAGTTTTCTTATTTAAAGGCGATATATTCATATCCGCTCCCAATGGTCGCCAGCTTTCCCCCTCTACCAGCTTTTCAATCTCTTCCTCTCCTTTGAGACATAGTTCAATATTTTCTAATATCATATCCTTCTGAAGTAAAAATATATCTTCTCGATCAATAGGTTCTTCAATTAATACATAGTTCTCATAATCAACTATTTCTAATGAGGCAACATTCCTCTTTCCAGCAAAAAAATATATATGGGAAATGTCGTCCTTTTCATCAATATTATAATTATTGCCTTTAATATAATCCCAAAATGCAATATTAGTCACATCTATCTCATATGCGCAGACATCTAATGTTTTATCAGGTTTTTCCAACTCATTAACCGTGCAATATGAAGAAAATTTTTTACATATAATATCATAGGACATGTGCGAATATACAATAACTTTATTACATTGTATTTTACACCAATCTATATAGTATTCCCATTGGACTGTGGAAAATTCGCCCCTGTCATTATACTGTCCAATACACAAAATTATCAGTTTCTTTTTAAGTTCCACTGTCTCTACTTCCTGCTTTGAAATTATAATATCTAAAACATAATCCATCTTCTTTCCTCTTTCAAATATGATCGAATCCGGACGCAGAAACAGGGATAATATCTACGTCGCCACACTCTCGTTCCTCAAAAAGCATAGCGCTCACTAAGTTCGTGTGGAACCTCACTAATGTGCCCGGATTTAGTCCTTTGGACTAAATCTCGTTTTCAAGGGGCTCCTTAAAATTTTATCCCTATTTCTGCTAAATATTGATAAATATAAACATCCATATCCTCTTATAAAAACAGGTATTATTCGACTCTTTTAGTCTATGAAACACCTCCCATTCTTTACTTTACATTACAGAAATTGTATATTTACTATACTTCTAAATATCGCTAGAATTAAACGGATATTCCAAAAACTCAACACATTTATCATGTAACTCTATACCATCATTAATAATTTCAGAAGTTACAGTATTAACAATATCACATTTCTGCAATTCTCCCCCATAACCATCAAGTAACTCCATAATTCGATAAATAACCTCATATGTTACGCTCTTTAGAAGTTCTTCAGTATTACAGAATTCCTTTTCTTTACCTAAATTAACATTTATACTATACTCTTGTATGTATGCTAATTCTTTAAAAAAACTAATTTGTTGATTTGTCATAGTCGCTCTCCTATTGATGATATTTCTCATTATTTAAATATTCATACATCTGTTTAACATCCCTTGTGCTCGGTGATAAGGTATCAACACCAACCTTTTTACCTGTTCTACCATAAACAATTCCATTTGGAGCAACAGACCTTACTGGTTGATGCACATGTGGTGCCAAACCATAATGTTCTTTTGCACCTAGTCGCTTAAATTGTCCTCCTATATTACCCTTACTATTATTAAATCCCGCTGATTTCGTATACAAGGATATTTCTGGATTGGCATTATTCCTCACATAACCTTCAAACGTTCTCTCTCCATCCTGAGGATTATATCCCCTCCTCGAAAAACCTTGCCCATGATTTGGCTTCGGAACAATATCCCTTTCACTTACATTCCTACGCCCAACAACACTCCCACGCAGCGCCTCCACAGCCTTCCCGGCTCCATAGAACCCGGCACTGCCAAGACCGCCTGCTACTGCTCCTGTCAGCGTATCTTTCACAAAGCTGCCAAGACTGAATCCGCCACCATTACCTATCCTGCTGTGGCCTGCTCCTCCATGGTAACCTTCGCTTCCGCCAAGTCCACTCTCAAGGTCAAACGGATCTGGCGAACCACACATCCTTCTTGGATCGCGCCCTGTAAGCCCTAACGCCCCTGCGATATTCTCCAGTCCCGATACCGCCGCTCCGCTTCGGGCTCCTCTGATAAAGGCATCTCCCAGTCCTTTGAGCTGTCCTGTTCCATACAGCATCTGTCCAAACGCATTACTGGTGCCGCTTACCAGGCTCTCACCGATATCTATCCGATCTGCCCGTTCTTTGATAATCCACTGTTCCAACGCATTGCCGGATGCTCCTGCCAGGAAGTCTGTGGCAAAGGCTGCCGGGATCCCTGCTCCGCTTCCGATCAGCGCTCCTCTGGCGGCTCCTACTACAGCGCCGTTTGCTCCTGCTCCCAAAGCTTTCCGCCAGTTGAACTCCTCCCCGCTCGTGACCTGGGAGATGGTGCTTCCCAAAAAGCCTGATGCACCGCCGAACAATCCGCCAAGCAGGCCTCCTGCCAGGATAGTCGGTATCTCTCCTGTCGGGTCATTGTAGTTGACCGGGTCGTTGTCACAGTATGGGTAAGGATTTAAGCTTCTCTTTACCGGATCCGGAGCCAGCATCCTGCCCTGGACCGGGTTGGTTTCCGGGGCAGATACTTTTCACGGTATGAACATTATGGATAAACCGGATGCACTCTCTTTAAGATGTCTTTACCCGTTATCATACAGTCAACTTTGTCATAGACATATGTATACCGTTACTCTCTGTATCCATCACAGTAAATAGAAAAATTTACTGTCATAGATATCAGGCCCTATACACCCTGTTTTTCTTAGTTCACTATAATAAATCATTAATGTATATGAGTGTATCTGGATGGGTATAGTTTATCACATTTGTGTCACGATAGCCGAACTTATATCCCACAGCCAAAACCTTCGCTTGCATATATCTGTGTTAAACAAACCATTAATACAAGTTATATTTCTTCCATAATTTTTATAATCAAATTATCAGGACAAACCAAACTATATGGCGACATTTTAAATAATTCTCCATACATATCATCTCGCTTAGTACATACATATTCATTACAAGTTTTTTCTTTTTCAGCAAAAGAACATATGATAACTCTTAAATCCCATGTTGATAGCGTTAATATTTCACTAATATCATCTATAAATTCTTTAACCTTTATGGGGATATTATCCCTAATTTCCCACTCCATAAACCCTCCTAAAAAATCATCCATCTTTAATTCAAAACTATATTTTCTCCAATAACTTGAAAAGTAATCCTTTTTAACTTCTTCTATATTTTCAAAATCAATAACTGTAAACCCTCTTATTAAAAATGTTTTTAAAACAGTATCTTTAATCATCTGATAGGGTAACGTGGAATCAAATGTAACAAATTGTGTGAAATCAAAATTATCCATACAAAAAATCTCCTCTCCATAAATTATCCTTTTGTAACCATACAAACATTACTTGGGCTACGACATCTAAAACCTACCGTAGCCCAACAACTTTTGTCACATCGATATCTTTTAAATTTATTTATGATATTTTTGTAATAAAAGTTCGTAAAATCCCTTTTAATTTCATATCCTAATCTGCTATAATTAATCATGCAAAAACACTCCTTTGTTTGGTTGTTTGTGGTGATTCAATTATAACAAAGATTCAGTGTTTTTGCATTTTTATTTAAGAGCAAATAAGGAAGGGAAAAAAGGGGAAACTGATAATATTCTTTTATATTGACGAAACATAAAATCAGCAATATTCCACAAATTTTTACATTCAAGAATATCGCTGATTTATGTTTTATTTCTAAATAATTAAAAACATTGGTTCTACAGTTTTATGGCAAACTCCGTTTGTTCAAAATTATTTCACGTTATATATACAGCTCAAATCTTTATAAAGAGTATTTTATCATAACATTTTCTAACCCAAATAGAGGACATCTTTGTAGCTAAAATGTTATGATGACTACTCAACTATCAACCACATATTTATATCGTCATATGCTTTCACCTTATACTGAACACATTTATTATAATAAAATGGTTGATCTCCTGTATATATCGCAATAAAGTTTCTACCCTTAACAACAGTTCCTTGTGGGTAAGAATAACTACTAACTCCTTGCACACAAGCTCCAACAGGATACTTTCTTTTGATTTCTTCCCATTGTTTCTTATACTTTTTTAAAACAGACTGCCACATATTTTCAAAATCTTGCTTTGCCAAATTAATAATATCACCTTCTACATCGGCTTCATTAAATATACCTTCGGCTAAGCAATCCTCCATACAGGAAACATGAAATTTATTACACTCATCCAATATAATCTGCCTATTTGCATACCTTTCATCATCTAATTCCAACCAATATTTTTCTTTATTCAGTTCCAACAACAAATATTTCATATATTTGTACCTCGTCTAATGTCCTCCTATTGTTTCTACACTAATAATTCTACCCGTTAAATCTAATGGAGAATCATTAGGAATCATAAATACACCTTATCGTCCTTGAATTACCTCCAAGCCGTAACATTAATTTGAACATAATGTGTATGCCTAGATGAGTATAGTTTATCACATTTGTATCACGATAGCGAATTTATATCCTGTAAACAGACATAATTACATATGCACGTATCTGTCTGATATTTAAAAATGATTGAATCCGGACGCAGAAACAGGGATAATATCTACGTCGCCACACTCTCGTTCCTCAAAAAGCATAGCGCTCACTAAGTTCGTGTGGAACCTCACTAAGTGCCGATGCTTTTTAAGGGGCTCCTTAAGATTTTATCCCTGTTTTGCTGGGTACCTGTGATTGCATATAAAATATCACAAAATCAGAGGTATTCTACAACTATTAATAGATTGTCACTACCTATAATGGCTTATGGCATCAATTCCATCACTACTAAAAATTCTTATAATTATACATTTTCATAGTAATGTGTTATTGCCACTAATTGTTCCCCTGCAACTTTTGCTAAAGGCATTAATAGTTCATCCAATTTCTTAATATCCACTTCACCCACTTTTGCCTTATTTAACATACTCATTGCTTCTGGCATGTCAAACAATGCAGCTTCACTTGCTATATCATCCTCATCAATAAGTCGCAAAAATAATTCTGATAACCCCATCCTCCCTTCCTGAAACATAAGATAATAATATCCTATTACTACATCAGGCTCCCAATAAAGTGTTTCTTTACTAAATACTTCAGTAATTTTTTTATGTGCAATTGCCAAACATAATTCTTCCTTGCTTTGTGCAAATGCAACATCAAAGACCCAATCTTCCAATTCATCATGATTCATAATCAATTGATCTGCCCACGATTGCCACTGTTCTTCTTTCCAATATCCACTTACTACAATTGTATGTAAATAATTTACTATTGTCATATACAACCCCTTTTCACCAAGTTCTCCAAGGTGTCTCTGGATGCAATCCTGGTATTCCACCACCATGTGCTTGTGAATCTAAAGGTAAATTAGAATGATAATGCGGATTAGTATGTGATGGTATTTCAGGTGTCCCATGATCAGTAAAATCATTGATTCCTATTTTTCTTCCAAACCGATCAAAAATAGTTTCCCTAAAATAAATTTCACCGTTTCTACCATATTTTACATCCATAATACTTCTTGTTCCAGGATTTGTTTGTAGACGCTGCCTTGTATTTATGGTGTTCTTTTCTCCTATAATTATTTCTCTCTTTTTCCCATTTACAATAACGTTTTCATAACTACCAGCGCCCTGTTTCCAGTAGGCATCATATCTCGCCGCCTCTTCTGATAACATCATGTCCCTAAAACAAGTATTTCTTCTACTCCTACGCCCAACAACACTCCCACGCAGCGCCTCCACAGCCTTCCCGGCTCCATAGAACCCGGCACTGCCAAGACCGCCTGCTACTGCTCCTGTCAGCGTATCTTTCACAAAGCTGCCAAGACTGAATCCGCCACCATTACCTATCCTGCTGTGGCCTGCTCCTCCATGGTAACCTTCGCTTCCGCCAAGTCCACTCTCAAGGTCAAACGGATCTGGCGAACCACACATCCTTCTTGGATCGCGCCCTGTAAGCCCTAACGCCCCTGCGATATTCTCCAGTCCCGATACCGCCGCTCCGCTTCGGGCTCCTCTGATAAAGGCATCTCCCAGTCCTTTGAGCTGTCCTGTTCCATACAGCATCTGTCCAAACGCATTACTGGTGCCGCTTACCAGGCTCTCACCGATATCTATCCGATCTGCCCGTTCTTTGATAATCCACTGTTCCAACGCATTGCCGGATGCTCCTGCCAGGAAGTCTGTGGCAAAGGCTGCCGGGATCCCTGCTCCGCTTCCGATCAGCGCTCCTCTGGCGGCTCCTACTACAGCGCCGTTTGCTCCTGCTCCCAAAGCTTTCCGCCAGTTGAACTCCTCCCCGCTCGTGACCTGGGAGATGGTGCTTCCCAAAAAGCCTGATGCACCGCCGAACAATCCGCCAAGCAGGCCTCCTGCCAGGATAGTCGGTATCTCTCCTGTCGGGTCATTGTAGTTGACCGGGTCGTTGTCACAGTATGGGTAAGGATTTAAGCTTCTCTTTACCGGATCCGGAGCCAGCATCCTGCCCCGGGCAGCGTCGTAGAATCTCTCCTGGGCAAAGTACTTGCTGATCACGGGATCATAGGTGTAGCTTGTGAAGCGTAAGGCTATGCTATAAATGTATTATAACACTACCTTCTGCCGACTTATGCATCCTGTTTCTCTTAATCTAACCTAATGAAACATTAATGTATATGAGTGTATCTGAATGAGTATAGTCTATCATATTTGTGCCACAATAGCGAACTTATATACTAAAAATTGAACTATTTCCAGCATTTAAATATGCTTGAATCCGGACACTAAAAAGGGATACTAATAAATATAACCAGATAGTCTAATATTATATATCCCCAAACACAAATCTACGCCTAGCATTGCCAGGCGTAGATTTGATTATTTCAAAAGTTCCCACAATCTTCTTTTTATATTTTCTAACAAATCATTTAACTGCTTCCTTTCAGCAAAATCATCTTTCCAAATATAAAATTCTGACAATGGACTTTTGGGGAAAAAAAGTTGTTTGTACTCACATTTAATTTTGGAAAATATGTCAATGTCAGTACTGTCTCCCTCTATATCATTTAATATTCTCTTTAAAACCTCCTTTTGTGTATTATAAGTACTATCTCCATATTGTTGTACTATTATAAACAATTGCTCAAATAATTGTTTTAATTCGTCCATCTTTTCCTCCAAAAATCACTTTAAAGGGGTACTGCTTATTACTTCCAAACCTTGTATCAGCCAAGGGTGTGGTATAAATGTTTGTATAATATTCTCCCCACCCAAGTAAATTCCCCCTTGATATCCAACAGGGCCCGAATAAATTGTTGTACCCGCTGGAATTTTAATAGCATAATTAGTATTAATAACAGATGTACCCGTCAATTCTCCTGTTATTGGACTTATCCATTGCGGCTTAACTGCCAAATCAATTCTAACTTGTGCAATTGACTCTGCTGGCGTTGAAGTAAACCATTGCCCCAAAGGTGTTCCTTCTTTTCCTGCTCTATAGAATATAGTATCCCCTGTTAATGTTGTAGCATTATATTTCCCACCAAAAAAATTACTAGCCGGGTTATCTCGCATATCCGCCAATGGACCTGGATTTTCAATCATATTATATTGATACTTAGCTATATCATCCGATCCATAACTAACTGTAGGTACACTACTCCTACGCCCAACAACACTCCCTCGCAGCGCCTCCACAGCCTTCCCGGCTCCATAGAACCCGGCACTGCCAAGACCGC
>CANRWA010000110.1 GCA_947643415.1 uncultured Clostridia bacterium | reverse complement strand
ATAGAAAGTAACCTGCATAAGGTGGTTTTTTATATCTGGGAGAATGGCATAAAGAAATATACAAAGTATGGTGGGTTAAATGAAGTGACAGAGGAACTCTCGGCATATGAATTTGTAAGGATACATAAAAGTTTTTCCGTAAATATGATTCATATCACTGAATTGTGCAGATATCATGTTTCTCTGAGGCCGGATATTACACTTTCTGTCTCAAAAAACAGGTATAAAGACATAGAGGAGAGATATTTGATGTATAAAAACAAGAAATTTCTTTAAATAGTTACAACTATATGGTATATTTATCTTAAATTGATATGAAAAACGCCCGATTATGTCATCTTTGTACTTTATATGCAATATCTATTGCAAAATATGTCTTTTTGCGGTATTCTATATCAAATCATTGATTTCTGGCAGAGAGCCTGTCGATAGAAAGAGATTTTTGAAGATTTGCTTCATATATGGTATCCTTTTACAAAAAGGAGAATTATTACGCATATGATACAGGAGCAGATTGGAAGCTATTTATTCTATTGCAGGGAGCAGAGAAGATTGGACGAAAAAACAGTCAGGGCATATGGGATTGATTTGACACAGTTTAAGGAATTTATATCTGGTACGGTGACGGAACTTTCTAAAGAAGTGTTGAATTCTTACATCATTTATCTGCATGGCAGATATAAGCAGAAAACGGTGAAACGCAAGATAGCGACACTGAAAGCATTTTTTGCATATCTTGAGAGAGAGGAACTGATCGTGGAGAATCCTATGAGAAGTATCAGGACACAATTTCGTCAGGAAAAGGTTCTTCCTAAAACAATCCCGGCCGAGACCATTGAGAAACTGCTCAGTTATATGTACCGGAAACAGGCGGATGCAGGCAATACCCGAAGCCAGAACATGATTATCACCCGGGATACTGCCATAATTGAATTATTGTTTGCTACCGGTCTCAGAATATCGGAACTTTGTACTTTAGAAAAAGACAGATTTAACATAAGGGACGGTATTCTGTGTATCCGGGGTAAAGGTGCAAAAGAGCGGTATTTGCAGGTGGGAAGTCCAATGGCATTGAGTCAGTTAAGGAAGTACAGTGTTCTATGGAAACGGGAGATAGAAAAGGACAGATATTTTTTCTATAACCGGAGTGGCGGGCGTTATTCTGAACAATCCGCCAGACGAATGATCAATAAATATGTTGAAAGGGCATCCATAAATATGCATATAACACCGCATATGTTCCGGCACTCTTTCGCAACACTTCTTCTGGAAGAGGATGTTGATATCCGATACATCCAAAAAATGCTTGGTCATTCCTCTATCGTGACGACGCAGATTTATACAGAAGTTGCCTGTAAAAAGCAGATGGAGATACTCAAGACAAAACATCCTAGGAACCGGATGCTGGTGAATGAGGAAAGGTACTGATAATTATTTATTATCTATTGTTTGATATGGAACATAGAAAGAATAGCCTTTTCATAAATCTGCGTTGCCATTAATTTGCCTTTTGGGACTTGCTGAATAAATTGATCCATTGCGACACCAGAATTAATTTCCAATACGCTTAATTTGCCATTTCCTTCTTCAATTATATCGACAGTTGCAAAGGATATTCCTATTGCATTGGCAGATTTAATTGCCAAATTGCACAGTTTTAAATATAAATCGGATTTATCAATGATTTGGCAAGATGATCCTTGTGATAAATTAAACTTCCAATTCAAGAGTATCTTTTCTCCAATTGGATAAATATGACTTAATTCTTGATATAATTGATGATTTATCATTTCAAAATCATATGATTTTGAAACAAGCAATTCCATTAATGTGGATTTTCCGTCTGCAATTATGTACGGCAAACTCTTTTTGTAAATAAGTAGAATGGTTCCATTCAAAAAAAATGTTCTATACTCATTGATAACTTTTATGTAAGGAGATACAACTATAAATTTGTAACTAGAATATATAGAATAAAGTGCTGTTTCAACATCCTTCATAGAGGAACATCGATACACATTTTTTCCCTCGTAGGAATTATTAGGCTTGATCACAATAGTTCCATGTTGATCAAGTAAGTTCTTACAGACGCATAGATTGCTGCTTGCAGTATTTTCGTATTCTTCTGTTCCAATGCGGGATAATTTATGGCATTCTACCATAGGAATACCGTATGATTGTAGTAACTGATAAGTTTCAAATTTGTTATCTGCCAAGCGTGAAGCTATAGCAGAATTCAAATCAAACCGTCTGCTCCATATAAAATGCCGTTCTTTTTTGTATGACAAACAAAGAACTGAAGTGTTTTCAAATGAGGTTATGCATATGGAATGTTTTTTGCATATCTCATAAATTATTTCCAAATAATCTTTTGGATACATTATAATCACCTCCGGAGGTTAATGATGATGCAAGAAGCATATAAAAACCGCAGAAAAGAAATTAATGATGTTGTTAATTTTATTTTTTCTACGGACAGTCAAATTTTGCTTTATGAAAGTGCCAAATATATTGGAAATACTGCATTCATAAGTAGAGCTATATATATGATGCAGACAACTGCATCTGTTCAGATTTTTAGTGCAGAATTATCAGCAGGAATAAGAAATCCGATACATGCTATTACTAGTGGATTATGCAGTAAAAACAATAAGCTTTATCAGCAACTTCAAATGTTTACCGACCAAGAGTATGGAACATATGAAGTTCCGTTACTCTCGTCATTTATAAAAGATATCAGTCAATCAGATTCACTTGCAGCTTTATTTCAGCCTAAATCAGCATTACCAATTTATTCAGGTTTTTATCAGAGCCGCTTGAAAGAGATTTTTTTTATCTTAGCTGATGAAATAACCAAGACAAAAACTCTTGTTATCTTTATAGATAACATACAATTCATGGATAATGAATCAATCTATGAATTACAGGCACTTTTAAATAATCCCAAAATAAAACTTGTATGTTCAAAATCTGATGCAGGAGAGAATTTTGAAAAGTTCTACTTGGAAACAAAATATAAGTATACTTATACCGAATTATCTTTTCCTGCACCTGACATTAGTTATGTAAAAAAACTCGGTGAAATTTATCACAAAAATATATCTGACAAAGAAGCAGATATGATTTTATTTAAATCAAACGGAAATATCCGTAAAATCCTATTTCATTTGCGAGAACCATCAAGCAAGCAGTTTATTGATTCAATTAAATTACAAACTTTGAAAATCATATATCTTTATAATGATTTTATTACGAGTAATACATTGGTAAAAATACTAAACAATAGTCCATATAAAAAAATCTTTCCAACTGAATCTATAGCAACAATGCTTAATGCATTGGAAAAAGAAGGCTTTCTAAAAACGTTGATTGATATCAATGGTAGGAACAAAAGTTATCGTGTTGATTCTGCTTATATTCCAGAATTAGATATTGCTGATCGTTTGGTAATTTCTAAATCTCTCTTAGCATATTACAGACAGAGCAAGGAGTTGTCCTATCAACATCTATTGCAGGCATGGGATTTTTCGGTATTACTGAATGATCAAAAAAGCAGTCAACAATTTGCCATTTCCATTATAAAAAATGCTCTCCAAATGGGTTATGGCGTTGGCGAAGAAATAATTAAAGTAGCTTGTACAATTAATGATGATAATATACAGTTACTTATTGCTACTTTCTTATTTTGTAATGCTAAATACAAGCAATCTAAAAAAATATTGGACAAATTCATTTCGGATAATACCAATCGTGCTATAAAGGTAATATACGCAATCACGTTGAATCGATGCAGGGAACATCAGATAGCTGAAAGGCACTTAAAGGAGTTGATACACACTTCTAATAATAATGATGAACTTGCAATATTAATTTCGTTTTTAATAAGCAATGATGTTCATAGCGGTAAATTGGCAGATGCTAAAAAAACATATCAGGATTTTGATAATCAACTAAAATCCAGCAAAAAATATCCATATTTTCTGAGAAATGCAGCCACTATTTTTGAGCCATCAAAAGCTTATCAACTTCGAAACATGGCAAAATGCCTATTTGAAAAAAATGGCGATTTATTTGGGTACTACAGTACAATTATTAATTTGACATCATATAATCTTAAAAATAAACCTATATCCTACACTTTAAGCCAGGCATTAATAGCATTTGAGGGATTACAACAATTTGGTGCAAGCCAGATTCATTTAGCAGCTAATAATCTTGGCATCTGCTATTTGATGGATAATAATTATATTGAGGCAATAAAGTATCTAACTTTATCCATTGAAAGTGCAAAAACAATAATGCCAATTGGATATGCCACATTTAATCTAGCAGCTATGTATTCAAAAACTGGAGAAATTCAAACCGCTTATGGGTTGGTTGTTAATTTAAAACAGCGTGTACTTTCTTCTAATTTACCAAGATTAAAGGGAAGATATTATCTTTCTATGGCAGTTATAGAATACATACTTGGTAATTATGAAAACTCGCAAAAATTCAGTCAACTCGCAATAGATGAATCAAATTTTGCCCCAGGTACAAAACCATATCGTGTAGTATCGTTTCTCGACGAAAATATCAAATCATCATGTCAATATAAACTTGAACAGTGGGAGGAATTGTATGCACCATGTTTTTTGGAATATTGGACAATTAATTCTATTGATATTTTAGCAGATGAGCTTTTGCCGTTTTAAGCTGTTTCTAAATATTTGTGTTACTAAATCAGCTTGCGATAATCCAACATTGTTTGCTGATATACAAAAGGCAGACTGCTGTCCGAGATTACAACATACGTTAAATTCAATAAATTCAACTGTCTTGGGTGTTACCATAAAATCAATTCTTGTATAGTCAATCGGCGTAATCAGCCTTAAAAATGCATCCGATTGACGTACAAGTTCGGTCTCAAGTGTTTTGTTTAAATTAATCGTTCTGGTCAAGCCGGAATCTAATTTTCTTTTCTGGCGATAAGTAACTACATTTCCTTTCAGAATAGATTTTTCTTTAACCGAGGGCAAATGTATGGCAACAGAATCGTTAAAATAAATCGGAACACTATAAAATATGCCATCTACAAATTTTTCAACAATAATATCTAAGCCATATTGCTGTAATTCAATAATTTTTTTTCGTGCATTCTCCCAATCATTAGCAATAGAGCTTTCGTCAATATAAGCTGAAGATGCGCCAAAACGAGGTTTTACAAAATAAGGACCAGTAAATGGTTCTGTAAATGAAACGACATCATAGGTGTCGATAGTTATCCATTCCGGTGTATTTAAACCTGCATACTTTGCAGCCATCTTGGCAAGATGTTTATCTTCTGCCAACGCTCGTATATTAGGTCTAGCACCTAAATATGAAATGTTAAGATATTCCAATAAAGCTGAAACAAATATTTCTGAGTTTCGATAGGGGGCACGATTTAATAATGTAAAAACATAATCATATGAATCAAATTTTTCAAAAAGCGTATTAGCATCATGGCAACAAACCGTCTTAGGACAAATTCCTTTTAAAATCTGGTAAATGTCATAATGATATTGCGCATATATCCCATCAGATTCTTCTGTTACTAGCGGGTAATCCTCCCCAACATTTGGGGCGAATTTTGCTAGGAATAAAACTCGCAAATCTTTTTCTTGCATGGCTTCTCCTCCAGATTATCGTAATCGCAATAGGGTAGTCAAAAAAACAATAGATAATAAATAATTATCAGTACCTTTCCCCATCACCCCCTTCCAACAAATTCCATCTGCAAAAACTCCGAAATCTATATAAAGGGCTTGCAATGGAAAGGAATACAGGGTAAAATTAAGTATCTGGATATTTTATGGAGAAGAGAGGTGCTGTCCATGCTCAGTGAAGAGAAGATCAAGAAGATGATACGTCTATCCGATTACGAAAATGGGCAGGGAAGTACGGATCTGAAGCGTGTCCGCTATCTGAAGATGGATTATGTGAGGCTGCAGGTGCTGAAGACAGTGGCATCTGTGCTGTTGGCATTTCTGCTGATCCTTGGGATCGTTGCTGTGTATAATGTGGATTATATCCTGCAGAATGCGCTGGCGCTTCCATTGCGGAAGATTGCATTGATCGGCGGAGGTGGTGTGGCAGCAGTCTGTCTGGTATCAATCATAGTAACCTGCCGTATTGCATCCAAAGAGTATGATGAATCAAGGAGCCGGGCGGGGGAGTATGAACAGACACTTCATGAGTTGATGAAAATATATGATAAAGAGGCGCAGGGACAGGAGGAGACGCGTTTATGATGACACTTCTCTTGCTTAAGAGCAAGATTAAAAACTTTTATGAGAAACATTACCGCATAACAAGGGGAATATGTAAATTTATCATAATGTTTGGTGCCCTGCTGCTGATTACCATGCAGATGGATTACAATGAATTTCTGGGGCAGTACTGGCTGCTGGCGATTGTGTCCGGTGTGTGCGCCGTCACACCAGATGGGATGTCCCTTATCTTCTTTTTCCTTCTGGTATGTGGAGAAATATCGGGTGTTTCTGTACTCCTGGCAGCTACGGTTTTGGTGATCATAGTGATATATCTTCTCTTATATGGGAGATTTGAGAGGAAACAATATTATCTGGTCTTTCTGATCCCGGTACTGGCACCGCTGCATATCAGTTATGTGGTACCTATTGTGGCAGCATTGTTCGCTTCCCCGGTATTGCTCCCTGCTCTGGTCATGGGAATCATAGTCCAATTTATGATACAGGGCGTGATGTTATATGCATCAGCATCCATGGGGGTAGCTGAATCGGAGGATATTTTGTCTTCCCTGCAGTTCCTGATGGATTATCTGATGAAGAACCAATTGATGTTTGTAACTATTATTGCCTTTTGTTTGACTTTTGTATGTGTTTATATGATTCGAAAAGGAAATTTTAATCATGCATCACAGATTGCCATTCTGGTTGGCGCTATTGTACTGATGTCGGCAGAATTGCTGAGTAATATTATCCTGGAGCTGGAACTGAATCTGGCTATATTGACTGTACAGGTGGTGGCGTCCATGGCAGTTGCCTATGTGGTTCAGTTTTTCCATATGACACTGGATTACAGGGGGACGAGACGACTGCAGTTTGAAGATGATGAGTATTATTATTATGTCACGGCAGTGCCGAAGTTTAAAGTGACAGTTGTGGACCGGACAGTGACGAGGATTCTGCAGGATGAGGAGGATGAGAATTTAGACCTGAGGGAAGAGTTAGAGAAGGCTTTGCGGGAGGAAGATGCGGATAACGCAGATACATTATAGATTGTCGGTAAGGATGGAGATGGGATATGGACACAATAATAAGTTTTTTTCGGAATTATGTGGCATGGCTGGCCATACCAGAGTTTACGGTTACAGATGTTTTGGAGATCGTTATCATTGCCTATGCCTTTTACCACATTATCCTTTGGATCAAGGATACAAGGGCGTGGATGCTCCTGAAAGGAATGATCCTGCTGGGGCTGATCTTTTTGGCAGCAGTCATTCTGGAGATGAATGTGGTTCTGTGGGTGTTCCGGAATGCGATGGTCGTGGGGATTATGGCACTGGTTGTGATCTTTCAGCCAGAGCTGCGCGGTGCGCTGGAACAGTTAGGGAGAAAAAATATTCTTACCAGTCTGGCTTCTTTTGATAACCAGAAAAGCAAGAATGAACGGTATACAGAGAAAAGTATCCAGGCAATCATCAAGGCTACATATGAGATGGCAAAGGTTAAGACGGGAGCGCTCATTGTCGTAGAGAAGGAGATACAGTGCCGGGAATATGAAAGGACAGGGATTCCCATTGATTCAGAGATCAGCAGCCAGCTAATCATCAATATATTTGAACACAATACACCGCTTCATGATGGAGCCGTGCTGGTGCGTGACAACCGGATTGTGGCGGCTACCTGTTATCTGCCGTTGTCCAATAATCTGGAGGTCAGCAAGGAGCTGGGAACCCGTCACAGGGCGGGACTGGGGATCAGTGAAGTATCGGATTCCCTGACCATTATTGTGTCAGAAGAGACAGGTTTTGTCTCTCTTGCCTGTGATGGGAAACTGTACCGGAAGATCGATGCAGATACATTACAGTTGAGGCTTTTTGAAGCATCAAAGCGTGTTTTAGATGATAGAAGGAAAAAATGGTGGAAGGGAAGGCGGAAAGATGAAAAACAGGATAACGACTAATTTGTTTTTAAAGATCTTATCAGTCATTATGGCATTTGTCTTCTGGCTAGTGATCGTCAATATGATAGACCCTGCCACGGCGAAAACTTTCCGCGATATTCCGGTGGAGATCTTGAATGAAAGCGTTATTACATCAGCAAACCAGGTCTATGAGATTGAATCAGGAGATACCGTGGATGTGACAGTGAAAGGAAAAAGAAGCTTTGTAGAGACTTTGTCTCCACGGGATTTTACAGCGGTGGCAGACCTGAGTGAACTGTCAAAGGTGAATGCGGTGAGTATTGATGTGCAGTTGAAGAAGCAGTCAAACTCCAATGTGGAGGTTGACTGGGGAAATGCAGTCCTGAAAGTTCAGTTGGAACAGCGTGAGACAAAGAAATTCCGTGTTGAGGTGACACATCAGGGCGAACTCAGCGAGAATTATGTATTGGGAAGTATTGTGGCACAGCCTAATATCGTTGAAGTGTCCTGCGGTGAGTCCAAGTTTAAAAAGATCGACCATGTTGGGGTAATGGTAACTTTAAACGGAGAGAGTGAAGATTTTGAGAAGCAGTATAAGCCGATATTATATAATAAAGACGGCGAAGTGCTGGACAATGATAATGTAACCTTTAGCAATGATACGATCAAGGTATCCACAGAAGTTCTTGCCACAAAAGAGATCCCTGTCTATGTGGATGTGGAGGATGAGCCATCGGAGGGATACCGCCTGGTGCAGACCGATTATAAACCAGAGACAGTCCAGGTGTATGGTTCAAAAGAGGCATTAAACAGAGAGAAATCCATTAAAGTATCCATCAGTGTGGCAGGTGCCAAAAAGGATGTTGAAAAAGAGATCGATCTCAACCAGTATCTGCCGGATGGGCTTTCCATTGTGGGGGATGTTTCTTCTGTATCGGTCCGGTGCAGTATTGAGAAAAATGGGTCACGTTCTTTTATTATGACACCGACTGATATTGCAGTGAAGAATCTTCCAGCTAACTGTACGATGGAATTTGAAGAGGCAGATATGAAATATTCCGTTGTTGTGACTGGCCAGGAAGAGAATCTGGATGGCATGGTATTGAAGGATTTGGGAGCACATGTGGATCTGGTGGGACTTTCTGCCGGACTTCATAACCTGGAGGTGAATTTTAATCTGCCATCTGGAGTCAAACTGAAGAATAAAGTGCGGGTGAAGGTTATATTGCGGACCCAGGGTGACACGAATGGAAATACTCCGGTACCCTCCTCCACTGAGTGAAAAAAGGACTGCCTTATTTGATGAGGCAGTCCTTTCCCTTGTGCGCCCGGCGGCGCACGTTTCTAACCGGTGTAAGTCGTGTGTTCTGCAAG
>CANRWA010000109.1 GCA_947643415.1 uncultured Clostridia bacterium | reverse complement strand
AAGGTGGTCTTTTCAAAAACTCACACTTTTTCCGTCCTCTTTAAATATACCCCTTTCGATATATTTTTTATGAAGTGCAGGTGTCGGCTGTGTCATACTGTCATTTTGCATCTTATCATAAGAAAAAGTATTGCCATTCGCTGTAACGATTGATATACATCTTACATCCATTTGATACTTGATCAGTTCTTTGCACTTTCCTTCTATTAGATCTTTTGCCTTTATCAGTTCACTCTCCTGTTCACTATCCAGATTTTGAACAGCTGCTCCAAAATTATAATCTATTAACATCTGGTTCACATATGACACATGATTATCCTGAAGAAAATCAACCGTCTTGGCAGACTGATTCACTACCTGCTCCAGACATTCCCTGATTTTATCCGAGAGAGCATCCTTTAAGAATAGTGAATTACATATATACATGACAAGAAGCTCCATTAAAAAGATTGTCATAAATGCAATAATCAACTGTTTTTTGTAGCTGAATCTTCTCCACATCTGCCCTTTTTTCATCATTTCTCCTATATTTATATTATAAACGAAAATCTGGCAGCTATTCCCTTACAGCAAACATTCGGAATTTATTTCAGCTTAGCTGCGGATTTCCATATCAGCCAACTTCTCATAATACTTTACAATTGCACTATGATCATCTGCACCGGAACCATTTGTATGCAGAAATTGCAGCATCTCCATGACCGCACTCGTCATGGGCAGCGGGGAACCAACAGAATGTCCGGTTTCCAGTGCATTATATAAATCTTTAATATGAAGGTCAACTTTAAACCCCGGCCTAAAATTTCCTTCCATAATCATGGGGATTTTAACATTCATCACTGTTGAACCGGCCAAGCCGCCCCGAATTGCATGGAACACTTTTTCAGGATCAACTCCTGCTTTTGTGCTTAGCATAAAGGCTTCTGATACAGCCGCAATATTTAATGCCACGACTACCTGATTGGCAAGTTTCGTGATATTACCGGCTCCGATGTCACCACAATGAACTGCACTTGCACCCATTGCCATCAGAATATCATATACCTCATCAAATACTTCCTGATTCCCACCCACCATAATAGATAAAGAACCGTCTATTGCTTTCGGCTCACCGCCGGATACCGGTGCATCTATCATTTCTACGCCTTTTTCCTGACATGCCTTGCAGATTTCCTGGGAAGCAAGCGGTGCGATGGAACTCATATCCACGATAATGCTACCTTCGCCTGCGCCCTCCAGGATGCCATTGTCTCCCATCACTGCTGCCTTTACATGCGGTGAATTCGGCAGCATGGTTATCACTATTTTACACTGCTGCGCCACTTCTTTTCCACTGTCGGCTGCCACAGCACCTGCCTTTACAAGATCCTCTGCGTTTTTTGTCACAATATCATATACGACTAATTCATATCCTGCTTTTAATAAATTTTTAGCCATTGGTTTTCCCATAATGCCTAATCCAACAAATCCAATCTTCATACTCATTTTCCTCCTGTTCAACACTGTTACTCACGCAAAGTTTAATACGGCTTCCATAATATGTTCCTTCGTTAAGCCATGATAAGTAAGGACATCCTGATAGCAATGTGCACTACAGCCAAATTCATCATTCACACCGATACATTCTATCGGCTTACATTCCCTGCATAAAGCTTCGGCAATCGCGCCGCCAAGTCCGCCAACCACGCTGTGTTCTTCAGCGGTTATGATGCCTTTGGCCCCCTGTACCATCTGAATGATTATTTCTTTGTTCAACGGCTTAATCGTACTTACATTGACAACCTTTACTGAAACCTTACTTTCCAATTCCTCCGCCGCTTTTAAAGCAAGTCCTACCATATAGCCCGTTGCAAAAATCACAACCTCTTTTCCTTCCTTTAGTATTGACGGCATACCTATTTCAAATTTCTTCCCTTCTTCTATTACGTTATCATAATCATTACGATTTAAGCGCAGGTAGCAGGGACCTTGATACTCTACCATTGCCTTTACCGCTTCCACTGTTTCATTTGCATCTGCCGGACATATCACAGTCATATTGGGAATCGCCCGCATAATGGCCATATCTTCAATAGCCTGGTGTGTTGCGCCGTCTCCAAAGTCCGACATACCGGAAGAAGAACCACAGATTTTCACATTCAGCTTTCCGATGGCTATTGTCTGTCTGATCTGATCATAAGCTCTTCCGCCCGCAAAAACAGCAAATGAATTTGTAAACGGAATTTTCCCAGTCTGTGCCAGTCCTGCTGCCACGGAAGTCATATTTGCTTCTGCAATACCCATTTCAAAATGTCTGTCGGGATAGGCTTCCTCAAATAACCTGCCCATCGTTGATCCGCCTAAATCCGCATCCAATACAACAATATCTTTGTTTTCTCCTCCTAATTCCACTAATGTATTTCCATATGCAATCCGTTGATTCTTATAACTCATCTTATGCCTCCTTAGGATAGTTCCGACAATGCCTGACGATAGGTTTCTTCCGTTAACATACCATTGTGATAGCTTACGACATTCTCTGCAAAGCTTAATCCTTTTCCTTTGATTGTATGCGCGATAATCACGGTCGGTCTTTCTTTCTCTTCATCTGCCTGATCCAGTGCCAAAACTATCTCTTCCATGTTGTGTCCGTCAATCTCCAATACATTCCAGCCAAATCCTGTCCATTTTTCCTTCAGAGGATTCGTATTAAAACGCTCCGTTATTCTGCCATTGGCCTGTAAGTTATTCTTATCTACAATTGCTATCAGGTTATTTGCCTTAAATGCACTGGCAGCCATGGCAGCTTCCCATATTTGTCCTTCCGCCATCTCGCCGTCCCCGCAAAGTACATATGCTTTTTGCGGTTTACCATCCAGTTTTAAACCAAGCGCCATTCCTAGCCCAATCGATAGACCCTGTCCTAACGAGCCGGTTCCTGCTTCAATACCGGGCGTTTTCAAAACATCCGGATGTCCCTGGAGATAAGAGCCGATCTCCTTTGTATGCTGTAAATCTTCTACCGGAAAATAACCACTTTCCGCCAATGCCGCATATTGCAGGATTGCAACATGTCCTTTGCTCAATAAGAATCGGTCGCGGTCCTCCCTTTTTGGATTTTTAGGATCATGCTTCATTTTATAAAAATATAATGCGGCGACAATGTCCGCGGCCGAGTTGGAACCTCCTACATGGCCAGCTACTCCCACTCCAATACTGACTATAACATTTCTTCTCAGTGCAGCAGCTTTTTTCTCCAGTTCTGTAATGAATTTCTTACTGTATGCCATTCTGAACCTTCCTTTCTCCATCCTGTTATCTTTATGACTGATTCACATACACTACTTTGATGAGATCTCCCGGATTTTTCGCTAACTTTTCACAGTATGCCGGTATCTCCTCCAATGCAATCGTCTTGCTGATCAACGGTTTCACATTTAACTGATTTCTATTCAGCAGATCCACTACCGTTTCAAACTCCTGATATCCATATAAGAAGGAACCATGTACACTGAGTTCTCTTGTAACAATTTCCTGCATATTAATCTCAATGGTCGGCTTATTATTGCCAATCCATATTGCAGTTTTGCCAAATCCCAGGGCAGATATTGCCTGTTGCACGGTCATCTCCAACCCCACTGCCTCAATTGCCACATCTACCCCATGTCCCTGCGTATAGTGCCGGATTGCTTCCTTGAAATCCTCCTTTGACGGATTGATTACATAATCTGCCCCCATCTGTTTCGCAATTTCCAGACGGTGACTGCTTAAATCGGATACAATAATCTGCTTTGGTTTTTTCATCCTGACACAAGCCAACGCCAATAAACCAATCGTACCTGTTCCGACCAACAGCACGCTTTTTCCTTCTATATCTCCCGCATGTCCAACGCCACGGTAAGATACCGCCAATGGTTCCATCAGTGAACCAATCTCGTATGACACCTCGTCACTCACTTTGAAACAGGATTTTTCCGGTACACATATATATTCTGCAAAAGCTCCATCTACATCCAATACCCCAAAGGCGCGTTTATTTAGGCACAGATGTACATCACCCTTCCGGCACATCTCACATTCACCACAAAAGTCCACTGGATATACAGCTACCCTGTCACCTTCTTTTAAATGTTTTACGTCTGTTCCAGGCTGTACCACTTCTCCTGCAAATTCGTGCCCCATAATCACAGGTGCAGTCCTGCGTCCCGTAAAGCCCAGATATCCATGTACATCACTGCCGCAAATGCCGCAGGCACGTACCTTGATCTTTACCTCCTCAGACTTTGGGCTGACATCGGCAACTTCCTGTAGCTTCAGACTGCCAGGCCCCTCGTAAACTACCGCTTTCATCTTAACCTCCATTCCTGCCGCACTATATTTCTTCTTTTAACTGAAATCTCAGCATATTCCATGATGCATGGTTGAGAACCGTTTTCAAATATCCATCGCTACATATTCCCACCTTTTTATCCGTCGGTACTACATTGTCTGGATGCTGAACCGAATTCACTGCCCCAAATTCAGATCCTTCCAAAGCAATATTCATGATACAGCGTTCCACATCGAATGTTCTCAGGTCTATTTCGACTTCGAGATCCTCCTCCACACTCCTGTTTAATACAAATAACGTTAATTCACCTTTTTCTTTATCAACAACCGCAACAGAATCCAGCATGGGAACATCCGTATATTCTTTACAATCAAATTTAGGTGCTTCTATATTCACCTTTATCGCATCGCCGCGGCCGTATACTGATGTGTAATAAAACGGATAATAAATGGTCTGCCTGTAAGCGTCTCCCCCTACCGTAGTCATAATAGGAGCAATTACATTCACTAATTGCGCCAGACAGGCAATTTTCACACGATCCGCATGATTTAACAGTGAAATAAGCAATCCTCCGACCAGTAAGGCGTCTTCAAAGGTAAAGATATCTTCTACGCGCGGCGGAGCCTGGAGCCAATATTCAATCTTCTTATCGCTCTCTTTTGTATGGTACCATACGTTCCATTCATCAAAAGAAAGATTCATTTTCTTTTTACTTCTTTTTTTTGCTTTTACATAGTCGCAGATAGCAACAACAGACTGAATAAAATCATCCATGATCAGACCGCCTGCAAGATATGATTGCGTATCCAATCCGATTTTGGACCAATAATTATGCAGCGAAATATAATCCACATGATCATAGGCTTCTTCTAATACAACAGCTTCCCACTCTGCAAATGTCGGCATCATCGTATTGGAACTTCCGCATGCCACCAATTCTATGCTGTCGTCTACCCACTTCATCATCTTAGCCGTTTCTTTTGCCAATCTGCCATACTCATAAGGCGTTTTACTTCCCATCTGCCATGGACCGTCCATTTCATTGCCCAGGCACCATGTCTTAACATTGTAGGGCTGCTTACGTCCATGGCTGATTCTTAAATCGCTCCAATAGCTGTTTCCTTCATGATTACAATATTCCACCAGGTTTCTGGCCGCATCGGCGCCCCTTGTTCCCAGATTGACAGCTAACATAAGATCGGAGTCCACTTCCCGCAGCCATTCGGAAAATTCCTGAAGACCCACCTCATTCGTTTCCGTTGTAAACCATGCCAGATCCAGTCTGACAGGCCTTGATTCCTTAGGACCAACGCTGTCTTCCCAACGAAATCCGGAGACAAAATTTCCGCCAGGATATCTGATAATCGGAACCTGAAGCTTCTTTACCATTTCAATAACATCTGTCCGAAAGCCTTTACTGTTTGCCAACGGATGATCAGGCTCATATATCCCGTTATATACGGCCCTTCCTAAATGCTCTATAAAAGAGCCATATATACGGTCGTCTATAGTCGAAATATAATTCAGACGATCTATAATCAAATTTGCTTTTTTCATTGTTTTCTCCTCCACTTAACCTTTGATACCGCTCATCGCAATTCCTTTAATAATATGTTTCTGGAAAATCAAAAACATAATGATTGCCGGAACAGATGCGACTACACTAATTGTCATCGGCAATGTAAATTCCGACAGATTAGCTCCCTGGAATTGCGGTATTCCCACCGGCAGTGTCATCATCTTCTCCGATGTGATTGATAAAAAAGGCCACAAAAAGTTATTCCATGAATTGATAAAGGTAAAAATACCTACTGCTGCCATGGAAGATTTGGAAATCGGAACACATATCTTCCACCAACGCTGAAAATCATTCGCACCGTCTAACTTTCCGGCCTCTATCAGGTCTTCCGGAATACTGTCATAAAACCGCTTCATGATCAGTACTCCAATCGGCGCGGCCAGGCTTGGGCACATAAGACCTATATAGGAATTTAACAATCCTAACTTTGCCATATTCTGATATAAGGGAATAATGATGGCTTCCATCGGGACCATCATTCCGGCAGTAATGACGGCAAAAACATACTTTTTACCAAGAAACCGAAGTTTAGATATAGCATATGCTGCTAATGAAGTAATCAATATTGTTCCAACCGTTACTACCATTGCCACAAAAAAGCTGTTAAACATCCAACGTAATACGGGTGCTTTCTTTGTTATGGTAACATAGTTGCCAAGGGTTATATTTAGAGAGGACGGAAAAAGTGTGAGTTTTTGAAAAGACCACCTTTTCCCCAAGCTGAAATCAGCTTTATTATAGCGAGAAACGGAGGAATTTACAATGACGAACAGCGCAAAGATTACCGCCCTCTACGAAAGACTGTCACGTGATGACGAGCAACAGGGCGAAAGCAACAGTATCACAAACCAAAAAGAATATTTAGAGGAATACGCAAAAAGACAGGGCTTTTTCAATATCCGGCATTTTACCGACGACGGCATATCCGGCACGACCTTTGAGCGTGAGGGCTTCCAAAAGCTGATAGCGGAGGTTGAAGCGGGGAACGTCGGCACAGTGATTGTAAAGGATATGAGCAGATTAGGCAGGAACTACTTGAAAGTCGGTTTTTACACCGACATCATGTTTCCCGAAAAGGGCGTGCGGTTTATAGCGGTCAACAACGGCGTTGACAGTGAAACAATGGGCGACAATGATTTTACGCCGTTCCTAAACATTATGAATGAGTGGTATGCAAAGGACACAAGCCAAAAGATACGGGCAATCTTCAAAGCCAAAATGCAGGAGGGGAAACGTGTTTCCCCAAGCGTTCCCTATGGTTATCTGCGTGACCCAAAGGACAAACAGCACCTAATCATTGACCCCGAACCCGCCGAGGTAGTCCGCCGGATATTCCGGCTTGTGATTGAGGGCGTGGGCGTGTCAGCGATTGCAAGGACACTGACAAAAGAACAGGTGCTTATCCCGTCAGCCTATGCCGCCGAACACCACCCCGAAAACGACCACAGCAAGAGCTTCATAAGCCCCTACACATGGTCTACCACCGCCGTATGCTACATACTGGAAAAACAGGAATACATGGGGCATACCGTTTTGGGAAAGACAGTCCTTGACAGCTTCAAGACCAAGAAAAGGCGCAAGGCACGCCCCGAAGAACTGATGATATTCCCCAACACACACGAAGCGATTATTGACGAGGAAACATGGAACACCGCACAGAAAGCAAGGAGGACGGTACGCAAGGAAGTACCCAACGGCACATACACGAACCGGCTGACAGGACTGCTCTACTGCGCCGACTGCGGACACAGAATGTATTACCGAAGCCCACAGTCACAGCACAGACCCGACGGAAAGACCTATGACAGCGATAATGTTTACCTATGCGGCAACTACCGCAACATACACAGGCAATGCACCGCCCATAATGTAAGGGTGTCGGCGGTTGAGAGCCTTATCGCCGTTTCCATTCGTGAGGTATGCGGATTTGCACTGGAACACGAGGAAGAATTTCTCAAAACGGTGCGGGAAATGGACGACAAGGAAAGCGAGCGCATCATAGCAGACAGCCGGAACGAGAAACAGACCGCCGCAAAGCGCATGAACGAACTGAATGAGCTGATAAAAAAGCTCTATGAGGGCAACGCAACGGGGAAGATACCCGACAAACATTTTACAAGGCTTCTTGCGGACTATGACAGCGAACTAAGCACCCTTGAAGCAAGGACGGAGGAACTTGACAACATCATAGCACAGGGAAAGGAAAACGAGGTAAGGACGGACAAATTCATGCGGCTTGTGAAAAAATACAGCGACTTTGAAGAAATCACAACGCCCATGCTGAACGAATTTATAGACAGGATACTGATACATGAACCAGTCTACGGGAAAAAGAAAAGCCATAAGACACAGGAAATCGAGATATATTTCAACTTTATCGGGAAAATAGGACTGCCAAGTGCAGACACCCCCGTTGATTGGGAGAAAATCGAGCAGGAAAAGGAAAAAGCGAGGAAAGAACGCAAGAAACAGTATGATAAGGAGCGCAGGGCAAGATTAAAGGCAGAAGCCGCACTCCAAGAAGCGATTTAGACAGCCAAATATCAGTGAACGGGAAAGACTGCGGCTTTAGTTGCGGTCTTTTCGTTTTCCCTGTCCGAACAGGGAAAATGAAGCACAGAACCCACAGGAAAGGAGGACACCAAGACCATGAAACTGTTAAAATGCGAGCAGGAAGTACATATCAGCTTTTGCGCTGATGATACCGCCGCCACCCTCTACACTTCCTATCCGGCGTGGATAAGGAAAATGGATAAACTCGTGGAGAAGAACCCGCAGAATTTCCAGTGCATAGCGCAGACCGCCGCAGGAAAGACCTACACCATGCCGAGGAACTTTGTCAGCATACGAACCAAAGAGCGCACAGTGACCTTGACCGAGGAACAGAAAGAACAGGCAATAAAGCGTCTGCATGGTGCGGAATAAGACAGCGCAGATACGGGCGTTTTAATCTCAAAATCTGCTGTTTGGACAGGGAAAACGAAAAGCAGAACCATGAAAAGGTATTCTTCTTTAACAGGGCAGACAGGGAGAAAGAAAACGCTACTCAAACAGGGAAAGGAGAAAAAGGGAAATGCCGTTTGATTACTTTTACGGGAAACAGGGCGGGCAATACGCCTTTTACCGCATACCGAAGCTGTTATTTACAGACAGCCGCTTTGAAACACTCTCCACAGACGCAAAACTGCTCTATGGTATGCTGATAGACCGCATGGAACTGTCACTGAAAAACGGGTGGATTGATGAACAGGGGCGCATATACCTCTATTTCACGATTGGCGAGATACAGGAGCGTTTCCATTGTGCGGGCGGCAAAGCGGTCAGACTGCTTGCGGAGCTTGACAGCGCAAAAGGAATAGGGCTGATTGAGAACGTAAGACAGGGAATGGGAAAACCCAACATTATCTACGTCAAGAACTTTGCCACCGAGTAGGAAGGGGAAGGAAAGGAAGGGAAAGGATTGATTGAGTATGACTATAATCAGTCTAAATAATATCAGTATTATTAGATTGCGAAAATCGAAATTCTTGAATTGCGAAAATCGAAACTCTTGAATTGCGAAAACCGAAATTCTTGAATTGCGAAAATCGAAATTCTGAAATAAAAAGCCGGACTTCAAGAAAAATTCAAGAAATCCGGCTTTTGAAAGTCAGCAAAATGCAGTCTGTCAGACCTGTTTTCCAGTATCCCTATAAGTGAAAATGCCGTCATAGT
>CANRWA010000108.1 GCA_947643415.1 uncultured Clostridia bacterium | reverse complement strand
CTGGCAATGCCGGAGATTGTGCGGGACAGAGCAAAGGAGGATATCATTTTTGAGAGGTTGGAGGAATGGATCTGGAGCCTTGAAAATGACAAACCACCGACCATGCAGGATGTGAAACCGAAACTGGCGCTGGAGTCGCTGGCACGTATCTATGGCAGCAGCCAGAAAAATCTTCCTACGGTGGAGTTTTCCAGCAAGTATGAAAAAGCATTGCGGAAGATTGCCATGCTGCAGGGAGAATTGACAGCAAGGAATGTAGAAATTAAAAAACTGGAAAAGGAGATTGAAGCACACAGTGTGCGGATTGCAGAAGCAATGAAGGAGCATGAGCATGGGGTTCTGACAACCACGGGCGACAAACTCCTGATTGACTTCGTAACCAGAAAGACACGCAGGCCGGATTCCAAAGCACTGAAGGAGAAGTACCCGTCCGTTTATGATGAGGTGCTGAAGACTTCGGAGAGCAGGAAAGTCAAGGTGAGAGTAGAACCGGTTTAAAGAAATGGATGCAAGGGTGAAAAAGATTTTCACCCGGCAAGTTTGGACATATATGCCCAAACTTGTATGATGCACAAAAATCATGTGCGAAAAGGAGGTTAACTATGGAACCAAACAAAATGATGGAAATAGAGCAGTTTCTGGCTTATCAGTTTAAGGATCAGGATGACCAGCGGAAACGGGCATATATCTGTTCGCCCCTCAGTGCAAAGACCGATGAGGAATTTATAAAAAACATGCACCGGGCAAGGGAATATATGCATTATGCTGCAAAAGAGATGGGACTGGCAGCAAGGGCGCCTCATGCGTATCTTCCGATGCTGTTATGCGACCGCATACCTAACGAGAGAGCGCTGGCGCTCCAGTTCGGGCTTCGCCTGCTGGAAGAAAGCGATATCCTTCTGGTGTGCGGGGACAGAATCAGTCTGGGAATGCAGGGGGAGATCCTCCATGCCATTTCCATTAAATTACCAATCATAACATTTTCCCATCCGATGTACCGAAAGGTATGTGAGTATGTGAGGAAAGAAAATGGAGATACAGAGATAGCAGGTATTGTTGAGAATCACCCGTTTATGACAGGAAAAGAGAAGATTCCGGTAAAGGAGAGTTCTATTTCTGAAAAAGAATACATCATCTTACAGGATGCAGGAAACAGGTTATGCCACTTCTGTCAGGGCAAAGAGTGTGAACACTGCCAGGTAGCAAAATTGGTAGATGATGCACATTCTGAGGCGGAAAAAGCGGGAATCCTGTCAGATTCATAACAGACAGACGGAAAGGAGCAGGTTATGGTATGTGAATTTCAAAAACTGATTTATCCGCCCAGTGCCGGCATGGTAGAGGTGGGCAGCTACATGGTTGCCCTCTACCGTCCCTGCGAAAAGGTCATGGATTCATCGGGAAGGGCAGTCCGGGAAATCAAGGCAGTGGGATACTGCCTTCCCGTGGCGACGAATCTCCGGTATGACATGAAGGGCCACTGGAGCAGCAATCCCAGCCACGGCCCCCAGTTTGAGGTGGAAAAGTATGATGAGGTCATTGTGCCCTCAAAAGAGGGCATAGTTGCCTATCTGTCCTCCGGTCAGATCAGGGGAATCGGCCCGGTCATGGCAGAACGGATATTTGATGCCTTTGGCATGGAGACGCTTGGCATACTGGATAAAGCGCCGGAACGATTACTGGAAATCCGGGGGATCAGCAGTACAAAGCTGGAAAAGATAACGCAGTCCTATCTGGAGAACCGTGGTGCAAGGGATGTGGTGGCATTTCTGACACCGCATGGCATCACGGCAGGCAGGGCAGTACAGTTTTACCGGGAGTATGGGAATAAGGCGATGGAAATCGTGCAGAACCATCCGTACCGTCTTTGTGAGATTGACGGCATCGGTTTCCGGACAGCAGATAAAATAGCAATAAGCATGGGTGTTTCCAGACTTTCACCGGAGCGTGTGGATGAAGGGATTCTCTATACTTTAAAGGAAAATGAGAGAAAGGGACATCTCTGTATGAAAAAGGATACATTTATCAGAGAGTGCATCCGGACACTGGATACCCCCGAGCTGACGGGGCAGATGGTCGGTGTCCGCACCTCCCGCATGGTATACAGCGGGAAACTGGTTCTATATCAGGAGTGCGTATACCGCAAAAAAACATCGGACGCCGAGGACAGGCTGGCAAAATGTGTGAAGGATATGCTGAAACAGAAACAGTCCTTTGCCATATCCGGCCTGAAGGAAGAAATTGCAGCAGAAGAACAGAAACTTGGATTAACTTTCGCAGATGAGCAGAAAAAGGCTGTTGATACGGCGCTTTCCCACAGCCTGTGCATTATTACGGGCGGTCCGGGAACGGGCAAGACTATGATACAGCGGGCCATACTGGATATTTACCAGAAGCTGTTCCCGGAACGGGAGATTGTCTGCTGTGCCCCGACAGGCAGGGCAGCAAGACGGATGGAGCAGTCAACGGGATTTCCTTCGTCCACGGTACATAAAGCGTTAAACCTGTTTGCAGGGGAAGACGGCTGTTATGGAGGCGGGGGAGAACTGGAAGCAGATTTGGTTCTGGTGGATGAAATGTCCATGCTTGACATGTATGTGGCAGACACGCTGTTTCAGGCAGTGAAGAAAGGCAGCCGGCTGGTTCTGGTCGGAGATGCGGACCAGCTGCCGTCAGTGGGGCCGGGGGCAGTCCTCGGCGAGCTGATTGCAAGTGGGTGTATTCCGGTTGTCAGGCTGGACCATGTGTTCCGGCAGGCAGAAGGCAGCCGGATTGCAGAAAACGCAAAGCGGATTCGGCACGGGCTGGCTTCCCTGGAGTACGGGGAGGATTTTCAGATGGTGGAGTCTGCGGACTTAAAGGAATCTGCCAGACTGATTCAGGAATTGTATCTTCAGGAGGTTGTCAAAAACGGGATAGACCATGTGGCATTATTATCCCCCTACCGGCAGAAGACGGAAACAGGAGTCAACGCCCTGAATGAACTGATTCAGGAGGCTGTCAATCCCGGCAGGGAAACAGTGACAGAGGCTGCCAGCGGAAAGCGGAAATTCCGGAGCGGCGATAAAGTCATGCAGGTAAAAAACAGGGATGATGTCAGCAATGGGGACATCGGCTATATCCAGGGGATCGCAAAACAGGGAAACGGCACGGAAAACCAGATTGATTTTGGTGATGGCAGGCTCAAAGATTTTGATGCCGGTGAGCTGGAACTGCTGGATTTAGGTTACGCCACTACGATACATAAGTCGCAGGGGTCAGAATACCAGACCGTCATTATTAACATACAGAAAGCCCACTACATCATGCTGAACCGGCCGCTGATTTATACAGCGGTGACCAGAGGAAAGAAAAAAGTGATACTGGTGGGTGAAAAAGGGGCGCTGTATATGGCAGTCAAACGGACAGAAACAGAAAAGCGGGGTACCAATCTGGCAGCCCGCATCCGGGAATATATGAACGAAGCAGAGCCGGGGCAGACAGCACTGCCCCGCAGAAAGGAGACTTACGATGGCAACAGTTTTAGAGCAGTACCAGAAAAAAAGTGAGGATTACCGCTCACAGATGACAGCAGGCAGCTTTCCTCCGGATGAGCTTATGGCTCTCCAGGAGATGAATTACCGGATGTGCGTGCTGGAAACATTCCAGTCCATGTTGCGGGTCACTCCCATGACAACGGAACTTCAGGTAATAGCAAACCATTTTCAGATTATTTCCTGCTATATGGAGCTTCTGCTGAAAGAGCGGAAATTTGGACCGAAGATGGATGAAACACAGAGACAGAAAAGGGATACGGCGCTGGCATCGCTGGAAAACGTGGTCAGGGACGGAAAGGAACGCTTTATGAGCTTTACCGCACCGAAACCGGACAGTTACAAAAAGTGCATCGGGAAATACTGCAATGCCGTACTTCCCATGTGGATGCAGTACCGTGAAACCTATATCAGTTTACAAGGAGGACAGGGCTTATGATGAGTCAGGAGAATACAGACAAGGCAGCCATGAGGGCTGTGATTGCAACAATCAATGCGGTAGAGGGATTTGACCCGGAACCGTTTGCGGTGGAATATGCGGATTTGGAGAACGGGGAGACCAGAAAGCGCCTCCCGGTCATGATCCAGATGGCATGGTTCCGGTTAAAATACCCGGAAGGCAAGATTACGACAAAAGTGACAAACGGCAAAGACTGTTTTGTGGCAACGGCAAGGGTATATCCGAGTTACAAAGATGGTGGCGACTGTTATCTGGCAGAGGCAACCGCATCCCGTGGGTATCTGGCGGAGAAACCTTCCGTGTCGCCCCGTGAGTGGGCGCAGACAGCCGCCGTGGGGATTGCCCTCCGCAATGCAGGGTTTGGCTTACAGTTCGGTATGGCAGGGGAAGATTTTCCGGCAGTGGCTCCGGATGAACTGGGGATGCCGGAAGACGGTACCGGTGTACCGATGGAATATGCAGAAAGTGGTGCAGAAGAGCCAGTACCACAGACACCACCAATGCAGCCACAGCCGTCAGCATCACAGCTAGCACAAAATGTGACAGAAATGCCGGTATTCCAAAAGCAGTCTGCGGTTCCGGGTTCAGCGACACAGCAGAACACCGTTTCGCAGGAACCGGTACAGCAGGAGCTGACCTATGAGGAACGGATTCAGAAGGCAATGGGTATGCCATGCCCGATTAAGAAATATGCGGGCAAGACGCTGGGCGATTTGGTGGTAACTGATCCGAAGGCATTAAACTGGATTGTAAATAAGTTCCATGATGACAAGGGAACGAATGAAGCAGCAAGGTTGATATGTGAGTATGCGTTAGGTCAGGCAAGCGCCTAAGTTCAAAAAAGAATCTAAGGCTGTCTTAAACACACCCAAAGATTCAATACAGTTTCAACTGGGAAAATGCAAAAACAGTATTTTTTAATCGAAACAATACAGAGGGGATGGTGGAAACACTGTCCCCTATACTCAAATGTAGGAAAATGCAGGAAGGAGGACTAGGATGGAGATGTTTCACATATGGGATGTGGTATCCGTACTGAACCTGCCGCCGGCACCATCTGGGCGGAGTTCTTATTACATCCCCTGTCCATGCTGTGATTCCAAGCCGAGAGATAAGCATCTGAATATCAATCTGAGGAAAGAGGTGTTCCGGTGTCCGAAATGCGGAGTGTCCGGTGGAATTTTCGATTTGTATTCGCTGTATACAGGCATCCCTAGGGAGGATGTAAGGGAAGCGATGTCAGAGCGGCTGGGACTTTCCGATCAGTCTTATCGTCCCCCAAAGAGGGTAGTAGTAAAAGAAGAGGAAGAGTCGCCGGTGGCAGACATTGAAACCAGGCATAAAACCTATACGGCACTACTGGGGAAACTTTCCCTGGCATCGGATCATATCGAAAATCTGCTGCAAAGAGGTCTGAAGGAAGATGAGATTAAGCAGCTAGGTTACAGGACAACCCCGGTTGTGGGAATGACGAAGATGGCAAAGGAGCTGGTGCAGGAAGGCTGTGAGTTATCCGGTGTGCCGGGATTTTACCGGACGGAGGATGACCAGTGGAAATTTACCGTCAACCAGCGGGGCATCCTGATTCCGGTCCGGGATGGCAAAGGGCGGATTCAGGGGATGCAGATACGGCGGGATGATGCGAAAAAACGAAAATTCCGCTGGGTATCCAGTGCAGAGTTGAAAAACGGATGTAAAGCAGAAGGCTGGGCACACCTTGCCGGGACACCGGCTGAAACCATGCTTTTGACAGAAGGACCGATGAAAGCGGATGTGATCCATGCGCTGACAGGACTTTCGGTACTGGCAGTCCCCGGTGTGAACGCTCTGACACAATTAGAAATCACACTGAAGCAGTTAAGGGAACAGGGCCTGCAAAAAATCATGACGGCATTTGATATGGATATGGCGACTAATCCCCATGTGCAGAAAGGATACCGGCAGCTTTTGCTGCTTCTTGACGGGATGGGGTTTCAGTTTGGCACATATCTCTGGGATGGCAGTTACAAGGGGCTGGATGATTATGTTTGGGAGTTCTGCCTAAAACGCAGCCGGCCATAGTGTGAATATAAGGGTAAGGTCATATGCTGGCTTTGCCCTTTTTCTATGAGTATCTTTTTGTGAAATGAGTATTTGGGTTGTAAATGAGCATTGCGGAACGTGTAATGATTATGAGTTTGTAAGATGTAAAGAAAAAGGAGGAATCAGTTATGTTATTAGGAATCGATCATGGAAATTATGCAGTAAAAACAACAGGGTTTGATTTTATATCCGGGCTGGCAGAACATACGGTAAAACCACCGATGACAGATGAAATCATGGAATATCAGGGCAAATACTGGACATTGAGTGGGAAACGGCTGAGTTATATGAGAGATAAGACGCAGGATGACCGCTTTTTTATCCTGTCCCTGTTTGCCATTGCCAAAGAACTGGAAAAGAGAGGGAAGTATGTGCCGATGGAAAAAATTCAGCTTGCGGTGGGACTCCCCCCGGAGCATTATGGCCTGCTGCGGGACCGCTTTGGAGAGTATTTCAAAAACAGGGGACTGGTTGAATTTGTCTATGGTGGGAAACCATACCGTATTTTTATTGACAGGGTGATGGTGTTCCCGCAGGCATATGCAGCGGTTGTCCCAAAGAGCAGTCTGATTGTCAAGACAGTACGGCTGTTTGTAATTGATATCGGAGGCTATACCACGGATGTGCTGCTTCTGCGTAACGGCAAGCCGGACCTGCAGTTCTGCCGCAGTCTGGAAACGGGCATTATCACTATGAATAATGAGATTGTGCGGAAAGTAGGGGCATTGCATGATATGCGGATTGAGGACGAACATATCAGTGCCGTACTGGGAGGACAGGAGATTATTCTGCCAGAGGAGATTAAGACCACAATCCGGGAGGAGGCAGGGCATCACGCCAAAGAGATTCTGGACCAGCTGCGGGAACTGCAGGTAGACCTGCGGGCAAATCCGGCAATCTTTATCGGTGGTGGGAGCATTCTGCTGAAGTCTTTTCTGGAGCAGTCCCCGCTGGTGGTGCAGGCAGATTTTATTGAAGACTGCCATGCCAATGCCATCGGATATGAGATGCTTGCAGAGAGCCAGATGAACCGGAAACCGAACCGATAGGGGATGGGGAGGATGCGGGATGAAAAAAGATGGAAAATACCGCTTCAGTCTGCAGTTTTCGGATAAGACAGAGGAGAACCGGATGGTAGGTGAGTTGTTGGAACGGATGGGAAACCGGAAAAGCACTCTGATTGTAGATGCGGTAAGGGAGTATCTTCTGCGCCATCCGGAACTGCGGGAGGGGGACTGTAAGATTGAGATTTGCATGACACCTGTGGGAATGCCGGAGAATTTGGAAGATTTAGTCCGGAAGATGGTGGAGGAACGAATTTCCCGGTATCAACAGAAAGAAAGCACCACCTGTCAATCCGGAGAAAATCTTCAGGCAGGGGAATCGCAGCAGATGGAACTTTCAGACAGCATGGAAGAGGATATTTCCCAGATGCTGGATAATCTTGATTTTTTTCAATAATGTGAGACGGGATAACAGGATTATAAGTGGGATAATTTGATATTTAACTAAAATTTCCAAAAAATATTTTGATAATACTATTTATAGTGCGAGTGTCGGAATACTACATTCTTCCGATTTTATCTCTGTTTGGATAATATAGGTATATAAGGAGAAGATGAACAGTGGATTACGTTATTTTAGGAAAAAACATTAAGAAGTTCCGACAGTTAAAGGGGCTGCGTCAGATTGATCTGGCAGAGATGTGTAACTGCAGTGACAGCCATATCGGTCAGATCGAAAATGCCCGTGGGATTCCCAGTCTGGACACTGTGGTAAAGATTTCAAATGCACTGGAGGTAACGGTTGACCAGTTACTGAAAGAAAGTTATGAAAATCCGGAAATGGTGTACCTGAAGGAAGTTTCCGAACGAATCGGGAAATATCCGGTAAGCCGGAGGATTATGGCCTGCGAGGGGCTTATGCATTATCTGGACTCCCTGGAGAAATTCAGCCAATAGGAGTAGGGATGATTGTTTTGCAGACAATTCCAGACAGTATTCTGCTGTCCGGATTTATATGGTTAATGGGTCAGTGTGATTTTTCTGCTGGCTGGTTAATTGTGTGTCGTTAAACGACTATGCTGTGCAAAGGTATGGCATGGCCGTTTTTGTTTTACAGATTTTTATGTTCTATAGAGGAGGTGGATTTTAAAGTGTGAGAAATTGCAACAAGGTAACAGATTGAAAAAAGCATAGGCATGCCATCATGGTATGCTTGTTTCCTGCCTGGTGGCATGTCTTCAAAAAGGAGGCATGACGGATGAACCATCAGCAGGAATCCGAAAAAGATGAATTGAGGGCCAGATTTACAGGCTGGCTGGAAGTAACTTTGTACAGGGCAAAATTGAATTACCTGAAAAAGCAGGAGAGGGAAAGGAATACCCTCTATGTCGGGATGCTGCCAGAGGAATTACTGGTAGAGGAATATATGGAACAGAAATGGATTCACAGACTGACAGAACAGAAAGGGTTTGATTTTGAACATGGGAACCTGGAAAGAGCATTCGGGAGTCTGACACAGCAGAGGCAGAGGATACTGACCCTGCTTTTTGTGGAGGAAAAGACACCGGAGGAGATTGCCGGGCAACTGGGATGTTCCAAACAGAATGTATATAAACAGCGTTCTAAGGCATTAGCCGCACTCAGGAATATGCTGGAGAAGGGTGGTGAGGGGAATGAGTAAGGAAGAATTTCATAATGTCCTGACAGGGGCAGTGACGGGTCGCCATGAGGATGTAGAGCAGATACTGAAACTTTGCTACGAAAATATAACTCGTAGCCAAGAACTGAACCTTGACAACAAATGTTTTCAACAATCATGAAAGCATCACAATAAAGCAGTCATAAAAATGGCTGCTGTCAGTGAAATATTGGCATTACAAAAAAATCAGGCTTGCGTTTCCACATGATAGCCATGCTTCTCTAATTCACGTATGTATCGAGATAGCTGTTTTTGTTCGCAGCTTTTACGTCTGGCTTCAAAACTGGATTCGTCAAAAAGAGTTCCCTGTTTTAACATGGTATAGATGATGACAAGCAGTTTCCTGGCAAGGGCAACAATGGCTTTTTTCGCACCTTTTTTCTGTTTGATTCTCCAGTACCAGGCAGAAAGATACGTATTCCGTTTCCCGGCAATCACCCAGGCAATTTCACAGAGCATACTTTTTATGTACGGATTACCTTTGGTGACCGATGTGCTTTTGCGTTTTCCAGCACTCTCATTATTGCCGGGGCACAGGCCTGCCCATGAACAGATATGCTCTGCGGTTTTAAATGGTTTCATATCAACACCAATTTCAGCAATAATTGCACAGGAAGCGGTGGTGCTTATCCCATAAATGCTACTCAGCTGTTCCACTTGCAGAGTAAATGGTTCCATGTCTTGCTCAAGCTCTTTTTCGATTTCATTAAGATGCTCTTTTAGGGAGTTATAATGATTCATGAGAATCTTAAGAAACTTTTTCTGATGATCCGAGAGGGTTCCATTTACGGACATGAGGATTTCATCTATACGGTTTCTTGTCTTTGTTT
>CANRWA010000107.1 GCA_947643415.1 uncultured Clostridia bacterium | reverse complement strand
GCTTTGGCATAGAGGCTTTCGGGTGATTCAGTTATTCAAAATGGGGAAACTCAAATTAACTATTTGGTTTTTTTGTCAGATATCCACAGGCAGGATCCATACAGGCAAGTTTGTTGCCCTTTTCCAGCAGCATATTTCCACATTTTGGACATTTTTCCGAAGATGGTTTCTGCCAAGTCATAACATCGCACTCCGGATTATTGACGCAGCCATAATACCGTCTTCCCTTCTGTGTCTTCTTGATCACGATGTCCCCTCCGCATTTGGGGCACTGTACGCCGATCTTTTCATAATATGGCTTGGTATTGCGGCAGTCAGGGAAACCAGGACAGGCAAGGAATTTACCATGAGGGCCATATTTGATCACCATATTCCGCCCACAGTGTTCGCAGATAACATCCGTCACCTCATCCTCGATCTCGATCTTTTCCAATGCATTCTCCGCCTGGCTCACTGCTTTTTCCAGATCCGGATAAAAGTTCCTGATAATGGTTTTCCACTCCACGGATCCATCTGCCACGCCATCTAATAATGCCTCCATAGTGGCAGTAAAATTCACATCAACAATACTCGGAAAAGCACTGACCATAATTTGATTTACAATATCGCCCAATTCTGAAAGATACAAATTTTTCTGCTCTTTTGCCACATACCGCCGGGAAATAAGAGTGGAGATCGTCGGCGCATAGGTACTGGGGCGGCCGATTCCGAGCTCTTCCAGAGCCTTCACAAGAGATGCCTCTGTATAATGTGCCGGAGGCTGCGTAAAATGCTGTTCTTCTTTCAGCTCTCCCAGCGACAATTCAGAGTCCTCTTTCAATCTGCCAAGAACTGTATTGCTCTCCTCTTTATCCTCTGCATTCTGATACACAGCCATGAATCCTGGCATTACAAGTTTTGAACCAGCGCTGGTAAACCGATGGCCATTGCCTTCGATCTTAACTGATATTGTCTCATACTTTGCCGCATGCATCCGGCTCGCCACGAAACGTTTCCAGATCAACTGATACAGGCGGAACTGATCCCTGCTGAGGGAATCCTTGACCTGCGCCGGCGTCAGCTCCACATAAGTGGGCCGGATCGCCTCATGGGCATCCTGAATCTTCTTATTGTCCTTGACAGCCCCTTTTCCCTCAATAAGATTTTCCTCTCCATAATTCTCTGCGATAAATGCCTTACATGCTGCATCTGCCTCTTCTGATATCCGGGTGGAATCTGTTCTCAGATAAGTGATCAGTCCAATGGTTCCATGGCCTTTCACCTGAACTCCTTCATAGAGCTGCTGTGCAACCTGCATTGTCTTTCTTGTGGCAAAATTCAGATGCTTGGCACATTCCTGCTGCAGGGTGGAAGTCGTAAATGGCAGAGGCGGTTTCTTTGTCCTCTCGCTTCTTTTTATCCCGCTGACCTGGTAACTGGCCCCTTTCAATTCCCCCATGATACGGTCGATCTCTTCTTTGGAAGAAATCTCCTTCTTCTCTGGGTCACCATAATATTTTGCCATCAATGGCTTCTTAATCCCTTTTACTGAAAACTGTGCCTCCAGTGTCCAGTATTCACTTGGAATAAAGGCATCAATCTGTGCCTCACGGTCCGCAATAATCCGAAGTGCCACAGACTGCACACGGCCCGCACTGAGTCCTCTCTTGACCTTTTGCCAGAGCAGGGGACTGATGGAATAACCTACCATGCGGTCCAGCACACGTCTTGCCTGTTGTGCATCTACAAGATCCATATCAATCTCCCTGGACTGCTTAATAGACTGTTTCACCGCATTTTTCGTGATCTCGTTAAATGTGATCCGGCTCGTCTTTCTTGGATCAAGCTTCAATGCCTGACACAGATGCCATGATATCGCTTCTCCCTCGCGGTCCGGGTCAGTGGCAAGATATATCCGGTCTGCCTTTTTCACCTCTTTTCGAAGCCCCGCAAGCAGTTCACCTTTCCCTCTGATCGTAATATAGTGAGGTTCAAAATCATTGTCAAAATCAATCCCCATCTGGCTTTTTGGCATATCCCTTACATGGCCATTTGAAGCCACTACTTCATAATTTTTGCCAAGAAACTTCTTTATTGTCTTTGATTTTGCAGGTGATTCAACAATAATCAGATTTTTCGCCATTGCTACCGCTCCCCTTAAATATATTAAAAACCCATGTCATATTTACAACATCAATCAGCATACACCATTTTTTTTTTATTTTCAAGAAAAATATTATTTTATTTTTAGAAACAAGTTACTGTTCGTTACTTTTCACTCCCCATCCAAGCCTCCGCTTAATCACTGATGTTTTAGGGCAGCGGATCTTGTGCTGTCTGTTGTCCGGCATATCACGCCCTGACAAAAAATATATTGTTTTCCCTTAGTTGCAAAAGCATTACGCCGCCTTTGAATAGCTGCCCAATCCAAGGGGCAGGCAGTATCAGATGCCACTAAAATACCCCCTTGATATCTCCCTTACCCTGCCCTCTTTCTTCCATTTAATGAGCCTCCGCATCAATTCCCCCTGGCACACCCCTGTTTTCTGTGCCAGTTCTGACATATGAACTGGCTGCTCTGCTAACATATGCAGAATTTCCCTTTCCCATGACTGCATAGCGCCATCATCTGGTACTTTCTGCGGGCGAATCCCATAATAATCCAGTATATCCGATGGAGACAGCACAGGCACTGCCCCCTGACGGATCAGCCTGTTACACCCCACACTGAGTTCATCCCCAATGCGTCCGGGTATCACAAAAACATCCCTCCCTTGTTCCAGCGCTGCATCTGCTGTGATCAATGAACCACTCTTCTCCCTGGCTTCTACAATAAGTATTCCATCCGACAGACCACTAATGATCCGGTTTCTCATAGGAAAAAATCCAGCCCTTGCCGCCGTTCCCACCGGCAGTTCTGACAGTATGCCGCCCTGCCGACAGATGCTGTCATATAATCTCCTGTGGACAGCCGGATAACAGATATCCACACCACATCCCAGTACGGCATAGGTACTCCCCCCACTCTCAAGGGCCCCTTGATGCGCCCATCCATCAATCCCCCTTGCCATTCCGCTGATGACCTGCACACCGGCCTCAGCAAGGCGGTATCCAAACATACGTGCCATATCTCTTCCATACATCGTACATTCCCTTGCCCCTATGATCCCAACCGAACATTTGGACATATCTGGAAGCCTTCCCTTGACATAGAGGTGTTTCGGGGCATCATATAGATTCCGGAGCCGATTTGGGTATTTTTCATGATAGAGAGAAATATAATGGATCTCCTGCTTCTGCAGATCCATCCAGCTTTCCTGTGCCCTTTGCCTGCCCTCTCTGTCCAGAATTTTTTCCCGGCAGGCAGATGTGAGCCATTCCGCTCTCTCCAATTCATGGCAGGAGGCATTACTGACCGACTTAGCATCTCCAAAATGCCGGATCAGCCGCTGCAGAGTGCGCAGGCCGATTCCCGGCAGGTTTGACAGCCAGAACAGATACCATCCTTCTTTGTGTTCCAGTAGTACTGACGGATCCTCCAGCCCCTGTAATGCTCCCCTCTCTTCTGTCATAGCTCAGTCCCCCAATACTTCCGGTCAATACTGCGCAGGCTCACCGCCTCTGCGATATGCTTTTCCCTGATCTCTTCCGCCTCCTCCATATCTGCAATGGTCCGTGCCACTTTCAGTATCCTTGAAATCCTTCTTGAACTGCACTCCTCCGTCTGAAAAAAGTCCTCCAGAAATTCCTCTTCACTCTGGTTCAGATGGCAATACCGCCTCAGGGACCTCTCTGGCAGTTCCCCATTGTAGGAGAAGGATTCCTTCTGGTACCGCCTTCTCTGAATATCCACCGTCCGCTGCACCCGCTGGCGGATCTGGCACGATGTCTCTCCCTCTTCTCCATATAGATGAAATTCCGGAGTGCCTGTCTCCACACAGATATCTAGGCGGTCCAGAATGGGCTCACTGACCTTTCCCAGATAACGGTGTATCTCACCCACGGTACAATGGCAGCGGTCTCTGTCCGGATAATATCCGCAATGGCAGGGATTCATCGGTACAACGAAATTGATACAATTCAACGATGCACCCCCAATGCACCCCCTCGAAAACGACTTTGAAACCGGCATTTCTTCATAATAAATGCCCACTCTTTCCAGGCAATAAAAAATCCAGACCGAAGTCCGGATTTTTTATTATATCTTTCGTTCCTCCTCACCATCACGGATGAACCTGTGAGCCTCACTTGGTCGCAAATCCCAATATTTGCACAGGAGCCTTTCAATGGTTTCCTCCTTGACATTTGCATCAAGCAATGCTGCTGCCGCCCTCGTTATATCCATTATTTGGATTCGAGAGACTTCATCATCTATCCTCTCCTGTAGCCTCTCTTGGGCGCCACTCCGTATTTCATCCAATAGTTGTCTTCCCATACCTGTTGACATATGTATTTCCTCCGCTTTATCATTCTAATACATTTTAGTTTTTCATTTTCACATTTTCAGCTCATAATATATTTTTTCAACTCTGATTCGTTCAAGATATGCGCCATTATTTGACCATGTCCTTCATGAACAGCCCTATACAGCCTATGATTTCCATCTAAAACCTCATAGGTTCCATCATCAAACCGAACAATAATAACAGGGCAACTGATATCTGTTTTCATAGCATATTCAGAATCAACTTTACTTTCTGGTTTATATATCTCGCTAACATTTATCCGCTCTGCTTGCTTTTCCTTATAATCTTCTATCAGCAGATCAACATTGCAATGTATTTTCTTCCCATCATGCTCAAAGGTGCATAACTGGTTTGGTGGAAGCAAAAATGTGCCTTCCCCTTTAAACATCAATTTCATAACAACCCTCCTCTGACAATCCTTCTAAAACAAACCAACAATATTCTTAATTTAAGCCTTCTTTTATTGCGGTACTTTCGATCCTCATTTGATTTTATATATCTGAAATCAATCATACCATATTTATCGTCAAATTCCCATAAAAAACAAGCCGAAGACCGCCAAAGTCTCCAGCTTAACAAAAATTTTCTTTCTATATTAAATAGCGAAATTTACACATTTTTACCTATCCATCAACTTTCACTTCGTTCCCCGCCTTGAAAGTGAATCGGATGTCGTCTCTGGCATAAACCGTGGCGTAGTCAAGGAGCGCCGTCCAAAGTTCCTCATCAAACTTTCCGCAGAAGCCGTCTAGCTTTTGCAGCCCGCCGATAAACCGCATATAGGTTTTCCTCTTTCCCTGCCTGTCGGAAATCTCCCCGGATGCTTTTTCGTACCCGTCCCTTGCCGCCTCATACCGGGCGACCAGTTCATTGCGGCGTCTCTGGTATTCCTCCTGGTCCATGGCTTCAGCTTTGTTTTCCGCCACAATCCCTTTTACCATTTCCGCCACCATCTTCGTCTCAGTCAGAAACCGGCTCTGCTCCACCTCCAGCTCCGTGGTGTCGCATAATGTCCGCATCATCACCTTGGTGTTCGCTATCAGCTCATCCTTTTCCGGGATGACCGCATTGACGGCTTTCACGAAGGCATCCTTTATCTCGTCCTCGGTAAGGTGCGGCGTCCGGCATTTCTTATCGTTCTTGAACTTGCGGTTGCACTGGAAGATTACCCTGCGGTATTTATCCTGTGAGTGCCACACCTTGGAGCCGTACCAATTCCCGCACTCGGAACACTTGATTTTCGAGGAAAATATGCTCGTATTGCTGTACCTTGCGCCCATGCTCTTCCTCCGCTCCATCTCTTCCTGCACCAGCTCCCATGTTTCGGGAGGGATGATTGCCTCGTGGTTCCCCTCCACATAATACTGCGGGATTTCCCCCTGGTTCCTCTTCCGCTTTTTGGTGAGGAAGTCCGCCGTGTACTGCTTCTGCAGGAGCGCATCCCCTTTATACTTCTCGTTTGTGAGGATGCTCTTGACGGAACTCTGGTGCCAGGTGTCCTTCCCCGCGGGACTCTTGATGCCAAGCCCCGTCAGCTTCTTGCCGATGGCATACGGGCTCAATCCCTGCAGGAAAAGCTGGTATATCAGCTTTACCGTTTCCGCCTGCTCCGGGTTCACTCTCAGGCTGCCGTCCTCGCCCTTCTCGTATCCAAGGAAAGTGCTGTAGGCAAGGCTGCCTTTGCCGTCCGCGAACTGCTTCCGCTTGCCCCAAGTGGTGTTCTCTGAAATGCTCCTTGACTCCTCCTGCGCAAGGGAACTCATGATGGTGATGAGCAGCTCCCCCTTGGAATCCAGCGTGTAGATGTTCTCTTTCTCAAAATAAACCTCGATGCCCTTCTCCTTCAGCTTCCTCACCGTTGTTAAGGAATCCACCGTGTTCCTTGCGAACCGGCTGACCGATTTCGTGATGATAAGGTCAATCTTCCCATCCAGGGCATCCTCAATCATCTGGTTAAAACCGTCGCGCTTTTTTGTGTTCGTTGCGGAGATGCCTTCGTCCGTATACACCCCGACAAATTCCCAATCCTCCCGACCGTTTATGTACCGGGTGTAATAATCGACCTGCGCCTCATAGCTTGTCGCCTGTTCCTCGGAATCCGTGGATACCCTCGCATACCCCGCCGTCTTCCGCTTTTTCGCCGCCGCAATCGGCCTTGAATCAAACCGGTTCAGCGTGGCGGGTATGGTTGTTACTTTCTTCGCCATTCGACCACCTTCCCATCTGTAAAGTGAAATTCAAACCTGTCCTCGTATGCCGTCACTCCCGCAATCTCTTTCACAAAGCGGGGTTCGTAATCCTCCCGCCCCAGGACTTCCGCCACCGCCTCCCGGAACTCATCATCCAGCAGCCTGCGGAAGGAGCATCCCCGGCACACCCACACCTTATATTTTTCTTTCTGCCCTTTCGGACCCATCTTCCAGTAATCGCATTCCAGTTTCTTTCCGCAGCACCCGCAGGTGATTTTCTGCGAAAATGCGCTATGGCCTTTCTGGTATGCCCGCATGACCTCCCTGTTCTGGCCGTTTTTCATGCGGAATTCAATGCTGTCCTTATTTATGACAATCTGGCCTACTTCCCTTTTGACGGCTTCCCTGTCAAAGGCATCAAGCCTTAGTGCCTTGGCCACCGCCTGTTCCAGCTCTGTTTCATAGATGGGCCGAAGCCCGCATTCCGCTTTCCCCTTGCGCTCCCTGGTATTGCAGTTCCATTTCTTGCCATACTTAGTGGTGCGCCTGCTCACTGAGTGACCGCATTCCCCGCATTTCACCAGTCCGGAAAAAGCCGTGAGCGTGGGGTTTTTATTGGCGGAGGCATCTGCCCGCTGCTCCCGTATGAGCTGCGCCTTTTCAAAATCCCCCTGCGGGATGAGCGACTCGAACATATCCTCCACCACGTACATGGGCAGCTCACCCTTATTCCTTTTCCTCGTATGCCCCTCGGAAATAAAATTCTTCTGCAGGAGCATGGAGCCCGTGTAGGACGGGTTCGTGAGGATGAACTTGATGGTGGAGTCGTCCATCGGGACGCCTTTCTGTCCCGTGATGCCCCGCTTTGAAAGTTCCTTTGCAATCCCATAGGCAGATGTGCCGGAAAGGTACTTTGCAAAAATCTCCTTTATGACCTCCCCCTGCTCCGGTATGACGCGGTACATTTCCCCGTCCCACTCATATCCGTATGGCGCTTTATGCCCGTTCGGGATGCCCTGTTCAAACCGTTTCCGGATGCTCCACTTCACATTCTCTGAAATACTGCGCGATTCCTCCTGTGCGAAGGACGCAAGCAGGGTGAGCAGCAGCTCCCCCTCGTCGGAAATGGAGTGGATGTTTTCCCTTTCAAAATAAACATCGATTCCAAGCTCCTTCAGGTGCCTCGTCACCGTCAGGGTGTCCACGGTATCCCTTGCAAAACGGCTGACGGACTTTACCAGCACCATGTCAATCTTCCCGGCATCGCAGTCTGCAAGCAGCCTGTTGAAGTCGTCGCGGTGGCTTGTGTCCCTTCCGCTGATGCCCTCATCCGCATATATGCCCGCAAACTCCCAATCAGGATTTTTTTGTATCAATCCGTTGTAATGGCTGACCTGCGCGGAAAGGGAATGGAGGAGCATTTCCGTCTCCATCGACACCCTGGCATAAGCCGCCACCCTCTTCCTCTTTTTCAGTTCCGGCAGAATCTGCCCGATTACGCTGATTCTCGGCATATCATCCCTCCTTGTCAGTGTCACATGATGCCATAGAATCGGCTTTATATCCACTCATTTCGGTCTGTAAACTAACCAAAATCGGGCGGTATTTTCCCCGGAAAATTGTATCAATCTGACCGTACTCCTCTGCCGTCATTGCCCCCTGTTCCATGAGGGATTTCGCTATGTTCATGGTGGCGTGGTACATCTTCTCATTCCGGAACTGCTCCTCACTCATCTGCGCCACCTCCGAATCTGTCAGCCACATAACACGCATGGCAGCAGTATTTCCTGCCGGCATTGCCGTAGGCCGTGAACGGCTTTTTGCAGTAAGCGCACACGAATTCATAACGTGCCTTCCGTTCTATCTGGTACGGGTGGCTGTTCCACCACTTATTGCGGCATTTATCGGAACAGAACTTCTTGGCTTTCCGTCCCGGATTCTGTTTTACCTCTGCCCCGCAGCATGGGCAGATACCCTTATCCCCATCCGCAGACGGCACTGCTGCTTTTATTTTCCCCGCACTCAGTCCCTTCCTCCGGCAAAATGATTTTACTGTGTTCTCTGAAATGCCAAGTTCCTGCGCAATCTTCATATATCCATAGCCAGCGGCCCTCATCTGCCGTATCCGGTCTTTTTGCCTGTCAGTCATAAAAACGCCTCCTCACTATACGGAGATTTGAACCGCAGTTCGGCGGGGTGTTTTCACAAAAAAAAATAACGCCTGCAGGAATCCCAAAAGGAACTCCTGCAGGCGTAAGACCATTTATACCCTCTTTGCGTAATCCAGCGAAATCCATCCGTCTCTCTTTTCCTGGTAGGATTTCAGCAATCCCCACCTGGATGCGCCTTCACCGTCTGCCTCCTCCACTATCGTGAAAGTGCCGGCTCCGGTATATTTCCCGGTCTTGCCGTGGTCAGTGCCAGGGCCTTTCCGGATGTTAAGGTTTGGGATGGATACCTGCACCAGATACGGCTTGAACGCTGCCGTACTGGAATACACTGCCTTCCCCGACTCATCAAACACGGAGCAGCCCGGATTCTCATCCGCACATTTCTTTGCGTTCTCCAGCGACTTGAACGCCCCTTTCTGCGAGGATGCGTCTGCCCAGGTCTTCCGGACGCGGTACCAGATTTCCGTTTCTATAGGAGCCGGGGAAGATGCCTCTCCTTCCGTTCCAAGGATGCCTTTCAGGATCGTGAGTATCTTCTCCCCATAGCCGGCGCCTGTCGCCCATCCCTTTCCGGCAGGGTTTTCCTTCTGCCCAAGCCACTCCACATATTCCGCACAGCCCCTTGTGACATATTTGAACCGCGGGTCAATGCAGGTGTTCTTGAGTGCGTCCGTGGAAGCATAGGCTTTCAAGTGCTGCACCTGCGCCCGGATGCCGAGCTGCGGCGTGTCAAAGGAATTCCCCTTTACACCGTTAGAAGTCACGCCCATGCCGCAGAAGTTGTTCTGTGAAAGCGTGACCGCAGAGCCGGAAAAGGTGAAGTTCCCGGTCTCAAGGCAGGACTGCGCAAAGGC
>CANRWA010000106.1 GCA_947643415.1 uncultured Clostridia bacterium | reverse complement strand
ATTGTTCTAATTCCCAAATATGCTTGTTACGTCTGAAATACAGACACACGCCGATACCTGCAAATGCTATCACAAAGAAGAAAAATGCCGCACCGGAACCCTTCCCCGTACCAAACAAAACTGACAGCAGACTCCCTTCTGTCTGTAATGCCATGACCGGTTCAAACACCCTGTCAACCAGAAAACCACCCATAAAATATCCCAGCGGTATCGTAAAAAACTGCATGGAATTGCGTACTGCATAGACCCGGCCCTGCATGTTGTCCGGCACCCGCAGACGCATGATTGCATCCAGATTGGTATTCATAAGCGGTATACAAACCCATCCCAGAAAACCGCCCATACACCAGATAAAAGGTGTACGGCCAAATGCCAACAGGAAATTTTCCGTACTCATGGAAAATAACAGGCTGTTGCAGATGACCCGCACACGGCTCTTTGGCGTCTTTAAGAAAGAAGCAAACATACTTCCCAAGAGCGTGGCAATGCCGATTACCGCATTAACCATTCCCAACGCCTTCTCGCTCCCGCCTTCCCGCGAAAGAAGCATGGCTGGGAAAGCCGCCTCGTAAAGGGAAGCCACCAGATTGATCGCCGAAAGAAACAGGATCAGCCCGAAAATCCCCCGCTCCCTGTTCAGGTAACGCAGCCCTTCCCTGGCTGTTGCCAATATCTTCTCTTGGTTCTCCGGCTCCTCTTCTTCTGGAATCCGAATCGCAAGAGCCAATGTCAGGAAAGCAACACCAAAAGTCAACAGATCAAAGGCCACCACCGCACCCATACCGGCCAATCCCAGAACCGCCGTTGCAATAACAGGCGTCAGAATAGAGTTCAGGGAACTTGCAAGATACCGCAGGCCGCCCACCCGCTGATAATACTTTCTGGGGAGCAGGCGTGTCACCGCCACCTCAGATGCCGGCTGCTGCACCGTATTCATCAGACCGTTAATCCCATTAATCAGATATAAGTGCCAGATCTGCAAGCCTTCTGTCTGCATCAAAAACAGCATAACTATAGTAGTCAACGCTGCCACTGTATCACATACCAGCATAACGGCTTTCTTGTTCCACTTATCACTCAAAGCGCCTGCAAAAATACTGAAAAGTACATAAGGCGCATAAGAACTCACCATCAAAAGCGCCGTCATCAATGCAGAACCTCTTTGCGTATAAGACCAGATTACCAGTGCATAACTTGTCATCGCACTGCCAAGCCCCGAAAATGACTGGGTGCTCCAGAGCAGCAGATAACTTTTCATTTCCTGTATTGTTGTAATATATTTTTTCATAGACTTTGCTCCTTTCAGATGTTTAACTGATAATTACGCAAAGTCCAAGAGCAGTTTTCTACTCCATGCAATCCTGCTCTACAAGACTTTGCATGGAGCTTCTGCAATGCACAGTTTCATAATGTAATCTCCTTCCCTATCGACATATTATATAATAAGGACATATGTCCTCATAAGTGCCGTCTTTTAACCGAAATCCTCTGGGAATAGTCCCAAGCTGCCGGAAACCAAGCCTTTCATATAAGTGCCTGGCATGTGTATTTGTGGCCACCACCGCATTAAACTGTAAAATCTGGAATCCCAGTCTTCCTGCCTGCGCAATGCAGTCTTTCACCAGTTTTTCCCCGATATGAAGCCCCCGTTTCTCAGAGGCCACCGCATAACTGGCATTGCAGATATGCCCGCACCGGCCTATATTGTTAGGATGCAGTATGTATAAACCAACAACTTTTCCACTTTCCGCCTCAACTGCCACACCGCAGTAACTCTGTTCCTCAAAAAATGCCCCGCCTGATGAGACATCCAGATATTCCTCCTGCGGAAAAGCAACGCCCTCTTCCACCACTTCGTTCCAGATTGCAACCATGCTGGAAATATCTTCCGGGCCGTATTTTCTGATGATCACTTGCTCTTCTCCTGTCAATACTTTTTCCATAATACCATAGACCAGCACCACACCATTCTCACACTCCCAAATCTCATGCCGCCGTGTCACATATCCTCTTCTTTCATAGAACTGACAGGCCGGAAGAGAGGCATCCAAACATACTTTATCATACCTTTTCGCCGCTTTCTCTTCCAGATACTGCATAATCTGACCGCCATACCCCTGCCCCTGATACCCCGGCAATACAAAAACCCTTGTGATGTGCTCTTCTTTGCAGGTGCCGGTTCCAATCAACGTCTCTCCTTCATAGAAAAGTGTCACAGTCCGGTTAGCGATATCCTGTCCAATATTATCTGTACTGTGCAGTTTGCTGAAAAAGTCCACGACTTCCTCCGGATAATATTTCGGATAAACTGTCCTGATTGTCTCCTGCACCAGCGCGTATATCTGTGCACAATCTTCCGTCTTCGCCTCTATGTGTTTCATGTACCTGTTCCTCCTGCCCGCTAAACTGTGCCGTCAGTCAATCCTGGTCACCGTATATCCTCCGCAACTCTCCACTGTTGTTCTCAAAATATCTTCCTCCACTTCTTTTTCCAGATACACCTCCGTAAACGCCTCACAAAACGCCACCCCCGTCACGCCCTCGATGTCCAGAAGCGCCTGTCTGATTTTATCACGACATTTATCACAGGCTATTTTATCAATATACAATACCTTATAATCCGTTCGCTCAATCTTAAATACAACCGGCCGCGTGCCATCGGAACAGCAGGCAATCATGACCCTCTCATCATTCATCCACCCGCGCATGATGGAGCCGCCCTGTAACCCTGCATAAATATACCTTGCAATAGCATCCCAGGCCTCCGAGCAGTGTGGAAACTGCGTTCCTCCTGCCACCTCATCCGCTGTCTTTACTGTCTGCCTTAAGGTATGTAATCCCATATGCCAGAAGTCATCCGCTTCCCCATAACGCTCAAAAATAAATTCATCCCCTATATGATAACAGGGGCAAGGCCCCGCTTCCGGATCTGCACAATACTGTCTCTGTAACTCCGGATATAATTTCTTGTCAATCACTGTCACTTTGACCTTATGCTGCATATCTTCACCTCCATAATCTTCTTTTTCCACAATAGACACCCCAGTATAAATACAGCACCGCCCATGAAAATAAATCCACCCCAAATCCAGTTCCAATATGCCCCATTCACATCAAACATCGCCAGTAACAGTTCATGCCAAAATGATAGTCCTGCTGCAATTGCAAACAAATCAAATAACAAATACCCTCCACCTAACAGATAAATCCACCGCCACCAATAATTATAATGTATATTTCTGAAAAAGGCAGCAATACCCATTATACAAAACAATGTTAAGCTTCCCATCAGCACAAAATAAAACATTCCCCTGTTTTCCATCATTTCAAGCCAGAATACAGCATACGCTTCTCTATCAACAAGGCCCCATATTCTATGTAGATGAAATACTCCAAAAAAGATGAAAAACCACGGTTCGTAGACATATATTTTCTTCATGCTAATTTCCCTTGTGTACTCTTATAGAGAGATTATACCACTTTTCATCTGACAAGCAGAGAAATTCCAGTATGTTTCTATATTTATTCTGTAGAGATTTGGAAGCGGTTCAGGAAATGCTTTATATTCCAGTTTGGTTCTATCTCTACATGAAAATCATGTCCGTCCTCATGACGGTCATTCTATACTTTAAATTCCATTCTGTTTCTACCTATACGGTGCGTACATAGACATTCTGAATATGGCAGAGGAAAGCTTTAAATTCCATTCTGTTTCTACCTATACATGGAACATCTGCAATCACAAGCTGTGCTTTTTGAACTTTAAATTCCATTCTGTTTCTACCTATACTAATGTCCTCCAATCTTTCCTTATATCTCTCTGGCATCTTTAAATTCCATTCTGTTTCTACCTATACTCTTCAATCCCATACCGTTCTATCACAATAGGAAGGCTTTAAATTCCATTCTGTTTCTACCTATACAAAAGAAAGATGCATACCTCTTATCCCGTATTTACATCTTTAAATTCCATTCTGTTTCTACCTATACTCGCAAGGGTCTCTAGGGTTGAGAAATCAGGATCCTCCTTTAAATTCCATTCTGTTTCTACCTATACGCATAGCGTCCGCATCTCCGGCGCTCGTTCCTTGCCAACTTTAAATTCCATTCTGTTTCTACCTATACCCAGCGAAGGCTTGCCAAATCCATTAAATCCATACTCCTTTAAATTCCATTCTGTTTCTACCTATACCTTTACTTTCTCCGTGGTCTGGTTTAATTTCTTAATCTTTAAATTCCATTCTGTTTCTACCTATACTTGTCCCCTGTAAAACTTCTGCCTTCCACTCGCTGAACTTTAAATTCCATTCTGTTTCTACCTATACCACGTTCCGTGCCCTTTACTACGAGATATTTTTGTGCTTTAAATTCCATTCTGTTTCTACCTATACTCATTTACCCATTCGGTGATCTGTCGCCATTCTTCCTCTTTAAATTCCATTCTGTTTCTACCTATACTAACACCATAGCCCATGTTGGTGCCAAGTAAATTAATCTTTAAATTCCATTCTGTTTCTACCTATACTCCTGTTCGTACTTCTTTTTAAAATCATTATCGAACTTTAAATTCCATTCTGTTTCTACCTATACCGTTGCAACAGGTCATAGATGAGTACCAGGAACACACTTTAAATTCCATTCTGTTTCTACCTATACCCCCCTTATCAAAGGATTTCTTGAGGTTTCCCACACCTTTAAATTCCATTCTGTTTCTACCTATACAGGGAGAAGGAACTGGACAGAGCGAGAAAGGAACCTTTAAATTCCATTCTGTTTCTACCTATACATTTAACAACAAAATACAAATAAGGAGGCAGAACGACTTTAAATTCCATTCTGTTTCTACCTATACTATTATGAATTGAGTTATTAGTTTTTCCGAACGTCCTTTAAATTCCATTCTGTTTCTACCTATACCTGCAACTGCCGGATGTCGTCCTGTGTCGCCGTCATCCCTTTAAATTCCATTCTGTTTCTACCTATACTATCTACACCCCAAATAAAATGAAAATGATAACAAACTTTAAATTCCATTCTGTTTCTACCTATACTAGGTATGCGCCACCGCCTGATTTTTGAAATCCTTCTTTAAATTCCATTCTGTTTCTACCTATACGAGGACGTTAAATGTGTCTGTGCGGCGGCAGGAGAATCTTTAAATTCCATTCTGTTTCTACCTATACGCAGAAGCTTAGGAGGAAATGACTATGGATGATCCTTTAAATTCCATTCTGTTTCTACCTATACGGTACTGTCTGCCCTGGCTGTTGCGTTACTATATGCCCTTTAAATTCCATTCTGTTTCTACCTATACCCATTGCATTAATCTGCTTTTTCCAGTCAGATTGTTCCTTTAAATTCCATTCTGTTTCTACCTATACTCTGGAATCCCGGCCTTCCTGTATGCATCCCGCATCCTCTTTAAATTCCATTCTGTTTCTACCTATACTGGTGTTTCCTCCTTTTAGTTTTCCGGACGTTCGGAACTTTAAATTCCATTCTGTTTCTACCTATACTCATTTGCAATCAGACCAGCAACGACATACAAACATGCTTTAAATTCCATTCTGTTTCTACCTATACACTCCATTCCACAACCAATATCCACGCCAATTAAAGACTTTAAATTCCATTCTGTTTCTACCTATACCATTTCCTCTTTCCCCTCCGTCTGATAAGCAGTAAACTTTAAATTCCATTCTGTTTCTACCTATACTAGGTATGCGCCACCGCCTGATTTTTGAAATCCTTCTTTAAATTCCATTCTGTTTCTACCTATACTTCTTGGGTGGTTAATCAGTTTCAAACAACGATATCCTTTAAATTCCATTCTATTTCTACCTATACCTTTCTCAACTTCTTTCTCTTTGAACAGCCCGTCCCTTTAAATTCCATTCTGTTTCTACCTATACTCCTTTCGCCCTCAACCCATGCCATAAGGTGTATGGGGCTTTAAATTCCATTCTGTTTCTACCTATACGGTTCCTCTTTTCCACTGTTCCATACCCATTTTGATATCTTTAAATTCCATTCTGTTTCTACCTATACTCCCTTCCTTCGCTTTGTCTTTGTGCTGCCTAATCGTCTTTAAATTCCATTCTGTTTCTACCTATACCCTGCTGCCACGGAAACGTGCGCTATAACTATTTCGCTTTAAATTCCATTCTGTTTCTACCTATACCGACACAAGAAAAAATTCCGTTATGTCGTGATCGTCTTTAAATTCCATTCTGTTTCTACCTATACCCGCCGAATAGTGTAACTGCTGCGTTTAGTATCTGCTTTAAATTCCATTCTGTTTCTACCTATACCCGCCCCATTTTCTCCCCCACTAATGCACTAACAGCACCCCCTCTTTTGTCTACCTCTTTTCACATACCTATTTTATATAAAATAAATTACCATAACATAGCTCCCAACACCTGTACATTTCCACTGATTCCTCACATTGTCAACCCCCAATGGTTTTTACACAATTACAGGTCGACAATATTTGTTACAAAAAGAAACTGGTCTTATCATCTTCCTTCCCCCAGAATTCCTTATCTAACCATTTCTCCTGCCGGCTTTTGAAAATAATAACAGAATCAATATCCTTATCAATGTATGGTCTTAGTTCCTGCTGTAATTTTGCAAGCTGAACCTTCGATATCTCTCCCTCGAAGACTGAGTTCTGAATATGAGACAGATATTTCTTACAGGTCTTAAAAACATGAGACCAGCGCTTCTGTCCATTATTATCCTGATTGATATCGTACACCAATACTACATACATATTTTACCTCCATGCCGGAGCTCTTTTGGCGAAGGCACGCGCTGAGAATAAAAGTTTTCCGAAGGAATACTTTTATTCTCAGCTGTGATTCCGAGTTTGTGACTCCGACACAAACTCGCGGTTGAAAAATCAGCACATCAGTGTGATTTTTCAACCTTACCACCATATTTTAAACCCTTCATATTCTTTTTCTCCAATCAGATGTTTGGTCAGTTTATATGCCTCCAGGCGCATTAAATATTGATAACTCACCTGCCGCCCTAATTCCTTATGCATAATTGTTTTCTTCAGGCGCTCTTCCAGTTCCCTTGCGATCAGACCGGAAGCGTCTTTTGTAAGATGCAGGAAATTCAGTTCTTTGGTAAAGCTGTCCTCTGTAATCTGCCGGCGGTTCAACAATGAAAAAATCAGCCTGTCCCCGATAAGCGGCTTAAATACCTCTGCAATATCCAGGCAGAGGGAAAATCTCCGTACTCCCGGTTCATGTAAATAGCTGATGGTCGGATTTAATTGTGTATGATATATTTCACTTAAGACCTTTGCATAAATCATTGAATTCACAAATGATATCAATGAATTTATCATGTTATCCGGTGGATGCATCACTCTTTTTTCAAAATGAATCTCCTGATCCACAACCACATTCCAGGCAGCATAATAATGTCTTCTGATATTTCCTTCTATCCCCATCAGTTCCTGGATGGAGCTTGTCTCCGGTATTTTCTTTCGCAAATCATCCACTTCTTTCATATAGGCAGAGACATCCTTACCTCTTCCGTTATAATAGCGCAGATTTCTGTAGATGTTATCTGCCGCCGCTTCAATAAATTTTCTGGCAATCACCATTCTTTTCTCGTAATCCGAATAATGCTCCACCTGCTTTACCAAAAGCTGTCCCGCCAACAGTTTTTCCTTAGGATAAAAGCTTCCCGTATAAAAATTATAATAATTAAAAAAGTGGATGGGGATACCGTACTGTGATATGTAACTGATAAAGGAGGTATTGAAAGTCATTTCAGACATCACATAGATATCACCGATACGCTCTATGGGAATATCTCGTTTCTCACCTTCGCAGGGTATAAATTGCAATGTGTTATCTTTTCTTCTCAAATCACCACTATTATAAACATAAAAGCTCTGTCCCATGTCTCCTCCTATGGTATACTTTTAGCAATCTTTTCCTTAAATCCGTTAAATAAAACATAAATCATGGTAGGCACATTTTTTGCATATTTTCTCCACGCAAAATTCCGGTGGCTGCATCTGTTCTCTCAATACATGAATCTCACTTATAATTTTTTGCAACTGTTCTTCATCTTCCTGTGACAATTCCACCATAAGATTTTTCTTCAAAAGTGGATAGTCAATTTTGGCCTTTAATCCATCTACGCCTCTCTGTTTCAAATAATAGAGATAATATTTAACCTGCCAGATGCCAGCCTCTTCGATAGCTCTGCTTTTTTTCACCTCATGCAGTTCTTTGTGTTCTTTGATAAAGTCAATGTTAATTACATTATCAATGTTAATGTGTTTCTCGCCTCTCTGATAGCTGTTTTCATCTAATAATTTGCCAAGCATGACATCTTCATTTTCTGCTTCCATGCTGATTTCATGGATAAAGTACCACAATTTCCTTTTGCAGACAAAATAATAATATATCATTACCCCCGTAATCCGCTCTTCCATTCTTCTCCCGCTCTTTCTATACAAAAATCGGTGTTTCCTCTACTTTTTGAAACTTTTGGGCCCGAAACCCAAGTTCACTATCATAATCGCAATCAAGGACCGTTATCGTTTCATAGGTTCCTATCTTTACCGGCGGATAAAATTGTGCAGACATCCTTTTACGAACAGCTTTGTTATAAGCATCCACAATATAATTTTGCACCGGAACAGTATATTGCATGATATGGTTGCGCTCTTTGATTTTCTCAATCATACTGGTATTAGAAGAGCGCAGTTTCTTGGCACCATCTTCTATCTCCTGTTGATAAGCCTCATAAATACAAGCCGGAATCACATCTTTGGTAAAGATATCTCCCCTGATTTTGATATCCTTTTTCGCCAATTCATACAATACAATATCCTTTAACGCTCCCATCTGCTTCTTATATTTCTGCATATAATTGGTGTCGGACAATCTTTCCATGGTAAAATATTTTTCCATCATGTCTATTTTACATCCCTCTGACAGTGCTCCCCCTTCTTCATATCCCAGGGATTCCTCTAGGGCGAGTTTAGACAGGTCAAAAATATCCTGGTCGATAAAAGCAGTGTTATTCCCGCTTTGGTTTCTGCCAGCCACATAGAGCGGCTCTAAATACTTTTCCTCTATCTGCGTATAGACATAACAATTATAGTCACAAACTTCCTTTTTACCCTTTCTGTTCACCCTTCCCATTCGCTGTAACAAAGAAGGGGTATCCTGTAACTCCGTATACAGATAATCAAAATCAATATCCAGGCTTGCCTCCACAAGGGATGTACTGATCCAGATAACAGTTTCTGTGTGTGCAAATGCACCGCACACACAGATTGCATCTTCCTTCTGCGCCCTGTCACGGCGTATGAACTTAGAGTGAAGCAGATGCACTCTGTTTTTATTTTGCTCCCCTAACTGCTTACAAAGTTCCTGGTACATCCACTGCGCTTTCGTAATCGTATTACAGATAACTAGTATTTTGCCTGACGTTTCTCCAGACTTGTCAGAATCATTCTCTTCCATGGAACCGGTCATATCTCTCTTATGCATACACTGCCAAAACTTTTCTGAAATCGTCTCCGTATCAATCAACGAAGGGATGATTTTCACCTTATGCCGCACCTGTTGTCTATCACAAAATACGCCGTAATCAAATGGCCCGATTTCTTCTTCCATCAATTCTTTTGAAAATGTCAACATTAAATGCGAAAGATTTTTCGATTTTTTCCGGTTCTCCATA
>CANRWA010000105.1 GCA_947643415.1 uncultured Clostridia bacterium | reverse complement strand
TATAACAAAAAGAATCCTGTATTTATGCGGGTTCTGGCGTTTCGCAAACGCCTAGTGTTATGCTCTTTCTGAAAGGAGGACAGGTCCAATGAACATAATAGAATGCGATAAAAAGGTATCGAGCAGGCGAGTGTAGAAGCTAACGCCACATGTCCCTGCTGGGACGATCACCCAAAGAACCGGAGTAAGTCAAAGCATTATAGAAGTTTTAGGGGCGAAAAAATTTGGCAGAAATGCTTTTGAGGGATGGGCTTATTCCGCCTGGGGAAGCTGAAATTGAAAAAGTACGTTAATAGGCACCTATCTAAAAACAAATCTTACTATATGGAATCAAAGTACCGCTTATTTGTGCTGTCGAAGGCAGCGGAATGGAGAATTTTTATGAAAAAGGGTTATTCTGCAATTAAAAGATTCCATCAAATCTACGAAGTTGAGATAGCAGTTCTGGGCGTGACGGCTGTGTATTTGTCCATGTTATTAGCAATATTCTTTTGGTTTTTTCAGTTTAAAAATGCTGATTTGAAGGATATTGCGGCCTGCAGAGTGTGGGATAGGAAAGTATCTATACAAGCCATTATTTTGTTTCTTGTTATGACAATCATGATTGGCTTTGCGTTTTACTGTGTACTTTTCTTAATAAAACTAAGGCATATTCAAGAAGATAAAATTTCAGCAGACAGGAAGAAAACGGGGAACTTCTTTCGGACATATATAAAGGAATTGGTAAGTGCATATATGTTAAGTGCTTCTCAAACAATCCTGTTTTTTCATCTGGTGAGATATCTATTTCTTGAAGCCGAAACGGAAATCATGGATTTGATTATTTATAAGCAGCTTGTTTTTGATTATCATGTAAAAATGTTTTGTGGGTGCAATATAGCGTTGGTTTTATTAATTTTTCCTAATTTAGCCTATGTGGTCAAAGTTAGAAGAAATGAAAATATAGTAAAGATTCTCCTTGAAATGAAAAAATGCAGAGAGAAAACAAAAAAACAAAAGTAGGAGCATTCCTGTTAAGTAACAAATAGCGGGTTTGCAAAAAATGAGTGCCTACCATAGAATAATGATTGTTAACTTGGCGGTTAAAAAAATCATTGTTCAGAGGAGACACCCACAAATGAATTATAAGCAGAATGAGAAAATCAATCAAGTAAAAGAATCAACTTTGGTAGTTGGAATTGATATCGGAAGTACTACACATTACGCCAGGGCTTTTGACTGGCGGGGCATTGAACTCGGGAAAGTCTTTCCATTCAGCAACAGCAGGGAAGGATTTGAGAACTTCAAAGGCTGGATGCAGCGTTTACAGGACAAGTACAAGAAGTCAGATGTGATTGTCGGTATCGAGCCAACAGGTCATTACTGGTTTGATCTTGGCGCTTATCTTGAGGATGAGGGCATCCTCCTGGTTATGGTTAACCCCTATGCGGTAAAGCAGACCAAGGAACTGGATGATAACAGCCAAAGTAAGAATGACAGAAAAGATCCCAAGGTGATAGCAAAGCTTGTCATTGATGGAAGATATTCCATACCATATATACCGGATGGTGTGTATGCTGATTTAAGAATTATGGTGGCCAACCGTAAGAGGCTTGTCAGGGAACTTACCCAGATCAAAAACAGATTTGCCAGATGGTTCGCCATATATTTCCCTGAATACAAAGAGGTGTTTAGGGATTATGAAGCACGAAGCAGCATACTGCTTCTAAAAGCAGCTTGTACTCCGAAAGCAATCGTGGAACTTGGAGCCGGGAGAATCAATCAAATCTGGCGTGATGCAAAGTTAAGAGCTGTTGGAATGAAAAGGGCAACGACCCTGTGTGAAACAGCGAAACGAAGCATTGGCTTAAAGAAAGGCTCTTCGGCTGCCGAGTATGAAATGAAACTTTTGCTTGCGGATTACGAATATAAGAAGGCACAGCTTGATTCCATTATGGAAGAGATAGAAAGTTTGTGTAAAAAGATACCCGAAAGCGAGCAGATGCTTGCCATCAAAGGTATAGGAATAATCACGATAGCGGGATTTCTGGCTGAGGTGGGTGATGTGAGACGTTTTGAATCGCCCAGGCAGATACAAAAGCTGGCCGGACTCTCATTAAGGGAAAACAGCTCAGGAAAGCATAAAGGACAGACGACCATTAGTAAAAGAGGTCGGAGTAAGCTACGAGCAGTACTGTTCAATGCAGCGATTCCACTGATAGCAAAGAACCCGGAGTTTCGGTCATTGCATGAGTATTATACAACCAGGGCAAACAATCCGTTAAAGAAAAAGCAATCCGTGATTGCCATCAGCTGTAAGCTGATACGAGTCTTCTATGCCATTCTGGCCAATGGAGTAACCTATGATCCGGAGAAGATGATATCTGATATTCATAGGCCGCCACAGGCAGCATAAGAATGACAACTGTGAGATTCAGTAAGACGTCCACCAGAAGGTGCTGAAAGGAACAGAAAGAATTACAAAAACATAGAGAGCCGAAGTCAGATTTTTCACCATCAGAGCACAGACTCAGTTTAGGAGCATCATGACGCCCCTTTATGGATAAGCAGAACGAAGGAATTAAGGACCCAGAAGTGAAGGTGATCCCGTATGACATGGGAGGTTAGGCTGCCGTAAGGAGTTGGGGATAAGAAAGGCCAATCATAGCAAAATAAGATGACGTCTTGTTTTGTGTACCCCAAACATCCTAATATCCATGATTTTTGGTCTAGGGGAATGGCATAGACGTAGATAGCATCTCTATAAAAAATGAAAAAGTGAGAAAAAGCGAGTTAACAAGAGAAAAATAAAGATTATTATGGGAGGTTTTTGTATGAAAATTAAGGTGAATTACATTTCCGTTTTATTGATTTGCGCAATGCTTATAACATCAATAATACCTTCGATGGAGGTACATGCATCAACAGATGAATATGACTGTCATATAATAACTTTGGAAAATAATGCATGCTTGAAAACGAAGGAAACAGATTCTGGTCGAGTTGTTGAATATTATGAGAACGGAATCAAACTGCAGACTGCCGTATATGACAACAGAACGCAGGAAATTTTATACTATGATATGAGTTCAGGAACTGATGCAATAGCGCCAATAAGATATAGCCTTGATGATTTCATTTCTGTTCCTCAAACAGAGGTTGAATATAATTTGGGCAGTACTTATTCTGTGAATTCAAGTTTTTCTTTTTTGAAATCAAAACAGTTGCAGCTTTCTGGAACGACATATTATCATAATTTGTATGGATATACGGATACCAAACAATATGAAGAGAGATCATGGCATTTTGCAGCAGGCATAGCTGTTTCGGTGATATGTGCTGCATTGAGTATCATTTTCCCTGAGGCAGCAGCAATGGCAATAATTACTGGTGCTGTCAGTGTAGTAGGTGGAACTATCCTATCGTATCTCAGTGTTACAACATGGGTAAAGGATTCTTTTTGGGTATATAAATTCAAGAGGGTGAGTCCTGATCCTATTGAGTTTGTATGTCCTTCTTATGACAGCTTTATTTACAAGAGGGAAAGGAAAATTGAAGTGAATGGCGATGTCGGATATTGGGAAGTCTTTGAAGAAAAAAACAGTTTTGAGATTGACTGTGTTCGTGATGATATATTGACAAATCCGGGCCTGTATTTTTGACAGTCATTGATAATTGGAAATTCCGTTCCTTCTCAAAGATGTCTGTTTTATGCGTGTAGTCTATGGATAGGACTAAATTTCGGTTTGCTGGAAGTACACAAAAATATCGCCAGTTCCTGCAACTGATTAAGCAAGTGAACAATACAGGCAATATTTGATAGAAAGGCAACGATTACTGTTTCCCATTGTCAAATGGAAATAGAATTTGGAAGAAAAGGAAAAGAAAAGGAAAAGAAAAGGAAAAGAAAAGGGATTATTCTCAACTTAGGCGCTACAGTATGTATAGGGACTGTAGCGCTATATAGTTCAACATATTATTATATTTCTTATTATATTAAATTTCTATATGATATTTGATGCTGTGTCCAATATAATTTGGATGCAGCTTTTTTCTGTAATTTTATCTTAAGTATTACGACAGTACCCAAATGCCGCAGCCCGCCGTTTGTTCTTCATGAAATATCATTATCTGCCAGCCATTGCTTGGCTGACTGCCCTTCACGGCGTGCATGGCACTGCTCCATAATGGACCTCCAGTTAGCCTCCTTTTAAAAACGCTTTAAAGTATGACAGAAAAACTAACTGAGGTAAAGACGGGCTATTTGACGCTTACTGTGATGGAAAAAACGGACTCCGTAAGTTATGGGACAATCCCCGCCCCGCATAGAATGCAGAGAGGAAGGAAAAGGTCAGTTTTCATGGAAAAATCGCAGGGTATGGGGACTGCGCAGAGTGCAAATATCCAGAGCGCAGGGATTATGGAAGTGAAAAGGGAAGAATTGCCGGATATTGACACAATTCAGACTGATAAAATGCAGCCCATAGAGAAAAAGGTAGAGGAATATATCTCTGGTAAGGAGGGAGATTTGTCAACCCACATAAATGAGGGCTATGTGGTAAGAGTACATTTCAGTAAGGAGGATTATTCCGCAACAGATGCATTGAAACATTATCTAAGGCAGATTGCGGAACTGAAATATTAAAAGGGATTCAGCAAATACGGAAAGTCAGGAGTGATGCAAGTGAGCAGCAGGGATATTTATGAGACTGCCCTTTATCTGCGGCTTTCTAAGGACGACGCAGACAGTGACGGCGGTAAAAAAACAGAAAGTAATAGTATTGGGAGCCAAAGAGACATACTGAGAGCATATGTTCAGAGCCATGAAGATCTGAGGATCTACGACATCTACATAGATGATGGCTATTCTGGCGCAAATTTTGAGAGACCCGATTTTGAGAGAATGATGGCTGACATCCGCGCCGGAAAAGTGAATTGTGTGCTGGTAAAGGATTTGTCAAGATTTGGACGGGACTATATTGAAGCCGGGCGGTTGATACAAAAGACCTTTCCGGCTTTAAATGTGCGCTTTATTGCGGTTACAGACGGGTTTGACAGTCTGTTTGCGGACAGGACGGACAACAGCCTGATCCTGCCTGTAAAAAATTTTGTAAATGACAGTTATTGCAGAGATATTTCTATAAAAGTGAAAGCCCAGCAAACGGTAAAACGCAAGGAAGGGAAATGTATCAGCGCATTCACGGTTTATGGCTATAAGAAGAATCCGGAAGATAAGAACAGTCTGATAATTGACGAATACGCGGCGGATATTGTCAGAAAGATATTTGCATGGAAGATAGCGGGGATGAGCATGGCGGCAATCGCAGAAAAATTAAACGCCACAGGCATCCTGTCGCCCATGGAATATAAAAGATCCCTTGGCATGAAGTATCATTCCGGTTTTGAGGGCTCCTCTACCCCAAAATGGGCGGCGGTATCTGTGAAACGCATTCTGGTAAATCCGATGTATCTTGGTACCATGGTGCAGGGCAAACAGGAAAAAATTAATTATAAAGTGAAAAAAAGAATTGATAAGCCCAGGGAAGAATGGGTATATGTGGAGAATACCCATGAGGCCATTGTTTCGGATATAGACTTCTTAACGGTTCAGGATCTGCTGAAATTTGACGGCAGGGCATCGAATCACACAGACACGGCAAACCTGTTCAGCGGCATATTGATATGTGCGGACTGCAAAGCGCCTATGGTAAAACGGATAAATTCTTATAAGGGGACAAAGAAAGTCTTCTATATCTGTCAGACAAAGAATAAATCCATGGGATGCAGCAGACACAGCATCGAGGAAGGACTGCTGAAGAGGATTGTCTTTAAGGAGATAAAAAAATACCTTGAATTGATGGCATCCTATGAAGAAACAGCCCGGTATCTGGAACAGATGAATGTAAACTATGACCAGGTGGTCGAATATGATTCACAGATTGCCAGTCTTCAGGCAGAATACAGCAAATATTATGCGCTGAAAAGCAGTCTTTTTTCTGATTTGAAAGAGGGGCTGATTGATAAAAAGGAATTTGATGAATTTCATCAGTTATATGAAAGAAAATGTAATGAGCTGGAAAACGCTGTGACGGCTCAAAAGAAAATAATCAAGGACATGTTTCAGAATGGGGTTGCGGCAATATTTCAGCTTGAAAAACTTAAGGAAAATCTGGATATTCAAGAGCTTGACAGAGAGCTGCTGGTAACGGCAATCCGCAGAGTTTTCATTCATGAGGATAAGCGGCTGGAGATAGAATTCCGCTTTCATAGTGAGATAGATAAACCGGGTGTCTTAAGCCGGATGTACCACGAAAAAACTTCTGTGCAGGAGGTGGTATAGATGGCGAGGACGAGCAAACGCTATTTGGAAAAAACGGCGGACGCAGAAAAAACAACTATATCCATTGAAAAATACTTTGTGGGGATATACAGCAGGCTGTCAGTGGATATCGGGGATAAGAAATCGGAGTCCATAGAGAATCAGATTGAAGTTATCCGACAATATATTGCAGACCAGAACAGAAAGCCCGGCGGGAACCAGATGTTTGAGGTTTTTGACATCTATGTTGACCGCGGCGTTTCAGGTACTTCTTTTGAAAGAGCGGGCTTTGACCGACTCATGGATGATGTTAGAAATGGAAACATAAACTGTATTATTGTCAAAGACTTATCCAGATTTGGCAGGGATTATCTGGAGACAGGCAATTATATTGAAAAGATTCTGCCGTTTTTGGAAGTTCGTTTTATTGCGGTCACAGATGGATTTGATTCCATGTCTGACAATGTTTCCGGGAAGAAACTTGCAATGAATATGAAAAATCTGGTAAATGATATGTACGCCAAAGATATATCAAAGAGAGTAATGGGAGCTAGAAAGCTGGCAGCACAGCAGGGCGCGTACATTGGGAGCACAGCGCCATATGGGTATAAGGCTGAAAAAGTAGATGGGATCAGAAAACTGATGCCCCATCCTGAGAATGCCCGAATCGTCCGTTACCTTTTTGAAAGCTATGCCGCAGGAACTCCTTATAAAGAGATGGTCTCTTATTTATATAGAGAAAAAGTGCATAGGATCAGTGATTATAATAAATACGGGCATACATTCCGGGAGGACGGCGAGGTACTTCACCAATGGAATCCCGGTGTGATCAGAGGGGTATTGGGAAACCCGGTATATGCAGGGAGACTTGTGCAGGGCAAGACAAAGTCGGGATTACAGGCGGGGCAGAAGGGCATTTGCTATACACAGCAGAATGAATGGATCACGGTGGAAAACAGCCATGAACCAATTATTGCGCCGGAACTTTTTGATAAGGTTAATGCAGTTTTGACAGAGGCTGGTGGGCAGACGGAAAGCAAAAGCGGCACCTTGAAACGCGTGGTCAGGGAGGATGAAAATATATTTCGCCATATTCTATACTGCGGCTGCGGCGGCAAAATGCACGCAAGGTATTATCAAAGCAGGGTAAATGGTAAAAGAAATTACTCTTATGATTGCAGGAGGATCTACTACATTGACGGGAGAAAATGTCCCGGGAATAGTATATCGGAAGAACAGCTTGAAAATTATGTTTTAGAACAAGTGAGAGATATACTGGAAAGTCGGAAGATTTCATACAAAGACCTGACAGCCATGAACCGCCGGGAATGGGAAAAGCGAAGAGCAGTTTATCTGGAGGAACAGGGCAGCATTATGCGGGAGTGGCAGAAACTGAAAATGAAGGCCGGAAACATCTATATGCAGTATAAGGAAGGCGGTATCAGTAAGCAGGAATACGCTGCATTCCGTGTAAACAGGGCAGAGTTTGAGAAATATTGTGAGAAAAGGCTGGAGGAACTAAAGCGGAAAATACGGAGAGGTGAGATAAGGTCAAAAGAACAGGACACATTTCTGCGTTCCCTGAAAAAAGTTAAAAGGTGCAAAAAACTGAATGTACAGATGATAGATGCCCTGATAGAAAGAATTACAGTTTTTCCGGAGGGAATAATCGACATCCAGTTTCGGTTCGGGGGCGGGGATGGAGGTGATTGTAATGTCTAAGGGCAAAATTGCGGGATATTATCGTCTCTCCATAGAGGATGGCGATATAAAGGCAGAGAGCAGCAGCATTACGAACCAGAGATTGTTGATCAAGAGGTACATTGCAGAGCATCCGATCCTTGCTGATTATGAATATTGCGAGTTTTACGATGACGGAATTTCGGGGACAACCATGAACAGACCGGGAATGCAGGCTATGTTGGCACAGATACGGCAGAAAGAAATCAGATGTGTGATTGTAAAAGACCTGTCACGGTTTTCACGAGATTATATCGAACTGGGGACTTATATGGAGCAGATTTTTCCGTTCATGGGCATACGGTTCATTTCCATTGCGGAACATTATGACAGCCAGAATTATATCGGAAAAACGGCGGATCTTGATATCGGGTTCCAAAGCCTTTTGGCTGATTTCTATTGTAAGGATATTTCCGAAAAAGTGAAAAGCTCTGTAATGGCGAAGAAGAATCAGGGAAAATATGCTACGGGAAGTACGCCGTTTGGGTATGAGAAAAACGGGAATAATCCCAATGAGCTGCTGATCGTACAGGAGGAAGCGGATATAATAAGGCATATTTTTGAATTGTCTTTGTCTGGGAAGAACCTGACGCAGATATGCAGGGTGCTGAATGATGAGAAAATAATGACACCGCTGGAATTCAAAAACCTGAGAAAGAAGCAAAACCGAAAGGAATTGCAGCAAGAGCGTAAATATTGGCAGCCGGGAATCGTCAGAAACATGCTTACAAATGAGAGTTATATTGGGAACATGGTATATAACAAGTCTGTTCAGGCCGAAGTCGGCGGAAGTCGTACAATCGTGAAACCGAGGGAGGAATGGAAAGTTTTTGAGAATCATCATCCGGCTATCATCAGCAGGAAAGTGTTCGATGAGGTGCAGGGGAAGTATTTTCGCAGAAAAGCGGTAGACAGAAAGCCGATTCTTTATGCTCTGAAAGGAAAAGTCTATTGTGTATATTGCGGACGCAGGCTTAAGATTATGAAACTTGCAGGCGGGAAATTGTTTTATTATTGTCCGAACCAGAAACTGAACAGTGATAACGAGTGTGTCTCTGAAAGCATCAGTAATGAGGTGCTGGAGAGAATCGTACTGGAAGAGATCAGGGTGCAGATGACTGGATTGGCGGACCTTAAAAGAGCCAGAGATGCGGTGCTGGAAAAACAGCGTAAAATCATGAAACAAACCGGCAGGGCAGCAGCGGATGCTGAGACAGAGATTTCCGAATTGACGGAGAGAAAGGCCGATCTGTTGGGGGCATATCATGCCGGTACATATACCAGAGAGCAGTATATGGAAGGCCGAAAGCAGTTGGATCAGCAGATTTCTGACAGGCGAAAAAAGTTGGAGGAATCTGAAAAACAGTTGGATGTCTGCGATAATCTGCTAAAGGCGAATGCAAGAGACTATGGGAAATTTCTGCAATACGCCGGTTTTGAGGCTGTTACAAAAGAAATGGCGGATGCATTTATAGATCGAATTGATATTAGCAGGGAAAAGGTGATAGACATTCACTGGACGTTCAGCAAAGAGGCGGGCAGTGCAGAAGTGGTATTGCAGTAATGCAGCATCAGACCGCCGTAAATATTGTAGCAACAATGTAACTCCACCCCTGGTAAAAATAGCAATAATGTAACACCAGCCAACGGATTTTCAAGGGATATCGGGGTAAAAAAGTTAAAAAAATTTGTAGCAATCACTTGACACCAGCGGGAATTGTAAGAGGAAACGATGTGTTTTTGTATGGGGAGAAGGTGAAGGCGTAT
>CANRWA010000104.1 GCA_947643415.1 uncultured Clostridia bacterium | reverse complement strand
GTCTTCTTTGTGGCTTTCAGTTTCAGTGTCTTATTCTTCACAGCCTTTTTGCTTACCTTGATGGTAATGGTTGCCTTCTTTTTCTTGTCTGTCTTTGATGTTGCTGTGATCTTTGCTGTTCCGGCTTTCTTTGCTGTCACCTTACCCTTGGAGGTTACGGATGCCACCTTTTTCTTGCTTGATTTCCATGTTACGGATTTGCTGTACTTTCCGCTTCCTGTAACGGTTGCCTTCAGTGTCAGCTTATCCTTCACCTTCATGTAGATGGTCTTGCCGGATTTCTTATTCGGCACCTTGATGGTCACTTTGGATACCTTTGCTGTGGATGTTGTTACAGTCTGGCCACCGCCATTACCTGCTGCATCTGTTCTTGTCAGTGTCTTAATGTCTGCTGCGGACAGTGCGGTATCGTATACTGCCACATCATCCATGGAACCTGCAAGGTCAGGGTCACCTGTCCAATAAGATGTACCCAGATAGTTCTTGCTTGCTTTCTTCATGCCATCAAACAGTTTTGTGAAATCACCTTTCTTTGTCTGGATCTGTACACCGTTTACATAAGTAGTCATGTCTGTCTTATTAACAGTAACTGCTACTGTATACCATTTCTTCTGGTTCTCTGCCTTGCTGAAGAAATCATAAGAATATCCTGTTGCCATTGGTGCTGTTGAATCCTTACCATAGTATCCTACTGCACCACCTGCTATATGCCATCCATCTTTCACACTAGCTGCTGCATTTGCTGCAGTTACTTCTTTTGTTCCTGCAATAGAATCGAGCCCGACATCAAATGCCCAGCGGAAAGTTGCTGTGCTGCCATCCGATGCTGGTGTGCCATCACCGAATACAACAAACGGAGTCCATGTTTTCTCCCATGCTGCTACGTTTACATCTGCAATAAATGTAATACCCTTGCTGAAATCTTTCGTTGCAAAGGAAGGAAGCTGTGCATAGTACTGACCCTTCTGCTTAGTATCCGGAGCCAGAACAAGAACACCATCCTTAACAGAAGCTTTGGCACTCAGTGTTGCCCCATCGTTCTTTGCACTGTCCGCTGTATCAAATGTAGATTTGAAGATCGGTTTAGCGGATGTCACCTTAGAGAATTTGTCCGTTGTTGAAGCATTGCCTGCCGAACGGTAGGAGAAACCACTTACTGCGGTAGCAATCTTTCCATCCTTTGTTACTGTCAGGGCAATATCATAATTCCCGGCAGCAGAAACTGTAACGCTTCCTGATGCGGTCAATTCTTTCACTACTTTTCCATCCGGACCTGTTACAACGGCCTTAGCTGTTGCACCAGCAGCATTTTCCCATGAAATAGTAAACGTGTTTCCATTCGCTGCCACACTGAGGTCTTTGGTAATCAGGGATTTGTCTTCCACATACATGGTTTCGCCCACTTTTACAAGTGTGATCTCTGCAGATGCCTCACCATCTAATGTGTAAAGGACACCATCCTCTGTCACTGCAGAAGAAACAGCAAACTCGTATTTTCCTGCCTCATTTGGAGTATAAGTGTAAGTAGCATCTGCGTATCCATCTTCGTCAGCCTCTTCTGCAACAACCAAAGCAGATCCTGATGCCACTGTAACATTTCCATTTACAGAAACTGGGATACCCTTATCCTGGTAATCTTTTACTTTAAAACCAAATTCCAGATTCCCATTCTCTTTCAGTGTAACTGCACCACCTGTTACTGTTACAGATACTGCATCACCAAGAGAATCCGTACCTGTGATTACCTGAAATGTACCAGCCTGGGCAATTATATGAACACCTGCCTCATCTGGCATATTTCCGCCTGTCCATCTGATGGTACATCTAGAAGTGTCTGTTATCACATCATAGTACTCAACTGTAATATCTTCCCCTGTCCGATCCACAGTGATCTTGTAAAGATGCCCAGCTACAACAATACTGTTATCAGCAGCACCCTCAACCCAGTTCACACCGCTTACCGTTCCCTGGCCTGCCGCATCCTCTGCCGTCCATCCGTTCTGGTCTGAACCAGTTGTAAGGTATTTGTTCTCTCCCTTTACCTCTACAGTAAAATCACCAGCCGTCTGCGCCATAACAAACAAAACCGTTTTGTTTCCCTTATTTATGGCGTAGTCTTCAGTACGACCATTTTCTGCATTCCACCAAGCAACTCCTGTTAACGTCTGAGTTTGAATTTTACTTTCTTCCTCAGCCGCAGCGGAAACCGTCCTGTTCACCGCCACCGGGGTGGAGAAGACCATAGCGGCCGCGAGGACCATGGCAAGGCCCTTCTTGAAACTCTTCCTCATGTTTCCCATTCCTCCTTTAAGATCATAAAAAATAAAATAAAAAGATAAACACCCGCACCCCCAATATCCCCCCCGGCGCGCCCCACGCCCCCAAAAAAAGGGGGCGCGCACTGCCGGGAAGCCCAAAAAGTCAACGGGAAATTTGGGGGAGGGGCAGGAAAGTAAAAAAGGGTCAGTTAGAAGGGGAAGGGAGAGGGGGGTTAATCAGGCAAAACATATTTACTGCTTCTGCCTCTGCCACGTTGTACCAAAATTCCTTTTTCCACCATTTTCCTCAACATGCGCGATGCCGAAGAAGCACTGATCCCAAATTGAGCCTCTACATTGACTCTCACAATTCCGCCATTCCTTATCACAAAATCAATGATCCTCTCTTCATCACTGGCAATCGGATCCGATTTTTTGAATTCCAGATTATAATTAATATTTGGCAGTGTAATCTTAAAAGCATTATTTGTCGTCTCGATCAGTGGCATTTTCCCAATCTGTTCATAAGCTTTCATAATCTTATGAATTCCTGTGCCATATGCTTCAATTAGTCCCAACTGATAAAACACATTCGCTAAATTCTGATTCCTGCATATAGACAGCCCAACCATCACATCCCCCAGTTCAATTCCCGGAAGCAGCCCTCCAACAGAAACAAATTCTATACGGTCTGTATATATATTGACAAGAGCACTGGCACTAAATCCATAATCTCGGTGAACTAATACATTCAGCAATGCTTCACGCACAGCAACCTCTGGATAATCCCTAGTATCAATACGATGCAATTTATCAAAGACTGCACGAGTCTGATTCCGCAGATCAATATAAGAATATACATCATTCAACTGCTGTACCAAGGAACCGGTAAACTCATGCCGATCCTTGAAAATATTCTGATCTGTATCTTGAAAAACCGCAACTTTGATCGTATGCATACATTGCTCTGATAAAAGCAAAGCAAGATTCGTATATATACCATCCGAATTCAACATTTTTAATGTCTGCATTTGCTTAATACCAAAGGAAATCCCCCGCATAGAAAACTCTTTTTCTGCCGCCTGGAAGGTTAGATCCTGATTCAGCGATCTCATTTTATCAAAACGGTCTCCATCTGTTTCCTTAATCATGTACCGAATCATCGTATCTGTTGCAGGTACTGATGAATACCCCTGTCTTACATACACACCTTCCGGACGAAGCCCTTTTTTAGCGATATAATATGGTCTTTCTGTTCCCCTTTGAATATCTATTGAAACAACATATTTGTCTTCAACTTCCAATGTCTCATAATGAAGAAACATTGTCAGATCCGGTTTAATGGCATCACGTACCATATTACTAACCTGTAGAGCAACTGCATCAGCATCTTTAACACCTATTACCATCCCATCGTCCTGAACACCAATATATAGCTTTCCGCCATCACAGTTTGCAAAAGCAATTATTTCTTTTCTCGTCAATCTCGTCAACATATCTGACGCGATTGACAAGAAAAAGAAAGGAACCAGCAAGCTGGTTCCTTTCTCTATGATCTTACACGATACCCCTTCTGTTATTATTTCTGTATTTGCTGAATATTTCTTCATCATAGCATATTATTCTAAATTCATTTTACCGAGTTCTCTTAACTGGTCTCTTTTTCCATAGACAACCGCTGTTATATGGACAACTTGACGTTCTTTATCCACCCAGTAATACATAATAAAATTTTTTACTAATATCTTTCTGACACCCTGTTCTCTCCATTTTTTAACATCAACAAGAGGATTGCGTTCTGGCGCATTGTTTAATAAAGCAACTTTATCCCTCATTTCCGAAAGAAGCTTATATGCTGCCTGTGGGGCATGGAGTTCATATACAATATAATCCCTAATTTCCTCCATCTGCGCAAGGGCATATTCTGTAATGTGTACTTTATATTGCTTTTCCATAATAATCAAAGCCCTTTCATAAGATAAGCAAAGGCTTCTTCATAAGGAACTGAATCACCTCTTTTAGCCTGTGCCAATCCATTCTGCATCATCTCATCAAATTCTCCATTGGACATTGTATCAAGTGTTTTAATTTCTGTAGGCAAATCAACAGAAAAAGGAATTCCCCTTTTTAAAATCACCTGCCTATAAGTCATATTAATAAAAGCTGATGCCGACACACCAAGTTTATTCAAAATCTCTTCTGCCTGCTTCTTAACGTCTGGCTCCACTCTAACATTTACATTTGCACTCCGTGCTGCCATATTACCACCACCTCTTTTTTTCTTTATTTTACTCCTTTGTAATGCAAAATGCAATACAAAGTTTTGTTTTGTCTCAATGCCTAAATTCAAGCTTACACCCGCTTTCTGCGACAAAAATATAATGAGTAAAATTATATTATTAAATCATTATCTTTTCCACTATTTTAATTTCTTACTCACCATTAAGCCAAAAAAAGGGACCAGCTAACTGGTCCCTATGATCTTACACGATACCTTCCTGTTCTTATTTCTTAACAGTCAGTTTCAGTGTAGCTTTCTTCTTGCCACATTTTACTGTGATCTTTGCTGTTCCTTTTTTCTTAGCCTTAACCACACCGTATGCATCTACTGTTGCCACACTCTTCTTGGAAGTCTTGTATGTGATCTTCTCTGTTGTCTTCTTTGTGATCTTCTTGATGCCGATGGTGTATGTCTTGCCCTTCTTCAGAGTCTTCTTTGTGGCTTTCAGTTTCAGTGTCTTATTCTTCACAGCCTTTTTGCTTACCTTGATGGTAATGGTTGCCTTCTTTTTCTTGTCTGTCTTTGATGTTGCTGTGATCTTTGCTGTTCCGGCTTTCTTTGCTGTCACCTTACCCTTGGAGGTTACGGATGCCACCTTTTTCTTGCTTGATTTCCATGTTACGGATTTGCTGTACTTTCCGCTTCCTGTAACGGTTGCCTTCAGTGTCAGCTTATCCTTCACCTTCATGTAGATGGTCTTGCCGGACTTCTTATTCGGCACCTTGATGGTCACTTTGGATACCTTTGCTGAGGATGTTGTTACAGTCTGATCACCGCCAGTACCTGGTTTTGCTGCATCTGTCCTTGTCAGTGTCTTGATGTCTGCTGCGGACAGTGCGGTATTGTAAACTGCCACATCGTCCATGGAACCTGCAAAGTCAGCGTCAGTGTCTTTATCCCAGTAAGAAGCCCCAAGGTAATTACTGCTCGCTTTCTTCATTCCGTTAATGATCGTAGTGTAGTCCTTTGTTCCTTTCTGGATCTGTACACCATTTACATAGGTGATCATCTCATTTTTCTTAACAGTTACAGCGATCGTATACCACTTATTGCGATTTGTTGCTGTATTAAAGTAATCAAATGTATATGGTGCACTGATCGGGCAGGACAGGGTTCCTTTTGCATCCCCAGGAGCAGCACCGGTTCCATAGTAACCTACTTCATGGTAATTCGTGCTTGGTCCTGCAATGGAACTGAATCCTTCTGTGATCGCCCAGCGGTATGTTGTTCCTGCTGCGCCTTTCTGTGCCAGTTTTCCATCACCGAATACTGCATATGGAGTCCAGTCTCCTTCCTGGGATGGGTTCACATCTGCGATGAATGTGATACCATTTGCGAAATCATCTGTAGTGAAACTTGGCATTTTTGCAAAGTACTGTCCATGCTGTTTTGTATCCGAGGCAAGTACCAGAACACCATCTTTGATTGTTGCCTTGGAGCCAGTCAGGTCTACACCGTCAGTCTGTGCACTTGCTGCTGTATCAAAGGTCGATTTGAAGATCGGTTTAGCGGATGTTACTTTAGCGAATTTGTCCGTTGTTGAAGCAGCTCCTGCCGGACGGTAAGAGAAACCAGTTGTCTGTGTAGCAGCCTTTCCGTCTTTTGTTACTGCCAAGGTAACATTGTAATTGCCTGCGGCTGTAACCGTAACACTTCCTGGAGCAGTAAGGGCATTTCCTACCTGCTTTCCATCTGGTCCTGTTACTACAGCGCTTGCTACAGTTCCTTCAGCAGCAGTCCAGCTAATCACAAATTCATTACCCGTTTTTCCTTTTGCTGCTCCAAGGTCTCCCGTGATCAGGGATTTGTCTTCCTCATACATGGTATCGCCCACTTTTACAAGTGTGATCTCTGCTTTCGCTACACCAGTCAAGTTGTAAAGAACTCCTTCATCTGTTATTGTAGAGGCAACTGCAAATGTATACTTTCCATCTTTTCCTTCCGTATCGTATTCATAAGTAGCATTGCCATCTTCATCAACAGTCAGAGCACTTCCGGTTGCAACTGTAATTTTATCATTTACAGCAACAGGAATACCTTTCTCCTGATAATCATTTACCTTGAAATTAAAAGCCAGTTTTCCACCTTCTTTAATAGAAACTGCTCCACCTGTTACAGAAACCGGTACGATTTCAGAAATGTCTTTTCCAGTAGCCGCTTTATATACTTGGGATTCACCCAGTGCTTCATTATAGAATTTGACATTATCAAGTGTACCTGCTGCTGCGCCCCAGAATGCACCTTTGCCAAAATATGCCTCTGTGCTGTCATTCAACGCTTTCAATACTGCTTTTGCATATGTCTCAGGTGTAAATGCATCATCTCCCTTATTAATCGCCGGATTTGAAACTTTAATTCCATCTACATACATCGTTACATCAGTCTCGCTGATGGCAAAAGTATAATGATGTTTCTCTTCTGCAGCTGGGGCAGTCCCTTTGATATCAACCCAGCCATCATCTCCATTATAGCAGAAATACGGCATTGCACTCATGGCAAGATTCGGTGTATCAAACCCAAGTACTGTACCATATTCAATATTGGCTGGCTTTGCATCCGCAGCAACCTCAAAATCGAATTCCACTGTAGCGCCCTTATCTACTTTTCCTTTTAATGGATTTGAAATTGTAGCAAAATTAGCACTATCTGTCATTGTCAGTGCACCGTCTTTGATGGCAAACGACTTATCCGCCGCTGCGCTGTTATCGACCGCAACACCTTCTGCTGACGCAAAATCATACGTTGCCACCGGTGCAGGCAATGATGTCTCTGCTGCCCCTGCCACCGTCCTGTCCACCGCCACCGGGGTGGAGAAGGCCATGGCGGCCGCGAGGACCATGGCAAGGCCCTTCTTGAAACTCTTCCTCATGTTTCCCATTCCTCCTTTAAGATCATAAAAAATAAAATAAAAAGATAAACACCCGCACCCCCAATATCCCCCCCGGCGCGCCCCACGCCCCCAAAAAAAGGGGGCGCGCACTGCCGGGAAGCCCAAAAAGTCAACGGGAAATTTGGGGGAGGGGCAGGAAAGTAAAAAAGGGTCAGTTAGAAGGGGAAGGGAGAGGGGGGTTAATTGGGGGAAATATCCCCATATAAAGCTTGATAAGTAAAATACCCCGCAGCAAGATTCGCCCCAGAGGGCAATGTGCTGAAAGCACATGGGTATTTGGTCTGTGCTTCGTTCCGGTCCTTGCTAAACGAACATCCAGTGGATGTACAGCAGCCTCACGGGCGCGCTCGGATGATGCAGGCTAATGCACATCCTCACTTTGTCTTCGCGAAAAAAAAGCAGCCCTCTGAACCGAACCACAAATCATCCGTCAAGGGCAGCCGAAAAATCTTAATATAAAATTTATTTAAATATATTTTCCCTTTCCAAAACCTGCAACAAGTTCTGTCAGACCTCCCCGCTTCATTAACACCCTCTATCATTCTCTTCACGTTTCAATAAATATTTCCTTGCCTTACGCTCCCCATCTACAATAAGCATCCCTTCATTTACCATCTCCTTTAACACTCTTTTCGTCGTAGAGTCCGCCAGACTCAATAACTCCCGCGCCTCTTTATTTGTAATAGATCCATTTTTTAATACATAATTTATAATGATTTCTTTTCTATCGGTTTTTATCGGCTTTTTATCGGCTTTTATCGGCTTTTTATCGGCTTTTATCGGCTTTTTATTGGCTTCCTCTCCAGATCGGAAAAAGCAGACCAAAAAACCTGATTTCATTTTTTTAAATTTATACCTCACCCCTGCCTCGTCACAAGCATGGGCAATACGTCTTAGCCCCGTGCCAAAACTCTCAATATCTTTCGAATAATATAGGATTCTTGCTATCTTAGGATTTCTTCGTATTGGTCTTTCCGGCCGTTCGATAAAATCCTTTGGATCAAATCCCTCTGGAAATGTACCTGGATTATATATTTCAATCCTATCTTTATAAATTGCAACTTCATTGCTCTGCCCCAGGGAATAGTCCTTATGGCAAAACGAATTCAAAAGAGCCTCCCTTATCGCATCCATAGGTATCTCCGGAATTTCTGCACGCTGCAGAGAGCCTGTAAATTCAGCTCTCCAATGAATATTACTCTTTATATATGCCTCTGCGATATCCACAAGTTTTAGCACAGGTCCATGGTACCTTTGTATATCATTAAAGGTCAATCTCTCATTCGTTGCAAAAATTGCCATCTGAATATCCTGTATCAAATCATCGCTAAAAAGCGCCTTGCCTGCATTTAACAACTTGCTCCCTTCGGTCAATTCCAACTGGTTTAAAACTGTCGCCTTATCTGTATAAGAAATAGCAATCCTTCCCGCATCATGTGCCTGACTGACATACTTTTTCAGTAACTCCTCATCCACATCATCAACTGACTTATTCGAAATCAGATTTTCCCATCGGTTCCCTTCCCTGCCACTTTTAAGAAGCAATTCCGTTATTTCCTCAGGTGACATCTGCAGATCTTCATCGGCCACTCTGATCCTTGCTACTCCATACGAAAAATATGGAATCTGATTTCCCTCAAACTTCACATGGATGCATTCCTTCCCATCAATTACAACTTTATTAATTTCAGGATATATCCTGGGTTCAATAAAATTACCAATTTTCTGGCTCACTTCTCTTAGTGATTCTTCTGTAACAATTTGCCCCACTGGTGTTCCATCCGGTTTTACCCCAAAATATAACTGCCCATGCTGATGTTTATTTAATATAGCACAGATGGAATGCATCGCCTCTTTTAATTCACCAGTAGATTTCTTAAATTCCAATGTCTCTGTCTCAATACCTAAATTCAAGCTTTCACCTGCTTTCCGCACCAAAAATGTAATGAGTAAAATTATATCATTAAATCATTATCTTTTCCACTATTTTTATTTCTTACTCACCATTAAGCCAAAAAGAAAGGAACCAGCCGACTGGTCCCTTTCTCTATGATCTTTACATGATACCTTCCTGTTCTTATTTCTTAACAGTCAGTTTCAGTGTAGCTTTCTTCTTACCACATTTTACTGTGATCTTTGCTGTTCCTTTTTTCTTAGCCTTAACTACACCGTATGCATCTACTGTTGCCACGCTCTTCTTAGAAGTCTTATATGTGATCTTCTCTGTTGTCTTCTTGGTGATCTTCTTGATGCCGATGGTGTATGTCTTGCCCTTCTTTAAGGTCTTCTTTGTGGCTTTCAGTTTCAGTGTCTTATTCTTCACAGCCTTTTTGCTTACCTTGATGGTAATGGTTGCCTTCTTTTTCTTGTCTGTCTTTGATGTTGCTGTGATCTTTGCTGTTCCGGCTTTCTTTGCTGTCACCTTACCCTTGGAGGTTACGGATGCCACCTTTTTCTTGCTTGATTTCCATGTTACGGATTTGCTGTACTTTCCGCTTCCTGTAACGGTTGCCTTCAGTGTCAGCTTATCCTTCACCTTCATGTAGATGGTCTTGCCGGA
>CANRWA010000103.1 GCA_947643415.1 uncultured Clostridia bacterium | reverse complement strand
CTATAGGAATAGGGGCAAATTTATTTATGGTTTTGACCCCAACATCATAATTATTGATATAGGTGGAATTGATCCGCTGGCTCATTTTTCTTTTGTGGGAGTAAATAATCTTGTTTATAAAACATTCTTTATTCAAGAAATGTTAAAGAAAGGATATTTAACAAGTACTGCATTTTACTCTTCTTTCGCCCATTCAGAACATATTATTGAAGATTATTTGATTGCAGTTGAAGAAGTGTTTAGGAAAATCCGAAATATAATGGATAGTGACAGAAAAATTGAATCCTACTTGGAAGGCCCAGTATGTCATGCGGGATTTGAGAGGTTGAACTGATATGAGTTTGTTTGAGTATTTGCAAAATAAAAAAACATATGTAATAGCAGAAATGAGTGCAAATCACGCACAAGATCTTATGATAGCATTGCAGATGGTTAACGCAGCTAAATGTTCCGGAGCTGATTGTATAAAAGTACAAACATATACTCCAGAAACTTTGACAATAAAGAGTGACAATAATGACTTCATGATATCGGATGGTTTGTGGCAAGGAAAAACGCTGTATGATTTATATAATAATGCGTATCTTCCTTGGGAATGGCATAAGCCAATATTTAATAGGTGTAAAGAAGTTGGAATCGATTTTCTTGCAACAGCATTTGATAAAACAGCAGTAGATTATTTAGTAGAACTAGGTTGTGATGCGATTAAAATTGCTTCTTTTGAGGCTGTTGATATTCCGTTAATTCATTACGCTGCAAGTAAAGGGAAAACAATAATCCTCTCATGTGGAATGTGTTCTTTACAAGAAATAGAAGAAGCAATTACCGCTTGTTTGGATGAAAAAAACAGCGATATTGTACTTATGAAGTGCAGTAGTGAATATCCTGCTGAGCCACAGAATTTGCACTTGAAAACAGTAGTTGATATGTCAAAGCGGTTTAACTTACCGGTTGGTTTCTCAGATCACAGCCTGGGAACTATAAGCTCTGTAGCTGCGGTGTGTTTAGGGGCAAATATTATAGAAAAACATTTTTGCTTGGATAAAACTATTTCTACGCCTGATGTAGAATTTTCACTAGACCCTGTACAGTTTAAAAAACTTGTTAGCGATATAAGAGTGGCAGAGGCTTCGATTGGTAATGTTTATTATGGTGTGTCGGAGAATGAGGAAAAATCAATAGTTTTTAGAAGATCATTGTATGCTGTAAAGGATATAGGTATTGGCGACTCTTTTAGCGAAGAGAACATAAGGAGTATACGACCAGGGTATGGAATTCCTCCTAAATATTATTTTTCATTGCTTGGAAATAAATCTAGAAGAAAAATTAATCGTGGAGAACCAATTTTAATGGAAGATGTTGAGGGATTAGTATGAATATTTTGTTTTTGTATGGGAATGAAAGAGCATTTATTCTTTCTGAATGGTTAAGGGAAAAAGGGCACAATGTTATCTTAATAAAAGACCGTATTAGTACAGATTTTATTAAGGACAATGAGATTGATTTAATTATTTCTTTTACATATCGTTTTCATATTCATAAGAGCATAGTTACAGCTGTGAATGGTAATGCTGTTAATCTGCACATTTCCTATCTTCCATGGAATAAAGGGGCGGATCCCAATATCTGGAGTTGGATAGATGATACGCCTAAGGGAGTATCAATTCATTTTATTTCAGACGAAATTGATGGCGGTGATATTATTTCTCAGAGGATTGTTCCACTATATACTGAAGAAGAAACCTTAAGTAGCTCTTATGATAAGTTAATGGACAATATAGTTCTTCTTTTCCAGGAAGTATTTCTGGATTTTAGTCATTGGCGGGAAATGGCACACTCTCAAGTAGGAATGGGTTCAAAGCATGCTTCATTTCAGTTAAAAGCGTTGAAGGAGGAGATTAATTATCATATTCCTATTAGCAGAATAATTGAGGAGATAAAACCCCATGTCAAATAGAGATACAATAGTATTCCGTGTTGATGGTAATAGTACGATAGGCATGGGACATGTAATGCGTTGTCTATCATTGGCTGATGAACTGCGAAATAGAGATTACCACATTTTTTTTGTTGTTTCAGACAATTATGTGACTGGATTGATCCAAAAAAGAGGATACGACATTTATTCTTTAAATAGCTGTTGGAGCGATTATTCTGATAAGGTGGATGAATTAATTAACTTTGTTATTGAAAAAAAAGCTAGTTGGTTAATTACAGATAGTTATTTTGCAAAAGAATCGTATTTCAAATCTGTTAGTGGGTTTCAGTTGGCCTGGATAACGGAAAATCATCCTGATTTGACGGGCATCAAAGTTGACTTATTCATTAATTATAATATTTATATGAATAATTATCAGGGTACATATCCTTTAAAAAATTATTGTTTGGGAAGTAAATATGCCTTATTAAGGAAGGAGTTTAAGGGTGTATCGAGTAAACACGGCGAGAACATACTGATACTAACAGGTGGATCGGATTCTCTAAATATTGCGACGCTAATCGCTAATGCTTTAGTGAAAAACGTGGGTTATACAAATAAAATAATAGTTGTGTCTAGCAGTTTGAATCCAAACTTGAAAAAATTAATGTCTTTATCCGAACAAATAACAGTTCTTATTGATGTAGAAGACATGGCTGATATCATGATGAATACAAGAGTGGCAATTTCAGCGGGGGGCAGTACATTGTATGAATTGGCAGCATGTGGAGTTCCGACAATAACGTATTCATTCACAGATAATCAAATTGAAAATGTGACGACTTTTTCAAAAATGGATATCATGCCATATGCAGGTGATTTTCGCCTTGACAAGGATGCGGTTTTAGAGAGAATAGTAAATCATGCTAATAGATACTGTGGTGATAACAAAATAAGATTAAATGTGTCGGATAAAATGAAAAATGTGTGTGACGGTTTTGGGGCATCAAGAGTTGCGGATATAATTTACACGTGGGATAAAGAAAAAAGGGTATGAAAATTTTTCTGTAAATAGCTATCAAGCAGTAGGTCTTCTATGATAAAATCTATTATCATAACGGTAAGTGCTTAATTTTTGACCATTGCCCAAAGTCGCCATCATTACTTTAGGGGGTGGTGACGATTTTTAACCGCGATATTATTTAGCGGTTACTAAAGTCCATCGTCATGATGAAGTTTAAGCATTTTTTCAAAGTTCTGGATGCACTTGTACGGAATTTACTTGGAGGATATCTGAATGGTTGTGGGAAGTTAGTAAATGGACAAAATTTTCCTGAATAATCTGTAAAGTAGATTGACGTTTTTGCAAATCCTGTTTTTCGTGGATAATTGTAGATCGTTTATTTTCAAGATTAGCTATTCTGGAGATTAGCCGATCCTGAGATGGCAGCCTTGTAATGCCAAGTTTCTGTAGCTGCTGTTTCAGAGTATCATGCAGTTGATATTCTGATTGATGTTTCGATTTATAGGATTTGGGGTCTGGAGCTTTTTTGCCGTCTTCAATGATTTTCCTACAGATACGGTAGCTGTCACAATGCTTTTGTATTACTTTCTGTTTGGCGATTTCCGCATCGAGTTCAATAAGTTTCTGATTTGACGTAAGAATGGCATTTGAAATATCTTCCACATGCTGCTCAAAATCTTCGTAGTTTAAAAGGTTATTTTCCGAAAGATAATTAAAAGTGCGTGCGGATTCTTTCAAATTATTCAGTTTTGCCCAGCGGTCAAAACCAGCACGGTTGCCGGTTGTAACGTAAGAAGAAATTTCAACATACAAGTGGATTTCCCTGGATGCGTTCCGGGGCATTTTTATTTTATGACGGTTTTTCTCAAGACGTAGCAGTACGCTTTCTTCGGTGTAATAGCTGCCCAAAGATTTCATATTTGTAAAATTTCTTTGTTCGGGTGCCCGGAATGCCAGGTTCTTTCCCTGGCGAATCTCATATCCGGAAAGTTTCATTTTTTGAAGAAACTCATCATAGTTGATAGAGGACCAGATCGCTTTATCTACAGCAAATTTTAACTTTGCTTTCCAGCTGTTTCCACGATGATATTCCATATTTTCTTTATAAGATTTCCCTTTTTCGCCGGTTGGCATACTGGTGACGAGACCGTTTTCCTGACAAATACGGTTGCTGATCCGGCAGATCTTATGATAGCTGCGTTTGTTGGAGACATATTTATGATGCTCAACAAAGCTGGTAGCATTAAAAATGATATGGTTATGAATGTGCTTCTGGTCAACGTGGGTACTGATGACATATTCATATTTCCCTTTAAGTACTTCGTCAGCAAATTCTTTGCCGAGCTTATGTGCGGTTTCAGCGTCAACCTCTCCTGGCTTAAAAGATTGAATTAAATGAAATGCCAGATTGTTGCCTTTGTCCATTACGTTCTTTTTACCTTCTTCTCTGGTGAAAGCAAATTCCAGATCAGCAGATTCAGGGGAACAGGCGAAACTGGAAATCAGTAGTTTCTCTTCGGTTTTGTCCGGATTCATAATATAGTCCAGTGCTTTTTTGTCAGTTACTTTAATGGGGAAGATTTTAATATACGCCATATTTCGCTTACCATCCTTTTCAATTCTTCCATTTCTTCCGGGTACAAATCACCAGTGGTGTTTACCTTTCTTGCAATCTGATTGATATTTACACCGATTTTGTGCATCTCTTCATACACCTGCTTGATAGGGGTTGTGTCAGTGTTGATGATATAGCCGTCGATAGCCATTTTCCTAAGATAGGCTCCCATGTTTCTGGTCTTTGACAGAATCATCTTTTGGCGGATTAGCTTCTTTTCCTCTGGAGTAACACAAAATAATATTTGGATGTTTCTTTTTCTGTTTGACATGTCCATTCTCTCTTTCTGTACGTAATTCGGTTTCGGGGATTTTCAATTTAGGGCAGGGTTCCCTAAATTGCCATTTTTGCGGAAGTGTATATACACTTCCTGTCCTTGCTGTTCTACCCTCTAATAGATAAATTCAGGTGAAATAGAGAATTGCAAAAGAATTTGAGAAACTGAACAGGTAGTGTAGCTCATGAAAATGTGGTATGATTATTGTCAAGATACGAGAACATCCAGAGGTGAAAAAAAGAGTGGATAGAGAAGAAATCTTTGAATATGTGAAGAAGCAGTATGGAACAATACCTGAATATTTGTGGAGCAGTTCTCCGGATAGTGCAGTGCTTCGCCATCATAATGGAAAATGGTATGCGGTGATCATGAATGTTGAGAGATCCAAACTTGGATTGGATGGAGATGATACCGTGGAAATTATAGATGTGAAATGTGATCTGGAAATGACAGGAATAATTATCCAGACCTATGGTTTTCTGTCGGGCTATCATATGAACAAGCGGCATTGGATTACGATTTTGTTGGATGGAACAGTAGGGGAGTCTAAAATTTTAGATTTTCTTGATATGAGTTATGATTTGATTGAGAACAAAAAGTAATAATAATCGAATTTGTTGAATTTGCAATGGTATTTTCAATCACACATCGTTGTCTGAATTTCATCAGGGCAAGTTGCTGCTTCATTTGATGACGATTCCATATTAGAAATATTGGATTGACAAATTTCGTTTAAACGAATATAATTATAATAATTTTTTGTATCCACTATCTGTGAGGTGTTAGATTATGAATGGTTATATTACAGTTCAAGAAGCTGCTGATAAATGGGGCATTACCCCACGTCAAGTTCAAATTTTATGTAAATCAAACCGTATTGTCGGTGCCACTCGCATGAGTCGTATTTGGATTATTCCAGAGGATGCTGAAAAACCGACAAACGATAAAAGAAGGGTAGAGTATTGCAATGACTAACTTGTTTGATTTGCAGATTCTTGTGGATCGTTTTACTACGAATATAGAGTTTTATAAAGATACAAGAAACGCTTATAATGAACATTCTTGCAGAATTGAATATATAGATCCGTTATTGAAGCTCTTAGGATGGGACGTTGAGAACGAAAAAGGGTTAGCGCCCCAATATCGAGAAGTAATTGCAGAAAATTACTCTACTCGTTCGGATCGTCCTGACTACACTGTTACACTGAGAGGTGTTCCTAAGTTTTTTGTAGAAGCTAAGAAACCAGCTGTAGATATTACAAAGGATGCTGCTCCTGCTGTTCAGACCAGAAAATACGGGTGGAATGCGAAACACAAACTTGCGGTATTAACAAATTTTGAGCATCTTGCGATATATGATACTTGTCACATTGCTCATGAAGATGATGGATGTGCTGTAGCCAGATATCGCTTATATCATTACACAGAATATATAGAAAAGTTCGCTGAGATTAGTAGCTTGATTTCGAGAAATTCTGTATATTCAGGTAAATTCGATTCATATTTAGATGAAAACTTTCCGGCAACAGGTGGACATACACAGGAGGTGGATGCACTGTTTCTTTCTCAGATAAATGAATGGCGTGTAGCCCTTAGCAATGAATTGTATGCAAAGGGTGGTCGTTATGCATCTCTTGAAGTGTTGAATGATGTTGTTCAAGAATTTATTAACCAGATTGTATTTTTGAGAATATGCGAAGATAAAAATTTACCATTATATCATAAATTGAAAGAAACAATTACTGATCCTACTCATCTGAAAGATAAGTTGGAAGAGCTGTTCCGTTCAGCAGACCGACGTTACAATTCTGGTATGTTCTCTGGCGATGATATTATTTTCGATCTTTCATGCGATGTAATAAAAGATATGATTGAGGATTTGTATTATCCTCAAAGTCCGTATTTGTTCAATATCATCGAACCTAATTTGCTGGGCAAAATTTATGAAATGTTCTTAACAGAGCAGTTGGTATTGCTTGATAATAATACGATTGGTCTTGGTCGAAAGAAAGATTGCCAAAATAGATCTGTTGTTACTACACCTACAGAAATTGTTAAGTACATGGTTGAAAAGACTCTTTCCAGAGTTTGTGCAGGAAAAACGCCTATAGAAATTTTGGATATTAGAGTCGCAGATATTGCTTGTGGCTCTGGTATTTTCTTAGAAGAAGCATTTGCATTCTTGCAAGATTATTGCGTACAATGGTACATCAGCCACGGCCAGACTGATCATTTAGTAGAGATTGGTGTTGATTTATATAAATTGTCGCTTCAGGAGAAGAAGGAAATTCTTTGCTCTTGTATTTATGGTATAGATATTGATATTCATGCGGTTGAAGTTGCTAAATTCTCTTTGTTGCTAAAGCTAATTGAAGATGAAACTGCACCGTCTGTTGCAGAAGTTGTACCTATTCTTCCAAATTTGGGTAGCAATATTCACTTCGGGAATTCCCTTGTGAGTCAAAGTGAATTAGCTGGAATTTCTGGTGCTGCTCGTCAGATGATGGACATTGTTCCTTTTGAGTGGAATGAAATTAACGGTGGCAATGGCTTTGATGCTATAATTGGCAACCCTCCGTATGTAAATACGGAAGGAATGCATGCTCTTTTGCCGAGTGCAGAAGTTGAAGTTTTATTGAAAATTATAAAAGCGGACAGTACGGGAGGGCGGAAGCAATGATACTGGAACAGCCATCTGTGAGGTTTGAGGCGATCCATTCCATGCTTTCCAGTGACGGGAATATCCTGACTGTTTCTGAACTCTGTGAAACTGCCGGGGTTTCCAGGTCTGGCTATTACCGGTGGCTGTCAGCGACCGGGGCAAGGGAAAAACGGGAGGCACGGGACCGTGATGATTTTGAACTAATCCTAGAGGCATACCGCCACAGGGGATACCAGAAAGGCGCACGCAGCATCTATATGTCCCTGCTGCACAGGGATCTGCCAGTGGTGATGAACGTGAAAAAAATCCGCAGGCTCATGGATAAATACGGACTGTCCTGCCCGATACGGAAAGCAAACCCGTACCGGAGGATGGCAAAAGCACTGCGGACAAGCAATGTGGCGGATAACCTGCTGAAAAGGGAATTCCAAAAATACGGGCCGCGGATGGTTCTGCTGACAGATATTACATACCTTCCATACAATGGGGCATTTGCGCATCTGTCTACGGTACTGGATGCATTCACAAAGCAGGTCCTGGCTTATGTTGCCAGCCCTTCACTGGAAGTTGATTTTGTCCTGGAAACCGTGGATATCCTCATCCGGGATCATGGGGCGGAGCTGAAGACGAAAACGCTGCTACACAGCGACCAGGGATGCCATTATACAAGCTACAGCTATATAGATCTATTGAAAGACAGCAGCCTGCGGCAGTCCATGTCAAGGAAAGGGAACTGCTGGGACAATGCCCCGCAGGAAAGTTTCTTCGGCCATATGAAGGACGAGATTGATATTTCAGGATGCCAGGCATTTGATGAAGTAAAGGCAATAATAGATGACTGGATGGATTACTATAATAACGAACGTTACCAATGGCAGCTCGCCCGCCTGTCACCAAATGAGTATTACCAATACATACAGACAGGCGTATACCCACTGTCGGTGGATAACATCCCACCCATTCCGGAATTCGAAGAACCAGAAGACAACTGAATACCACACCTATGGACAGGAGATATGACTCCCTGTCCATGGGGTCAAAAAATTTGTCCTTGACAAAGGGTACAGTTTAACAATTTCAGAACATAAAAAAAGAAGGCTTCCGGCAAGTTATCAAACCTGTCGAAAGCCTTTATTTCAAGCGTTCCACACACTTTTTGAGAGAATGGATTGTATCAAAATGCGGTTTTACATATCCGTGTACCATTTGAGGTTGGAAAAGCCGTTCTGTTTTGCGTAGGCTTCCAGAATCCGCTTCTGGTTCTCAATGCTTACGGATTCCCCGGCTCGCTCGTCGTCATGGGAGAGTCTTTCGTATAGGGCGGTGAGTTTGTCTTTCTCTGTCTGCTTTTTCATGGTGTGTAACCTCCTTTCTTTGAAGGTGCGCGCTTCCCTATAACCTTATTATACTTATCTGTTTGGGACGATGAGGAAGAAGCCGCTGACGATCTTCCTAAAAAGAAGCGAAGGAAGCGGAAGAACCAAGTTGTTCTTGCTGACAATGATACGGATACCGAAGAAACCGAATTATCCGAACAGGACAGACGGCAGATTACAAAAGAAGAACAGCTTATCGAAGAACTGGAAGCCGACGCCGAGGAACATCCCTTTGAGGATGGTACTGACGAGGAAGAACCGGAGCGTAAGAAGCTCAAACGAGAACTGCGGGCAGAAGCCCTTGCACGATTGGAGGATTCTGCCAGAACACAGCGGGATTTTGAAAATGTGATCGCATGGTGGGACAGGCTGGACGCTAATCGGGAACGCAGGGAACGCTATCACGAACTCAGCCGTAGCGGTGATGATGTTCCGCTTGACTATGGTGCATCTGCAAATGAACTCTTTTTCCCTGATACGCTGAACGATGTACTGGAAAAGCAGCTCCGAAAAGGAGATTTGATTGACGCCATTTTCTACTGTCCTTACGATATCCATGAACTTGTAACGGAAGAATACCTATCCAAAATACTCTGGGAATTGAATGAAGAACACAAGGAGCTGCTCTTTCTCTGTGCTGTCCGGCTATTCAGTTCTACAAGGATCGCTAAAATACGGAATCAAAGCGATCGGAACATCCGCAAGGTACGTGGCACAATGCTCAAAAAGATACGAAAAAAGCTGCTCCCTGCACTTTTGGATAAGGCAGAAAAGCAACAGCCAATGACCTTATTGGAGAAAGATTTTTTAGAAGAATCCGGAATGGAGATTGATTCAGGGGAAAAGAAATTGTATAATGGATAATATAAAACCGAGTTATTCAGGTTACAATATGAAGTGAGGAATAGACTGATATGAGAAATATAAACGCAGAAGAAGCAATGAAGGAATTAACACTGATGCTATTATACCTGTCCCGCTTTACACAGGGAGAGAAGTTTCACGAAGCAACCGATTTTTATGCGTGGAAAGGCTATGATTTTGATATACTGAACGAATTGGACGATGCAGACTATATTCGGCAGGGGAATCATCCGTCTCGTTCCAAATCGGTATATATTACGGAAAGCGGTATGGAACAGGCAAAAGAGCTTTTATCCAAATATGGTATCAGTGATTGGAAACAGGGGTGAGAAAATGAAGAACCTTTTTGAACGCACCAGTTCTAACTGGGTGCGGTATAGTGAATATGAATGGAGGGCGACAGAGGACGGAACTCTGTATCTCACACCCACCAAGACAGCACAGCCGAGTATCTACGATCCGCTGGCAGAGTATCAGAAAATTGTACTGGATGCCATCAACATAGGACGCATGGGTATGGGCAAAAAGCCGGATGCCGAAATTCAGAAGGCTATCCAGCAATTTGCGGTGAAATA
>CANRWA010000102.1 GCA_947643415.1 uncultured Clostridia bacterium | reverse complement strand
CCGTCTGCCAGGGCGTCCAGTATCCGCTGGGGTTCCGAGGGGGAGCAGCCGGAAACGGCAAGCCCCCAGTGTGCGGCGGCTTCGGGGATCAGGGCATGGTAGGAGCCGCTGCCTTTGCACCAGTAGCCGTTCTCATACGCCCACCGGGCCATCTGCTCCGGGTCAACAGTCTCACCTGCCAGGGAGGATACCACAATCGCCATGGATGTTGGACCGCAGCCGTAGCCGCCGATATGGTCGGTGCCGTAGGGTTTCCTGGCGTAACGTTCATCCAGCTGGTTGAAGTAGACAACCTCCGTAGCCCCGTCCGTGAAACAGATATCACCCAGGGAGGGGATGCTGTTCCCTTCCCAGTTTTCCAGGTTCTGTATCAGCCCGTCTCCCAGAAAAAGGCTTAAATTCTGCGCATAATCCGAGGCAAGGCTTTTTTGCTCGTCCGTCAGGGCAAATACCTGGTCGGCAAAGTAATCTTCCCCGTTGTAGGAAATGGTGTAAATCATCCATTTCTCTGATACGGTGGTCTCTTCCCCGGTTTCCGGGTCCTCCACGGTTTTTTCGCGGGTTTCTTCTGCCCGGCTGTAGGAGTAAAGATGGGATTTCCCTCGGCGCATGACAGCCGCCATGTCCGCAATGGAGATATCCGCGAAGTCTTTTTCCTTTGCCGCGCAGTACTGGGAGACAAACAGGTTGACATTGTATACAGGACTTGTCTCATAAGGGTTGATGACTTCCATGACGTCTCCGCCCGAAGTGGCAAAATCCCGTTCGATCCGGTTCATGACATCCTCCATGCCTTCCCCCAGGATGGTGCTGATGGTATAGGTGATGGTGTTGGCATTCTCTATAAGAGCATTTTCACTGTTCAGGATGGGTGTTTCCGGGTCCGCCGGAGAGAAGGCGGAGGAAAAGCCGTCAAAGAGCAGGCCGGGCAGCATGAGCAGAAACAGCACCGGGAGCAGCAGTAACACAGCGGCTGCCGCCACAAACTTTCCAATAAACCTGCGTCCTTCCCACAAAGCCCCGGCCGCAGCGCCATAAGGGCCGCCTGCAGCAGCGCCCTTTGCGGCTCCGGACACTGCCTTTCCCGCTTTCACAGCGCCCCTGGCGAGGTGTGCCGCGGATGCGCCGGTTTCCATGGCTTCTTTCAGCCCGTTTTTCTGTTGTTCTGCCATTTATAACCTGTCCTTTCTTTTCGGTGCCGGGGGCATCTTTTTCACGATGGATTCTTTATAGGCAATGGAGCCGTCTGCCGCCATATAGGGTGACTTCTCCACGGCGTCCTGTGCGTACTGCTTATACCAGGAAGTGTCGTCCACGGCCTGCACGGCAGCGTATGCCCCTTCCGGCGGGGTGTACTGGTCTGCATGGTACATTCCGAAGGAAATGCCCTCCGGATGTTCCTCCGAGATCTCCGTGCCGGTGATGCGGCCGCCCCCGATCTCTACATTGGTAAAGGACGGTACGTGCTGTGCGCCCTCTTCCAGGGCGGCATAGCCCAGATAGGAGTGGAGGGCCTGGGCAGCTTTTTCCCCGGTCATGGAACCAACAGACACTATGTTGCCTGTTGCTACTGTGCCGATCACGCTGTTGGCAAAATCGCCGCCTTTCACAACGGAAGACGCATACATGTTTCCGCCGATGCCGGCAGATACGGCGGACGCAAAACCGCTGATCCCGGTTTTGGAAGTCCGTTCACTCTGCCGGTTCGTTTCCGTGTGGGCAGTGGCGGTGCGGATGGCGCTGTCTGTGACCTGGCGGCTGACTACCCCGGCAAGGCCGCCTGCCATGAAGCCGCCCGGACTGCCGGGGCTTGTGGGCGAGCCGGAGCCTGTGTTTACATGGGAGGAGCTGCTGCTGTGGCCGCCGCCAAAATGCTGGCGGGAAAAGTTCCGGACTGCTCCCACGCCCCTTGCGGCGATCATGGCCTCCGCGATCATGGAGCCGCCTGTATGGCCCACGTTGACGCCCAGGCTGGACATGAAGGAGTCAATCTTCTGTGACACCTTCAAAAACGCGATGGCACACAGGAGCCAGACCAGGACATTCCCCGATACCGCCTCCCGGCCTGCCGCATCCACCTGGGCCTGCACGTCGCTTTCCGAAAAGGCAAAGGCGGTCTGGCAGGACAGGCAGAAAAAGAACGCCGCCACAAAGGCCGCAGTAAGTACCTTTTTATATTTTTTCATGGTTATTGCCATTCCTTTCTATTATGAAGTTCTGCATGTTCCTGTTGTTATATGGAGCATGCTGTTTTCTCACAGTGAGAGCGGGTTTGCAATGAAAGCCCCGACCATGCTTGTAAACAGGCGCAGGCACCAGGCATTCATGAGCAGGAGGAACACCTGCCCGCCGAACATCCGGCACCAGGATTTAAAAATGTTAGAGGTGGACTGGGAGGCTCCCATGGAAAAAGCCACAGGCGCCGTGTAAACCAGCACACCCAGGAGGACATACCGCTCCGCCGCTTCAAAAAGGAGTTTCAGATAATTCCATGCCAGCACCAGCACAATGATCAGTGCAATCAGGGCCACCGCCCCGTTGGCACAGACGCCGATGATGGCCAGCATGACTGAATTGAAATCGGCAAAGCTTAAAGCCGACAGGTCGGAATCCATGATCCAGTGGTAGGGGGTGCCGCCGATCTTTAAGACCGTATCTACGATGCCGTCCGAGAAGTAGGCCAGCAGGATGAAGAGGACGGAGCGGATGCTCAGGCGCACAGGGTCCTCCGCCTCAATGCCGGCGCCCAGTCCGAAGTTCTTGAACAGCTGCCATACCCAGTTTAAGAGGATGATGCCGATGGCCAGCGCCACAAAGGCTTTATACATGGTCTCCGCAGCGGGAAAGTAGCGGAGAAATACGGCCATGTCGCAGCCCAGCGCCCCCAGGACCGAAGTGGTAATCAGGTCAAGGCCATGCATCACCTGTTCGGCGATCCATTCCACAATGCCGTCTAAGATACCCATAAATGATCACTCCTTTCTGTATGAGGCGCCGGTCAGCCGTTCCATTTGCCGTCCGCAAAGAACGGGGTGATGTAGGCCATGATAAATCCCAGGCCGTTTAAGATCGCCCAGGTGATGCAGATGCGCTTCAGCCATGCCCGGCTCTCGTCCACCGTGCGGCCGGAGCGGGAGAAGTTCATCATCAGCAGGGCCACCGAAGCGGTGACGATAGCTGCAACAGTAGAGATCAGCACGATCTGGTTATAGACATCCTTCATGATCTCCGTGGCTTTCGTCCATACATCCGCAGCATAGACCGGCTGGGTGGACATCAGGAACATCATGGAACTGAGGAAGGCATAATAAGCAGCCTTTGCGGGGGAGAACCTGGATTTTGGTTTCTTTCCTGCCGTGGCAGGCGTCTGCAGTTTGTTTTTCAGTCTCAATGTTTGGACCTCCTTTAATAAGATTTGGTGGTGAAAAGAAAAAAACATGCCACAGATAGGCATGGTTCTCTTTCTTCCGGACCGGCAGGCGGGGGAATGCCGGATTTACAATGAAAGGCGCAAAAAAAGCACCTCTTTGGAAAGGTGCCGTGTCAGCCCGGATTGCTTCTGGATACAGTTTTCAGCATATTTAGTGTAGCATATCTCTATTTACGGGGAAAGAGCAGAACCGTGCCAATTTTGTGCGGGATTGTGCCAATTTTGTGCCAGAGGGAAGAAATGGTTTATAAAATTACCACACAAACCTATAAAAAGAAGGATACCTCGAATTCAAGATATCCTTCTCTTATAAAGTATTTTACATCGTTTATGCTAGTTGTACTCCGGCTAGTTCCTCTACTTCTTCTACAGAAAGTCCGGAACCAATCGCAATTTCTTCAAAAGATAATTTCCCCATTGCCAAAAGCCGTTTTGCAGTGCCGATTTTTGTATCATGCTCTTTACTTTTGACATAAGAACGCATTACTTCTTCCTGATCATATAAATCCATCATCGTGTCGATTACCTCCTTTTCTCTGCTTTCGAGATATTCTTAAAAAATACTGTAGGCAATGGATAATTGTTTGGGCTAGCTGCTTTCGCTCCATATATCTTTATCAAGTTTAAATATAAGAGAGACTAATCACCTGTTGTTTTCAATATGCAAGTGAAATGGCAGAATTCAGTTTATCATATTACCTTCATATCCTTAGATAGGGTTCTGTATGATATTTGCGATAAAACTAACAGAATCAAGAAAATAATAAATTAACATTTATCCTCGGAATATATCCATAATATCGACAGGTAATAATTTCAAGCGGTTCAAAATTAAATTTGTCAAAAGACATTGTTTCATTTTCATACTGGCTTAAAATAAAATTTGCTTTGCGCTTAAAATCAGTATAATTATTTTCGGCTGATAATTCTACACCTTCTCCGGATAGATTCATGGCATATCTCTCATAATAAATTTCTTCCTCATCTTGACGTAAAAACCAAATACATTTTGTCACTTGTTTTAAATCATCATTCAAAAAATCATTTATTTCGTTATACAAACTTTCAAAATCCAAACAGGCAATACACAAAAGAGTATAGCCCCAAAATGCCGAATACTTATATTCTTCAGTTAAATTACAAGATTCTATATTTATAGCTTCTGCAAATGAATCTGATGGTGCAGGATATCTATGTTGTTTTCTATAATAATTCACCAGAATGCGACTTTGATCTTCTAATAGTATTTTTATATCTTCTGTTCGGTTATATTTTGCAAGTAATCTATATAAACTTAATTTGATTCCTATATCAGAATCAAATGGTGCATAGACCATATTGGGATAATTATTAATCAAATTTATGGCATCATTTAAAACTAATATTGCTTTTTCTTGTTTATAATAGAATAAATATGTTGCATATGATGTTAAATAACCCATGACTTCATTTAAGATAATTCTATTTTCAACAATATTATAATTAGGAAATAAATTTGGATCGATACAGACTTCGCGTATCTTTTGATAATATATATCACTCCATTTTTCATAGTTCCTACAAAACTTCAATAACCATTCTAACCATTTTTTCTTTTCAAAATAATTATTCTGTAATAAGAATTTCCAATACTGAATCAGTAAATATTCGGATACATTGACTGCAATTTTAGAAATTCCAGAGTTACTGGCATATTGGCAAATCATTTCACAAGATAGGTGAAGGCTTGTTAATGATTTTTTGATTTCTTTATTGGTTCCTGTTTTAACTTTTTCAAGCAAGGTTTTGACTATTGTTTCATAATATTCTTTTTTATAGTCTGTTTCTTCCACAAAATATAATGCTTTTCTTAGAGCACTTTGCAAAGACTGTTCAAAAATATGTTCATTCAAATAGTTTAACTGTATCAGTTTAACAATATCATCAATACCCCAGAATTCTATCTCAATATTTTTGCCATTCCATACTTTATTATGGTCGATATAGCCCTTCCAGTTAATCCGAATAGACTCTTCTTTTACTCCGTTAGTTGCAACTATAATTTTTATTCTTTTATTCTTTTCTTGCTCGGTAAGTAACTCAATATATGCATCTTTAATTTCATCCAGGCTTTGTCTAACTGCGTTTGGACCAGAATCCCACATATTCCTGTCTATATTCCCTTGCTTAATCACCATCAGCAATATTTCTTCTTTATTGTGAAGTTGGATATCTACTCCATATTGCCGATTCCCTGTACGAGGTATATTATCTGCTATATAGCCATTTTGAACTAATAGTTCCAGTAATAATAAATCCAGTTCGTCTTTTTCTTTTAATTGTGATATATACTCTTTAATGATGAGCCTCATTATAATACCTATCTTTCAAATATTTTTTTCTTTTCTGATCTAATTCATGGGGATTATTGAGAAATGCTTTAGGTAGTTCCCTTGAAACTTCAATTTTGGCATATTCACTAACACGATATGTCATTTCCCCCTTTGGTCCATATTGTACAAATCCAATTCTTTTTCCATATTTCATAAATTTGTCAGGAAACAATCTTGAAAGAAAAGATTGTTGTTTCGACTCTTTATTCATTCGTTTACTTTGCTCCATTCTAAATCTTCCATATTCATATTCTCTTTGAGCTGAAGGCCTAAGATCTTTGTTTTCATAACTTATTTTTACTTTGTTCAGATGCTCTTTATTCATCTGAAGTAAGCGTAAGGCAATCTCCGTTTGCTTTTTATTTAAGCTCTCCTTATACTTTTTGGCCATTTCCATTAAGTTACCAGTATAATTTGGATAGAAATCATTGCAAATTAAACTCCATACTATTTCTGTTGTTTCAAAATATGGAATTGTTAGAAATAAAAATTCACATATTTTTTCGACACTAACAGAAAAATAGAGTGTTCCCTGTAAGATTGTTATCAATTGTTCATCATTGTACATCTTATTTTGCAAATAATTTTCGATTCCTGAAATTTCCACCAAAGATTCAAAGAGTTCCACACCCCAGGAAAATCTTTGTATATTACCTGTTAAAATTCTATCAAAGCAAATTTTACAAATAGCTGTTTGCTCAGACTTTAATTTACTGCAAGTTGATAAAAGGTTATTTAAAAACATATTATCAAGTTGATATTTATTAATTATGTATACTTTTTCCAGTTGTAGTAAAACCTCGTTTGCATTTATTCTTGCTTTTTTAGAAAAATAACAATCCAAACTACGCAAAATTTTTTCGTCTTTTTGGAATGAGGTATCTAATATAAGTTGGAGCAATGATTCTGTTCCGCCATCTAACTCCTTTTTGTATTCAATATGATTTAGAAAGATTCTTTTGCCTTCTATAGAATCTTTAATTATTTCCTTTAAATATTTATATATATTATGATAATTTTTGTTACTTTCTCCACATTCTAAATAATTTAAAAACGTTCCAATTAGCCTTAACTGATTCTTATCCTTTTTCATCAAACAAATAGCATTTTCCATGTAGTTATCTGTAAAATCTGTTTTACCATAAGAAAGTAATTCTAATAAATCTAAAGCACTAAAATTACACCAAGGATTATCTTGCGAGAAAAACAATGAAAGCATATTATCCGCTTTATCTATACGTTCACATATAATATTTCTACTAATTTGCAAGATTAATTTATTGTATATTTCGGTAGGGGCTAATATATAATCATTTATAATGTAATCTTCCTTATTGTTTTTTATAATTAAACCAGCATAATTTCTAATTGTGCAATCTAATAAATTGTTTTCTTTATTATTTTCAAAAACATTTAGAATAGATTTAACACTATTTATATCGAACTCTTCATCATACAATATATTGGCACTCGTGTAAGGAAACATATCTTTCCCTTTGTCATTTCCTTCTATCAGAAGCTGCACCATATTAATACCATATTGTGTTTGCAAAGCATATCCAATATACTCCGACATTAAACTACTATCATCAGTATCCGACAGATACTCTATTATTCCAGAATAGCTGAAATTAACCATATTTTTCATTCTTGCACGAACCATAACTCCCCAACGTAGGTGGTGCATTTCGTTTGTTCCATCATCTAATTCTTCAAAAATATCATTAGTTGATTTATTTAAAATATCAGGATGTTTCTTGGTATACTCGTCAGCCCATTGAAATACATATTCCGTTTCTTTTCTGTCCATCTTATTAAATTCCTTTACTGCGAAATGAAGTTTCTAAAAATCATTTCCAAATAAAATACCGAAGTCTGTAATCCTTCGGTATTAATGCAAGATAATGGTCGCTAAATATAAATGGTTTTGCATAAAGCTATTTTAATTCTTCTTAAAGTTCTCTTCCAGTTCATGATGTTGAATATATGTTGAATAATCTATCTCATTTTGCAAAGCTACACATTTATCATGTATTATAGAAAAAATATTTGCCTTCTGCTCGTAAATTGCCTTAAAATCATTTTTTTCAATAGGAATAATATAAGTATTATCTCGTAGCGCAATTTTACGAATCAATCCACTGGCGTCACTCCACTTAGAACGTCCAGCAATGCCATTCCAGGCAATCATAATACCAATTTTGCACCGGGCAACATGGAGGAGTGAAAAAAATTTTCCCACATATGTCACATCTACGCTCTTCTTATAGTTTTTGCACTCACATAGAAATGAATCTTCCAAAAAAGGAAAAACCCTGTCAATTCCAGCCAGTCTTGCATTTTCAGTCCAACAAAGTTGTAAATCAATCTCATTACTGCTTGTACGAAGATTCCTTCTGCATTCAAAAATTCCCGGATATCCTTGATACAATAAAAGCGCGGATAAATCTTCCAATATCTTTCCTTTATCACTCTGCTTAAAATTTTTATTGATTATCTTTTCATACAGTTCTGCAAATTTTTTATAGCTTGTATCATCAAGCTGCAAAATACGCGATTTATATTTTCCCATAGCCAGAAGCCATTCTGTTGGTGTCATCCCAATATCGTTCAGAAATGCTTCTGATTTTTTTACAATGTCCGATTTGTTTGCCATTTATAAGACCTTATAAATAATAATTGCATGGTTTAAGGGGTTCAATATCTCATAGTCACAATGCAGACAATTAATTTCATCTGGTATTTCTGCAATAGTCTTATAATATTGGCCTGTATACTTTTGGCAATGTGGACAGTATATCTGTAGATACTGATCCAACACCCCAATTTCGACGCATAATTCTAAAATCTCATAAATGGTTTTTATGCTGATTTTTAGATTACGGTGCATTGCATCTGGATACAACCAATCATTTTGCTTGTAACGCTCAAGAAATTCAGCTAATGCATCATAATCTATATTAAATTTTCTCTCCTTTAACAAAGGAACCGCTTTCGCAAAGATATTTGATTGCATCATTCATTCGCTCCATTCCTAAATCTTTACAGCCTCCAGTGATGTGTTGCAATAAAGTGTATCTACGGCTCAGGTAATCAAAAGTTATTTTAACTATGTAACTTTGCGATTCTACAGGCTTTACCCATTTTACATATATGTAAGGATAACTGGCTGTCGCTTCTTTATCATTTAAGTATTGTGTTAATAATTGTTTGATTTCTGTAGCCTCATTAAATAAGTCCTCGTTTTCATCAATAAGCTCTCGAATTTCACCGATGAAAGGTAATACATAATCAGAACCTTCTGCCGCAGTCAGTTCTGCCGCGCCTCCAGAACTCATCTGCATCATCTGCTTATACATTTTTACATCTTCATTTTGCTTATCATTGACAATCTTTATAGCATCTGTATGTTCACATGTATATAAAGAAAGACCTAATTCCTTTTTTATCCAATCAATACAGCTGGCCACTAGCTTTTCGTAAATTTCACTATCAAACGCTTCTGTATATTTAATAGCATCATAGCGTATCTCCAGGCAGTGGTTCGGAAGATCAAAATATAATACAATAGGATACCGATAATCAGTCTGTTCAAACGAATCAGATGTAAAATAAGTCTTCTGCAGTATAAATTTAATAAATATCCGATCCTGCTCTGCTAAATAAATAGGTTTTGCATCTTGAAGGGAAGTATTAAGTATAAATTCAGGTGTAAACGATGTCTCCTTAAATTCAGTAATTCCGCATTTTGTAAGGATATCTATCAAATTCTCATAAGAATCTGTCTGATAAAACAAAGGTACGGAATATTTATACAGCTTTACAAATTCCCAGTGTTCGTAGAAACCGATGAAATCTTTGTTTATAGTTGTCTGGGAAAGTATACCCCGTAAGTCTTTTTTTGATTCAAAATAGATGATTTTATCAGGATCCAGTAAGTTTCTTTGTTCCTCAAAAGTAATGCGGTGCTGCTCTTCTAATGACCTACATATGTGCCGTTGCAAGTTATTAGAATATCCAAGAACGGTGTTTTTATAAAAATTCATAAAAGTATTTTCATCCATTGGGGATCTCATCGGTGCTTCCTCCTAATTGTAAAGCTATATACAGTATAATCTATTTTCCTGCATTTTACCATATTTTTATGTGAAATTCGTGATTTTTGTGAGTTGTTATTGCCTATAACATATCTGCTTAGAAAGCCAAAGAAGCAACCATATAATTATAGCTGCCTCTTTGCAGAAAACAAGTAATGATTATAAATCTCCATCAGGGTAATCATATTGAAGATTTCCTGATATTACTTTAGCGTGGTTCTTGATATGTATATATTGCTGTTTTTGATTTTCCAATGCCTTTCGATAACCTTCATCTGTCAGAAACAGCCTCATCCGGCTTCCTTTATCCCCTATGGGAGATTCTCCTGAGAGTACATCAAACACTATCATATGCTTTACTTCCGGATCAAAGCGTTCCAGTGCCATGATATCATGCCCTTCCAGCTTCCGGGCGCCGGATTCCTGCCGGGACACAGCAATCATTTCCCCGACAGTCTTTGCTTTATAGGGCAGATGATAATTTCTCTGAACATCATAGATCAACTCCCTGCAGTCATCCTCCGAAAGTTCACGCAGTTTCTTTAACAGATTTTCTGCCACATTCTTTTTATCATGGTCACGGATATACCGGCAGAATACAGCAATCTCCTGTATCGCATCATATCGGTGGCATCCCTCCAGCTGAAAGACCATCCTTTTCTCATCCTCAGTCAATGTTATCATATATTTCCTCCAATCCGGCTTTATTTCTCATAAACGCCATGTAACTGCCTGTTATTGTTCTCCAGCATTCTTATCCTCCGGAAAGAACTGCTCCAGAATATCAATGCTGTCCTTAGAGGTGTATCCCCACAGGATGGAACTGAGTGCGTCAATCGCCTCCCGCCTCCTGCGGTAATAGGTACGGAAACTGATATCCCTGATATGGGGGCGCAGCTTCTCTATAATCTCCTCCACATTTCTCAACTGTTGTGGAGAGAGGAAGGAGTAATACAGTAGCCAGTAATAGCTCTCCCCATTCTTGTGTTTGGTGCGGAGCAGGTCGATGGAAGTATCCAGGAGTTTCAGCATCCGGTGGCTCCGTTCAATACATTTGGCATGATGTTCGATACTGCGGTCTGACAGATCGATCCCGGCAACATAGACGGACTCCAGAAAGTCCTCAATGGAACTGCCGTATTCAATCTCGAACCGGCTCCGTACCTGCTGGACGGACAGCTCCAGGCTCCACACCACATCCCGGTATTTCTTCAGCAG
>CANRWA010000101.1 GCA_947643415.1 uncultured Clostridia bacterium | reverse complement strand
CGGTACGCACGGTGGTGTGAGAGGACGGCGGTTAATCACCGCCTCCTACTCGATTATAGGATTATCCTTATAGGAAATCCCGCTATGTGCGGAGTAAGAATCGCTATAGCGAATTTATTCGCTTTGCGATTCTTGGAGGGCTGCGGTTCTCAGCCAGCCCTTTTTTGCCTAATTACATTTTCCGTACTCCATCGCTGCCGCTACAAATCCCTTAAACAGAGGATGGGGATGGTTCGGTCTTGATTTGAATTCCGGATGTGCCTGGGTTGCCACGAACCATGGATGAGAGGGCAGCTCCAACATCTCTACGATCCTTCCGTCTGGTGACAGGCCGCAGAGTTTCATGCCATATTTTTCAAGGTCATCACGGTAGTAGTTATTCACCTCATAGCGGTGTCGGTGTCTCTCGTGAATCGTCTCTGTTTCATACAGGGAATAGGCTCTGCTGTCTTTATCCAGGACACAGGGATAAGAGCCAAGCCGTAGAGTGCCTCCGATATCTTCTACACCATCCTGATCTGGCATGAGATGGATTACCGGGTGAGTGGTAGAAGGGTCAAGTTCCGCACTGTGTGCATCATTCCATCCAATGACATCCCTGGCAAATTCAACGATGGCAAGCTGCATGCCAAGGCAGAGCCCAAGAAATGGGATGTTGTTCTCACGGGCGTAGCGGATGGCGAAGATCTTGCCATCGATACCTCTGTCGCCAAAACCGCCGGGAACAAGGATGCCGCTGACATCGCTGAACATTTCCGCGGCATTTTCCATGGTAACTTCTTCGGAATTGATCCACTTGATATTGACCTGTGCCCCGAGATTGAAACCACCATGTTTCAGGGATTCCACAACACTGATATAGGCATCATGGAGCGCTGTATATTTACCTACTAAGGCAACTGTTACCTCTTTGTTTGGGTGTTTGATGGAGTCCACCATGTCTTCCCAGCCCTTGATATCCGGTTCCGGACATTCCAGATTCAGGCATTTGCAGACGGTTTGGGCAAGATGCTCTTTCTCCATGGCAAGAGGTACTTCATACAAAGTTTCTACATTCAGGTTCTGAATCACCTGGCTGTTCGGCACATTGCAGAACAGGGAGATCTTATCACGAAGAGACTTGTCCAGCGGGACCTCTGTGCGGCATACAATGATATTTGGCTGGATCCCCATTCCCTGCAGTTCTTTGACACTTGCCTGGGTGGGTTTGGATTTCAGCTCCTGGGATGCTTTCAGGTAAGGGACAAGGGTGACGTGGATGAGGATAGCATTTTCGTGCCCTACATCTAACTGAAACTGCCGGATGGCCTCAAGAAAAGGCTGGCTCTCGATATCGCCCACCGTTCCGCCTACTTCGATAATGGCAATCTGTGTCTCCTTACAGCCATCGTTGCGGTAGAACCGGCTCTTCAGCTCATTGGTGATGTGCGGAATGACTTGTACAGTGCCGCCACCATAGTCTCCACGGCGTTCCTTGGAAAGGACCGACCAATAGACTTTTCCGGTAGTCACATTACTCTGTTTGTTCAGGCTCTCATCGATAAAACGCTCATAATGCCCCAGATCCAGGTCTGTCTCAGCACCGTCATCCGTTACAAATACTTCACCGTGCTGTATAGGATTCATAGTACCTGGATCAATGTTGATATATGGATCAAACTTCTGCATGGTAACCTTGTAACCACGCATTTTCAAAAGCCTTCCTAAAGAGGCAGCAGTAATTCCTTTTCCCAGCCCCGAAACAACACCACCTGTTACAAATACGTATTTTACAGCCATAATCTCCTCCATTCTAAATTAAAAAACATGCATCTAGTATAACCTTTTTGGGGAGTTGTTTCAAGAGTAAATTCACGAATCTTTCACATACTAACCATTGATTTATATTCCAAAATCTTTTATACTTAGTATCATGTGGATATTTTATGACCAAATCAAATGAAAGGAACCAAAGACCATGGATTTGAATGACAATAAACGTCAGAACAACAATGATCCAAACCGGAACAAGAAGTTCCGTACCAATATTATTATATGCATCCTGGCAGCGATATTTGCCATGGGGCTGATTCTTTTTTTGAATTCAGCACTCCAGAACAATACACAGAAAGAGATCTCATACAGTAAATTTATTGAGATGTTAAAGAAAGATGAAGTAAAGAAGGTAACATTTAAGTCAAATATGATCTATATCGAGCCGAAGACAGATGAGAAAGTGTCCATGTTTGCCGTGACCTATTATACAGGGTATCTCAATGATACCAGTCTGGTACAGGACATGCTGAACAAATATGGCGTGGAATTTACGGCAGAGATCGATAACAGGGGATCTGGCATCCTGGATTTTCTGCTGACCTATGTTTTGCCTATCGGAGGCCTCTGGCTTCTGATCTGGTTCTTCCTGCGCTCCATGACCAAGGGCGGAGGCATGATGGGCGGCGTTGGCAAATCCAATGCGAAGATGTATGTGGAGAAGAAGACAGGGGTGACCTTTGCTGATGTGGCAGGGGAAGAGGAGGCGAAGGAGTCCCTGACAGAGCTGGTGGACTTCCTGCGGAATCCAGACAAATATAAGAAGATTGGGGCGAAACTTCCTAAGGGTGCCCTTCTCGTAGGACCTCCCGGAACAGGTAAGACCCTTCTGGCAAAGGCACTGGCGGGCGAAGCAGGAGTACCATTTTTCTCACTCTCCGGTTCTGATTTTGTGGAAATGTTCGTAGGTGTTGGTGCCTCCCGTGTCAGGGATCTGTTTAAGCAGGCCACTTCTATGGCACCTTGTATTATATTTATTGATGAGATTGATGCCATCGGCAAAAGCCGTGACGGTTCATATGGCGGCGGCAATGATGAACGGGAGCAGACGCTGAATCAGCTTTTATCAGAGATGGATGGTTTTGACTCCTATAAAGGTATCATTATCCTCGGTGCCACCAACCGTCCGGAGGTATTGGATAAGGCACTTTTGAGACCAGGGCGTTTTGACCGCCGGATTATTGTGGAGAAACCCGATCTGAAAGGACGTATTGATGTGCTGAAGGTTCATTCCCATGACGTTCTCATGGATGATACAGTGGATCTGGAAGAGATTGCCCTTGCTACATCAGGGGCTGTGGGGGCGGACCTTGCCAATATGGTCAATGAGGCAGCCATCATGGCGGTAAAGGATGGCAGGAAGGTTGTGAGCCAGAAAGATCTTTTTGAGGCGGTGGAGGTCGTCCTTGCCGGGAAGGAGAAGAAAGACAGGATCCTTGGTAAGGAGGAGAAAGAGATCGTCGCTTACCATGAGACAGGGCATGCCCTTGTCACTACTGTTCTCAAGAATACAGAGCCGGTTCAGAAGATCACCATTATTCCGCGTACCAAAGGTTCTCTCGGTTATGTGATGCAGGTGCCGGAGGAAGAGAAATATCTTATGAAGAAAGGAGAACTTCTTTCTGAGATCACTACATTTCTCGGCGGGCGTGCTGCAGAGGAGGTTATGTTTGATGATGTGACCACAGGAGCTTCTAACGATATTGAAAGGGCTACAGACATTGCCCGTACTATGGTGACACAGTATGGCATGAGTGAGAAATTCGGCATGATGGGGTTGGAGACAGTACAGAGCCGTTATCTGGACGGAAGGCCGGTTATGACCTGTGGTGAGAAGACCGAGAGCCAGATCGATGAGGAAGTCATGAAGATCCTGGATGAGTGTTATGCCAAAGCAAGAGAGATTATCGAGGCAAATGTGGAGGTTATGAAGAAACTGGCATCACACCTGATAGAGAAGGAGACCATCACCGGAAAAGAATTCGTGAAGATCTATGAAGAAACGACAGGGATCAGGTTAAAGAAAAAAGATGAGACAGAGGAGACAAAAGAGTCAGATGAAATAGATGTGGAAGTGTGAAATATATCGTTTCATCGTTGAGAATGGAGGAAATATGGCATATGAACTGCTGGTGCTGGATGTGGACGGCACATTAGTAAATACAAACAAAGAGATTACAGAAAGAACAAGGGATGCCCTGATCGAGTGTCAGGAAAACGGCATCCGGGTGGCGATCGCTTCGGGGCGTTGTGCCGAGGGGATCCGGAATCAGGCGCATGCGATCAGACTGGATGAGTATGGCGGTTATATTGTGTCCTATAATGGCGGACGGATTACAAACTGTCGTACGGGGGAAGTGGTATATGATATACCGCTTCCAGAGGGAATGATCCATGAATTGTATGATTATTCCCTTCAGGAGGGAACGGGTATCCTCACATATTATGACGGGAAGATCGTTGCCCACAGTGACACAGATCCGTATATTCTCATTGATTCCAAGGGATGCGACATGCCTGTGTGGGTGCCAGAGGATTTTCACAATGAGGTACATTTTAATGTAAATAAATGTATTCTGACAGGAGACCCGGAGAAACTAGCCATGCTGGAAGAGAAAGCGGCAAAAGACTTTGAGGGGAAATTATCTGTCTACCGATCAGAGGGATTCTATCTTGAGATGATGCCGCTGGGAGTAGATAAGGCGTACGGTGTCTCCCGCCTGCTGCAGCGCCTGGGATATTCCCGCGGGCAGATGTTGTGCTGCGGGGATGGATTTAATGACCTTCCGATGATCGAATATGCAGGGCTGGGGGTGGCGATGGGAAATGCACCAGAGCAGTTAAAGGAGAAGGCAGATTATGTGGCGCCTTCCTGTGATGAGGATGGCCTGGTGGATGTGATTGAACGTTTTGTAAAGGACTGGTAAATGGTGAAAGAGGGATTTATCTTAGAAGAGGAGCTGAAGAAACTGCCGGGAAGACCAGGCGTGTATCTGATGCATGACAAGACAGATGCGATCATCTATGTGGGAAAAGCAGTGAGCCTGAAGAACCGGGTAAGACAGTATTTTCAGAAGAGCCGAAATGTGACCCCCAAGATCCAGAGGATGATAGACCGGATCGCCTGGTTTGAATATATTGTGACAGACAGTGAACTGGAGGCACTTGTTCTGGAATGTAATCTCATAAAGGAGCACAGCCCCCGTTATAATACGATGCTCAAAGATGGCAAGTCATATCCGTATCTGAAAGCCAGTGTGCAGGAAGCCTTTCCAAGGCTTCTTTTTGCGCGTCAGATGAAACGGGATGGCAGCCGTTATTTCGGCCCCTTTACAAGTGGCAAGGCGATACGGGATACCATTGAGCTGGTGAACCAGTTGTACCACCTCAGAAATTGCCATAGGAGCCTTCCGAGGGATGTTGGGAAAGAGCGTCCCTGTCTTTATCATCAGATTGGACAGTGCCTGGCACCGTGCCAGGGAAAGATAACAAAGGAAGAATATCAGAAAAACTTCCAGAAGGCACTGCGGTTTCTCCAGGGTGACACAAAAGAGATCCTTGCAGAACTGACGGAGAAGATGATGCAGGCATCAGAGGAGATGAAATTTGAAGAGGCGGCGTCTTGCCGTGATCTGATCCAGAGTGTACAGCAGGTGACGGAGAAACAGAAGATCACCTCAGAGGATAATGAGGACCGTGATATCATTGCATTGGCACGGGGCGGGGATGAGGCCGTTGTGCAGGTGTTTTTTATCCGTGGGGGCAAGATGCTGGGACGTGAGCACTATTATCTCACCGGAGTGGAGGAAGAGCCTGATACGGCAGTTCTGTCTGCCTTTATTAAGCAGATGTATTCCGGGACCCCATATATTCCAAAAGAGATCTGGACAGAGAAAGAGGTGGAGGACGCAGAGACAGTTCTTAAGTGGCTTTCTGTGAAACGGGGACATAAGGTATATTTCCGGCATCCAAAGCGGGGGCAGAAGGAGCGCATGCTGGAGCTTGCCCGGCGCAATGCCTTTATGGTACTGACGAAAGATGCAGAGAAATTGAAAGCCGAGCGCGCCCGGACGATAGGTGCTATGGAAGAGATCCAATCCCTGCTTGGTATGGAGGGACTGATCCGGGTAGAATCCTATGACATTTCCAATATAAATGGGTTTGAGACAGTGGGATCCATGGTGGTATTTGAGAATGGCAAGGCGAAAAAAAATGATTACCGTAAGTTTCGTATCCGTTCTGTCAGCGGCCCGGATGACTATGCTGCGATGGAGGAAATGTTGACGAGAAGGTTTGAACACAGCAAAAGGGAAAATCTGTCAGAGGCAGATTCCTTCAAACATCTGCCGGATATTATATTTATGGATGGCGGCAAGGGGCAGGTCAATATAGCGGAACGTGTGCTGTCCGGCCTGGAGATCCAGGTGCCCGTGTGCGGCATGGTAAAGGATGACCACCATCGGACAAGAGGGCTGTATTTTCGGAATCAGGAAATCCCCATAGATACACATGGACAGGGGTTCCGGTTAATTACAAGGATTCAGGACGAGACACACCGCTTTGCCATTGAATATCATAAGCTGATCCGGGGCAAAGGGCAGGTTCATTCCATATTGGATGATATCCCTACCATTGGCGCCACAAGAAGAAAGGCGCTGATGCGGCATTTTGAATCACTGGATGAGATCAAAAATGCCAGTGTGGAGGAACTAAAGGAGGTTCCTGGGATGAATGAACGGTCGGCAAGGGAAGTCGTGCAGTTTTTCAGAAAGAATGAGGTAGGGGATGAGGCATAAGAGAGAAGAGTTTCTGCCCGTTTCAAGGGAGGATATGGAACGGCGCGGCTGGGATCAATGTGATTTTGTATATGTGACCGGGGATGCCTATGTGGATCATTCTTCGTTTGGCCCGGCGATTATCAGCCGTCATTTGGAGGCTCATGGCTACCGGGTGGGGATCATCTCACAGCCGGATTGGAAAGATGACAGCAGTATCACAGGCCTGGGCGAACCACGTCTTGCTTTTCTGGTCAGCGGCGGCAATATGGATTCCATGGTAAATCATTATACAGTGGCAAAGAAACACCGACAGGCAGATGCCTATACTCCAGGGGGTGTCATGGGAAAACGCCCGGATTATGCTGTGACAGTATATTCCAATCTGATCCGGCGGACATATAAAAAGGCGCCCATCGTCATCGGTGGGATTGAGGCGAGCCTCAGAAGGATGGCACATTATGATTACTGGTCAGATAAAGTGAAACGCTCTATCTTATTAGATTCCGGGGCAGACCTGATCTCTTATGGAATGGGCGAACACAGTATTCTGGAGATCGCTGATGCATTGGATAGTGGCCTGGCGGTTAAGGACATTACGTTTATCCCAGGAACTGTGTACCGCACAAAGGAAGGAGAACTGAGTGCCTACGATCCGGTTTTTCTGCCCTCGTTTGATGAAGTCACCCATGATAAGAGATCCTATGCACAGAGTTTTATGATCCAGTATGAAAATACAGATCCCTATACGGCCAGACCATTAGTGGAACCGTATCCAGGTAAGGTGCTGGTGGTTCAGAATCCACCGGCAGCGCCGCTCACAACACAGGAGATGGATGATATCTATGCCTATCCCTATACAGGGACATATCATCCGGATTATGAGGCAGTTGGAGGTGTGCCGGCCATTCGGGAGATCCGGTTCAGCCTTACTAGCTGCCGGGGGTGTTTTGGCGGCTGCAGTTTCTGTGCCCTGACATTCCATCAGGGGCGGATCGTACAGGTGAGAAGCCATAAGTCGATCTTAAAAGAGGCAGAAAGAATGGTGGAAGATCCGGAGTTTAAGGGATATATCCATGATGTGGGCGGCCCCACTGGAAATTTTCGAAGGACTTCCTGTGATAAGCAGTTGGGGAATGGTGTGTGTAAGAAGAAACAGTGCCTGTTTCCAAAGCCATGTAAGAATCTGAGGGCCGACCATAAAGATTATGTCAGCCTGCTCCGAAAACTGAAAAAACTGCCAGGGGTAAAGAAAGTCTTTGTGCGATCTGGCATTCGTTTTGATTATGTTATGGCAGACCCGGATGACACCTTTTTAAAGGAGCTGTGCAGGGACCATATCAGCGGGCAGCTCCGGGTGGCACCAGAACACGTTTCTGATACTGTGCTGCAGGCTATGGGAAAACCTCCCCATAGGGTATATAAGCAATTTCTGGAGCGTTACGGGTATGTGAATAAGCTTACTGGGAAGAAACAGTATGCCGTACCCTATCTGATGTCTTCACATCCGGGTTCCACGCTGAGAGAGGCGGTGGAGCTGGCAGAGTATATCCGGGATCTTGGCTATATGCCGGAGCAGGTGCAGGATTTTTATCCAACACCAGGAACCATCTCCACCTGCATGTATTATACAGGACTTGACCCACGGGTCATGAAACCTGTCTATGTGCCCGCACAGCCTCATGAGAAGGCGATGCAGAGGGCGCTGATACAGTTCCGTGATCCGAAAAATTATGAATTGGTAAAAGAAGCCCTGCACAGGGCAGGGCGGAAAGACCTCATTGGTTTTGATGGACATTGCCTGATCCCTCCCAGGAAGATCCGCAGGAAGAAAAAACATAGTAATGGCGCAGTTCCCAAGAGGGGTCAATGAATGTTACAGATAGAATTTGACAGATAACCCGGAACGGTCAGGGCGTTGTCTGCCGTGTTCTGGCTGCTGCCAGAGTCTGTCTCCTTCTTCTGCAGGTATACGAGGGAAAACACTTCACTGGAAGGGCAGTTATCATTGGCGGGAAGACGGGAAACCCTGCAGATGCGGCGTCTCACATGGCAGTCGCATTTTTCTGTCGGAAGGCTCTCTCTGGCAAAATACTCAAGTTTGGTACAGGAACCGCCGATTGCCTGGTCACAGAGATTCCTTATGGCTAATTTGCCACATTTGGTGCAGATTGTGGTGGAGGCAACAGATTTCGGCTTTTTAAATGTTTTCCGCGCCTTGCCGCTGTTTACTTTTTCCATAATAGTCCGCCATATTTCTTTATGATAAGAATTGTTTTCCTGTTTTTCACTGCTGTCATATCCTCCCCAGATACCTGCGGTATAATAAGGAGTATACCCCACGAACCACAGATCTTTGTTGCCTGTGGAGGTTCCGGTCTTTCCTGCCTGCGGCATCTGGAGTTTTTTGAATTTCAGACGTTTTCCGGTTCCATCATAAATAACATCCTGCATGGCACTGGTCAGGAGCCAGGCGGTGGAATCTTTCATTACCTGGGCGCCCCGGTCCTCTGTATTGTCCAGAAGAATATTGCCTTCGTGGTCCATGACCTTTGTATAAAATACCGGGCGGTGGTAAGTTCCTCCGCTGGCGATGGAGGCAAAACCGCTGGTAAGTTCCAGATTGGTGACGCCTTTTGTTAGTCCTCCAAGAGCCATTGGAAGGGCAACATCGGTATATGTTTTACCAGAATTGTCGGTGTAGCTATCTACCAGTGTTGTGAACCCAAGATTGAGAAGATAGTCATAGCCTGTCTTAGGGGTAACCTGTTCCAGTGTTTTCACTGCGACCACATTCATAGAGTCTGCAATGGCAGTCCGCATGGAGGTCAGCCCCCGGTAAGAGGAACCATACCAGTTTTTGACCAGTTTTTTTGTGCCTGGATAGTAGTATTTTGCATCATCCTGGACAGAAGCAAGAGTCATGCCTGCTGTATCCAGGGCAGGAAGATAGGTGGAAAGTACTTTGAAGGTAGAGCCGGGCTGCCTTGCCGAACTGACAGCACGGTTCAGGGTGCGGCTTCCTGTCTTGGTTCCCCTGCCGCCACAGAGGGCAAGGACTTCACCTGTGTGCTGGTCCATCAGTACAAAGGATGCCTGGGGCTGTATCACAAGCTGGATTGTCTCTGCGATCACCGTATCCCCCTTCTTCACCACAGACTTGCGGTATGGTTTGATAAGTTTTTTCGCTTCCGATTTTTTCTTATAAAATGAACTGATTTCTTTCTTTTTCTTTGATGCATACCAGATCTTCATGGAATTAAAGTCATAATTTGATTCTGTTTTGTCTCCGTGCTGAACCGTGAGGCGGTAGGTCAGTTCATATTCTGAGTCCTCCGGATAATATTTTTTGTCATTGATGATACTGTCACAGATTTTCTGTATGGATTGGTCCTGAGTGCTGGTGATTGTCAGTCCTTTGGTGTAGATGGCATTAAATGCCTGTGTCTCCGTATACCCCAATTTTTCTTTCAGGTCTTCCACTACCTGGTCGATCAGGGCATCGGAAAAATAAGAAGTAATGGTGGAGGCATGCCCCACTTCTTGATTGACAGATTCTATCCTGTCATAGACTGCATCAGCCATCGCTTCATTATATTCTTCCGTTGTTACCAGTCCCTGCTCCCGCATATAGGTCAGGACGGTGCTTCGTTTCTGTTTATTTTTCCCAGGATGAGTAATGGGATTGTAAGCAGATGGGTTCTGGGTAATGCCGGCGATGACAGCACACTCTGACAGGGTAAGTTCCGATACATCCTTGTTGAAATAGCGTTTGGCAGCAGCCTGAACTCCCAGCGTGTTCTGCCCCAGGTTAATGGTATTCAGATAAAACTCAAGAATCTGTTTTTTGTCATATTTCTTTTCCAGCTGGACAGCCAGATACTGTTCCTGCAGTTTTCTCTCAAGCCGGGCGTACATGGTGCTTTCTTCCCCACCACCGAAGACCTGGTTTTTTAATAGCTGCTGGGTAAGGGTGCTGGCGCCCTGGTTAAAATCACCGCCATTCATGATGCCTACCGCGAAGGCGCGGAGGATCCCATGGAAATCCACGCCGCTGTGTGTCCAGAACCGCTCATCCTCAATGGCGATAAATGCATTCTGGAGATTGGAGGGAATCTGGTCAAGAGCAACATATTCCCGGTTGGCATCCTTTCCGACAAGGGTCTGCAGGGTTTTGCCCTTGGCATCTGTGACTGTGGTGGCATAACCTTGTGGTGAGACCTGTATATCATCAATATCCGGTGCCGAATCAATGATGCTCTGAAATGCCCCATACAGGCTGCTGATCACCAGGCAGGCGGTAAAGAGGGAGATCACTAACAGGATACGGATGGTAATCAGTTTTATTTTAAAACGCCGTTTGGTATTTGGCGATGTTAATCTGTGTGCCCTCTGCTCTACTGCTATACGGCTGAAATTCATAAGGCACCTCCTTGTTTATTTTTAGGGTAGCCATTTAATCATAGGGGTATTCAGGACAGCGGATCCTGTACTGTCTGCTGTCCTTATATCACGCCTCGAAAAATATTGTTTCCTTTGTCCGCAAATACGCTGCCTGAGCATTGTCTGAGATGTCTGCTGGCGTTTTTCCTGCCTTCCTG
>CANRWA010000100.1 GCA_947643415.1 uncultured Clostridia bacterium | reverse complement strand
AGAATGTAGATGGCGCAGATGTAAAGATGTACGGAAAGAAAAAATGCAGTGGAATGACCTGGGAGGATGCAGACTGCACCTTTGCTGTAAAGATGTCAAAGGCATGCAGTACAGATAATGCACGCAGGATCGTGTCAGGTGCCAAGGAAGAGAAGAAACATGATAAGTCAGATAAGGATCCGGAAGAAATAGAAAATGACCGCAGATTGGTGAACTCCAATATTATTGGATGGGATGGCAGTGAGAAAGAATCTGGTGAAAAGGAGAAGAAGAGGGTTCTGAAAAAGGTGTATGAGAATCTTGGGTTCCGTGTCCTGCTTGGCGCGCCGGCAGTGAAGGTGACATATAAGTATGTCGGTGAGTATGAGTCGTTCGCATTTTATTATGAGGGAGACGAGGCGTTAGAAGATAGCTGGATCATTGGTTATGCCGGAGAGGGATCTCCGGATGGCACCATGGAAGATTATGATAGTGTCAACAGTATTTCTGTAGGAAATATCACGGTAAATGTATATCTGAGGGACAATGATGAAAAATTACTGGTATTTACACAAGACAATATTTGCTTTACCTTGTTTATTGATGAGTATGACGAAGATGTGACGGTGGGATTTCTGGAGAATCTGATTTCTGCCTTTATGATCTCATATGAGGAGGAACCAGAAACAGGAGAAGTGAAACCATCTCCTACCCCGGATGATGGTGATCCGGATCCGGATGAGGATGATGACCCAGCCTCCGATTCCGGGGTTGACTGTTATGCTGCTGCCCAGGAGATCCAGGAGATCGTGGCTGGCAAAAGCCTTAAAAAGCTATCTTCCTACATTAGTTTTCCACTGGGGATCAGTGGTCTTGGCATAACAGTAAATTCAAAAACGGAATTCCAGCATCTGGATGCCGGGAAGATCTTTACCTCAGAGTGGATGGATGCCATCCTGTTCTGTGACATAGAAAAAATCAAGCCTAAAGCAAAGTCCTTTACACTGGGAGACAGTGATAACTCACTGGTATGCAGGGTAAAGGACGGAGATGTTGTGATCACAGAACTGCATGTGGTGGCAGATGATACTGCGGCACAGGATGATTCTGATACGGATGAACCAGAAGAAGATCAGGATAATGAACTTGAGTTTTACTAAACAGCTAACTTTTAAATTCTACTACTGTTACACCATACCCGCCTTCGCCATACTCACCCATGCGGTAACTATTGACGAATTTACATTTCTTACAATGATTTTGGACTGCATTGCGAAGGGCACCGGTTCCCATTCCGTGAATGACGGTGACCTGATGCAGTCTGGCAAGATAGGCATCATCGAGGTATTTGTCTAGCAGGGCAAGTGCCTCATCTACTGTCTTGCCGATGAGATTGATCTCTGGTGAGATCGTCATTGCCTTAGACATCTTCATGTTCCGGGAATGGGTGATGCTGGCTTCTTTTTTGGCCGCTTTTGTCTCCTGTTCCAGCAGTTCAAGATCCTTGACATCTACCAGGGAGCGGAGAACCCCCATCTGTACATAACATTTCCCTTTCGTATCTGGTTCCGTACTCACTGTTCCCTTTACTCCCATGGAATGAACCATGACAATATCACCCACCATTAGTTTATCCGGTGCTTTTTTCGGTGTTTTTCTGGTATTCTGGATCGATAGCTTATTTCCTGTCCTGTCTAATTCCTTCCGGAGCGCAGCACGTTCTTTCTCCATCTCTTTCGCCATGCCAGAATCATTCATCCACTTGTTATACTTGCGGATGGATTCGTCTGCCATATCTTTTGCCTTCTGAAGGATCTCATTGGCTTCTTCATTGGCGCGGCGCAGGATCTTATCCTTTGTCTGGTCGATCCGTTCATTTTTCGCCATAAGTTTCTGTTTATAATGTTCTGCCTCTTCCCGGAGCTGCTTTGCCTTTTCGCGTTCCTTCTCTGCCTGGGTGCGGGCGTCCTCCAATCCGGTGACAACATCCTCAAATTGCTTGGCATCTGTGTCTACCAACTGTCCAGCGGCATCAATGATCTCTTTTGGCAGTCCCAGCTTGCCAGAGATGGCAAAGGCATTGCTCTTGCCGGGCACACCTACCAGCAGTCGGTAGGTAGGCTGGAGGGATTCTACATCAAACTCGCAGGAAGCATTTTCCACTCCCTCTGTCTGAAGCGCATATAATTTCAGTTCACTATAATGGGTAGTTGCCATTGCAGTGACATTCCGGCTGTGAAGGTTGTCCAGAATGGCAATGGCAAGGGCGGCGCCTTCCGTGGGGTCAGTGCCTGCTCCCAGCTCATCAAAGAGAGTGAGAGTTTTTTTGTTTGCCCGTTTCAGTATATAGACCGTATTTACCATGTGCGATGAGAAGGTACTGAGGCTCTGTTCGATGCTCTGCTCATCCCCGATATCTGCATAGACCTCTTCATATACCCTCAGGTGGGAATGGTCATAGGCGGGGATGTGGAGGCCTGCCTGCCCCATCAAGGTGAAGAGCCCTACTGTCTTCAGGGAAACCGTTTTTCCACCCGTATTTGGCCCGGTGATCACCAGCAGGTCATAATCCCTGCCCAAGGACACATCAATGGGTACTACTTTGTCCTTCGGAATAAGGGGATGCCTGCCCTTTTTGATGTGGATATAATTCTGGTCAAAGAGGGGCTCGCTGCCCTGCATTTTTTTGGATAATCCGGCTTTTGCAAAGATGAAATCCAGTTCAGCCAGAAGTAAGACATTCCGCTGCAGGTCTTCAGTATATGGTGCGGCGAGGGCACTGAGAGAGGCAAGGACTTTTTCGATCTCATCCTGTTCTCTCATTGCCAGTTCAGCCAGCTCATTATTCAGTTTCACGATCGCCATCGGCTCAATAAAGAAAGTAGAGCCGGTGGCACTCTGGTCATGTATCATGCCGGGAAAAGAAGATTTGTACTCCTGCCTTACCGGAAGGCAGTAACGCCCGTTCCGCATGGTGACAATATTGTCCCTGAGCATAGAAGAGGAGGAGTTCATAGTGGCATTCAACTGTTCCCGGATCCGGTCATTCGCAGAGTGTATGGAACGCCGGATACGTTTTAATTCCGGGCTGGCATCATCTGCCATTTCTTCCGGGCTGATGATGCAGCGGTTGATCTCGCGGCGCAGGTCAGGCAAGTCAAGAAGGCTGGCAAAACGTCCTGAAAGTGCATCCTGCAGTTCTTCGTCCTTGTGGTTATATTCTATGGCTGCCTTTGCGATCTCAAGGCATCGGCTGATGTTCAGAAGTTCGCCCATTCCAAGAACTCCGCCTTTCTCTAAGGGGATCAGGCTGGGGCGGATATCGCGCAGGCCATGAAAGGCAAGTTTACCCCATTTAAAGAGCCGCATCAGCGCATGGGAAGTCTCCGTCTGCCACGCAATGATCTCTGGTTTGCTGGAGGAGGGCAGCAGGTGCCTGGCACTCTCCCTGCCCAGTGGGGAATCTGTCTGCTCTATGAGCATATCTATGATTTTGTGGTACTCTAATGTCTGTAATACTTTTTTGTTCATTGTAATCTCCATCCTGCCGGCCGCTGATCTCTTTTCTGCCGGCATCATTCAGTAACACCATTCTACAATAAAAAGAGAAGTTTTGCAATAAAGTAAACATTGCCTTGATTTTAGCGCAAAATCCCCTTACAATAGGAGATAAGAATAGTGGGGCATACCACATTGGAATGGGGGAAATTATGAATTATTTAAAAGACTACCGTGAAGGTGAAAAATTTGTTGGTACATATCTGTGCAAGCAGAAGCAGGTGTTTAAGACCAAGGCAGGTAAAACATACTATTCTCTGACACTGCAGGATAAAACGGGATTGGCAGACGGCAAGATATGGGACCTGAATAATGGCATCGCTGATTTTGAATCTATGGACTATATCCATTGTGAGGGGATGGTCACAAGCTTTCAGGGGAATCTTCAGATGAATATTTCACGTGTCAGGAAGAGTGATGAAGGGGAGTACGATCCGGCAGATTATGTTCCAAGTACCAATAAAGATATAAATGAGATGTATAGCAGCATAATGAAATATGTGGCAAGTGTGCAGAATAAGTATCTGAGGAAGATCCTGGAGATGTACTTTGTGGAGGACACGGAATTCATTGCCCGTTTCAAGAGGCATTCGGCAGCGAAAAGCGTCCACCACGGTTTTATGGGTGGCCTTCTGGAACATACGCTGAGTGTCACAAATATGTGCCAGTATTTTGCTGAGAATTACCCGATGATCAACCGTGACCTTTTGATCACATCAGCATTATTTCATGATATGGGAAAGATACAGGAAATTTCTGGTTTTCCACAGAATGATTACACAGATGAGGGGCAGATGCTTGGGCATATCTACATCGGCGCCCGGGCCATGGAAGACGCAGCGGCAAAGATCCCCGGATTTCCTGATAAATTAAAGAATGAACTGGTACACTGTATCCTTGCCCATCATGGCAAACTGGAATTTGGCTCTCCCAAGGTGCCGGCGATCCTGGAGGCAATGGCGCTCCATCTGGCAGACAATGCCGATGCGAAATTACAGACACTGACAGAGATCTTCGGGCAGGCTGGGGACAATATGAACTGGCTTGGATTTAACCGCATGTTTGAGAGTAATCTGCGTCAGACGAGCAGAGGGGAAGTGTGACTGTATCAGTGAAAGGAAAGGAGGAGAAATATGGGAAAAATAAGAATAACTGCAGTAACTATTATTATGTTGATAGTGATGGCAATTCCGTCTGTTGTTACTTCGGCGGCAAGCTGCGGAGAGACCGTGAGCCAGGATACAGAGGCGATCCTGAAGGCGGTTGATTATGACACAAACCAAAAGGTAGCTGATCTGTTGGCGCTTTCTTCTGGATATACTCTTACGCAGATTACTAATAAGAAGATAGAGATTTCACGCAGAGATGGAAAAAATTTTGTAGATATCACCGATGAAGAGGCACTGGCAGAGCTGAAGCAGGAAAATGCTCAGTCAATGCTCTATGGTGATGCATTTGCACAGGTACAGGAGCGGATTGGGCAGATTGTCCAGAGGATAGTGGATAACACACCTGATGCAGAGACCAAAGGGGCCGCGTATTATACTGATAAAATAATTCAGAATAAAGAAAAGTTCCTGCTGGGTCTTGCCTACATTGAGAAACTGTATAATTTTAATATGGGGGAGAAGAATATCAGGGATGTTCTTCTCTATGAACCAGGTACATATGGGGTTCAGACGAATGTTACAGACTGGCTGATTAAGATTGGGAGTGCAGGCGGCGATACATTAAAGATATCCAATAATGTTAATGTATTTGGCTATGGGAAATTATTTTGGGATGTTACTGGTTACAGCTGTATGAATTTGGGGGCTTTCCTGGAAAGAAACAGAAGCATGTGGATTCCGGAACTCTCCATGGAGGAATGGTTTTTACAGGCAGGGCATGCGTATAAAGTAGAGAAGCGTTCTTCATGGAACCAGTCAGAAAATTCTGGTTTATATGCAAGGATGTATAATGATTCCGCTTTGCGGTCCCATATTCTGCCCTTACTTTCTGTGTCAGAAAATAGTGTTTATGTCATTGCCAATTCTGCTACGATCACGTATGGTATCGTGGATTGTTATGTAGACAGGAAATTAAAGGATACAGATCCTGTCCGTTACAGGGAAAAATGCAGGCAATTTCAGCAGGAACTGGAGCAGGCTGCTGAGCAGCAGAAAGAATTTCTTGACCTGTGGTACCGGATCGCAAAGACAGAAGTGCGCGATTTGCTTTCATCGAACCTTATTGTGAAGGACAGCCTGCGGATCTATGCCGACACAACGACGAGTACCCAGGCCGAGTGGTCCGCTAAGTTCGGTAAGGATGCCTCCATCGGTGTCAAAGAATTCTTCACACCCCTGGGCCTGTATGATTCTTTTATGTTTTTAGATGGTATGGCAGATGGTTATGGTGTCCGCTATTATCTGTCAAAGGCGCTTTCCGAGAGGGGGCTTTCGACGTTTGCCCACGAGCTGACACACATTTTTGTCTCTTCTGTGATGTTGAACGGATATGGCGCAAGAGATGGCATGGAGGGGGAAGTGTATCCAAGGGGAATGTTTGAGCCCTATGAATCAAACGATCCTCCGGTATTTAATCTGAATCTGATCTATGACCGGCTGGCGAATAATGAGAGACTGCATAATGCGGTTCCTGGACGGTTTCAGGATGATACGGATTTGCAGGAGTACATGAGCGGTATTCTGGATGTTATATATACTCTGGATTATGCAGAGGCACAGGTTATGTTCACTAAGACACCAGAAGAAAAGAAGAAGTGGTATCATAAACTTGAGCAGGTTGAGGATACAGAGAAGAGGAGCAACCAGGGAGATGAGGGATCGAAGCATTATCTGGACTCCGTAAGGGAGCTGACTCTGGATGAGGCGAAAGGGCTAAATACATTAGATGATCTGATCCGTAATGGTATTATCGTATCCCGCTATGAAGTAGATGGAATAAAGACAACAGGAACTAAGGAGAGCAATGGTTATTATGTCGTACCACTGTTCAGTGCAAATTATGCCGGAGTGCAGAATGATAATGGTGTCAGTGGTGATGTCATGATACGCCGCCAGGCATTTGAACTGCTTGGTGAATATGGATATTATGGAGGCATGGTCCCCTATATATCCAACCAGTATAGAGATGCTGCCAGAGCAGAGCAGGCCATTTTGTCAGATACATATATTTTAAAGAAAATATTTGGCGGGACATATGAGACAATGACTGATTTCAAAAAGGCAATGTTTCAGAAAAGAATAGAGAAGGTTGGGGAATTAAAGCCGATCACTATTTCCTGGAATGGCCAGTCATTCCAGATCCGCAATTTTGAGACACTGCAGCAGTTAATGAAGGAGGCTGTGGAGAGTGATCTCATAAATGTAAATGTGACTTCTGACGGTTACAACAATATCCGGGCACAGGAGACTCAGGTAGAGCGTCTGAAAGCAGAGATTTTCAGGGCATATTTGTTTCAGACAAAAGATTTTCAGGAACCCATTTACGGTGACGGACAGGAACCAGAGGAACCAACACCAGAGCCGACTGTGTCACCATCTCCTTCCCCAACGGTGTTACCGTCAGAGAAGCCTACAATTCTGCCGACATTAGAGCCAACGGCAGTTCCGACAGTGCCGCCAACATCCGAACCATCCATTTCGCCGACACCAGAGCCATCTATTACACCGACGGCGGCACCATCCGGGCTGCCGACCGCAGCTCCGACGGCGATAGCGACACAGACACCGACTGCAATACCGACGATAATACCAACACAGACACCATCTGCACAGCCATCGGCTTTACCAACTGTAGATCCAGCGGGTTCACCAACTGGTATGCCGACAGTATCGCCCACATCATCACCTCTGGATGGTATGGATTCTTTCTTGCCAGATGAGGATGGGAGCAAGGATGGAGATGTTCCAAATATAAAAGAAATAAAGCCGGGAAGACTCTTTGCCAGTGTTTCTGCTTCCAGAACGTCACAGATCATTCGCTGGAACCCAGTCAACTCAGCAGACGGGTATTATATTTACGGATCAAGATCAAATGCCAAGTTTAAATTACTGCGGAAAGTGGGAAAGAAGACCTGCAGCTGGAAACATAAAAGACTGAAAAAGGGGACACATTACAAATATTATCTAGCAGCGTACAAAATAATCGGTGGAAAGAGGGTGATTGTTTACAAGTCGCTGTCTATCTATAGTGTGACAAAGGGCGGAAAATACAGCAATCCTGTAAAAGTCCGTGTAAAGAAATCATCGGTAAGCATGAAAACGAAAAAGACTTTCCGCCTGAAAGCAAAGGTAATCGGTAAAAAGATGATAAAAGCCAGCCGGGGGGTGCGTTATATTTCTGCCAGTCCATCTATTGCCAGGGTATCAAAAAAAGGAGTAATAACTGGAGTAAAGCGTGGATCATGTTATATTTACTGTATCGCGAGAAACGGCCTGACAAAAAGAGTCAGGGTAAAGGTGAAATGATGGATATGCTAAAGAAGAATCAGGAAGTTACATTAAGGATAGATGACTTGGGAAACAACGGAGAGGGCATCGGCCATATGGATGGCTATGCTCTCTTTGTAAAAGGTGCACTTCCGGGAGAGATCATTCGGGCAAAGATCATGAGATGCAAGAAGAATTATGGTTTTGCAAAAATGACAGAGATACTCCAAAGCGTTGATGCAGGGCGGGTGGAGCCGAGGTGTCCTGTGGCAGGAAAATGTGGCGGCTGCACACTACAGCACTTAGCTTATGAAAAACAGCTTGCCTATAAGCAGAAGAAGGTTATGGAATGTCTTGTGCGGCTCGGCGGGGTAGACGAAGAGACCGTGGAATGGCTGCCAATCTATGGAATGGATGAACCATGGCATTACCGGAATAAGGCTCAATTTCCTATAAGAATGCAAAAAGATGAATGGGGAGAGAACTGCCCGGTGTCCGGATTTTATGTTGAGCGTACCCACAATATCATTCCAGTGACAGATTGCGTGATACAGCATCCCTGTATGAAAGAGATTTTGGAATTGGTGCTCTCCTGGATGCAGGAGCAGCATGTGCCGGCATATGATGAAGAAAACCACAGTGGATTGGTCCGCCATATTTATATAAGGCATGCTCACTATACTGGCCAGATTATGGTGTGTCTTGTTCTGAACAGCAGGGAGTTACATCCTGAACAACGGAAGGCGCTAGTAGCCAAACTGACACAGATTCACGGTGTAGCCAGCATTTTCCTGAACATAAATCCGAAACAGACAAATGTGATACTTGGAGAAGAAATGGAGCTGCTATGGGGAGAGGAGTATATCGAGGACAGGATCGGAGATATCCACTACCATATCTCACCACAGTCTTTTTATCAGGTGAATCCCATGCAGACGGAAAAGCTCTATCAAACAGTACTGGAATTCGCAGGGTTGTCGGGCGGGGAGACCGTGTGGGACCTCTATTGTGGAATCGGAACAATTTCTCTCTTTCTTGCAGGGGGGGCGAAAAAGGTATATGGAGTAGAGATCGTACCAGAGGCAATCCAGAATGCCAGAAAAAATGCCTGCCTGAATGGGATCGGCAATGTGGAGTTTGCCTGTGGACCTGCTGAGGAGATCGTCCCTAAAATGGCGGAGAAGATAAGAAGCACTGGAAATCTTATGGCGGAAGAGGAGAATAGGGGTGTGGCCAGAACCGGTTTGGCTGATGTCGTTGTGGTAGATCCGCCCAGGAAGGGCTGTGATGGTGCTTTGCTGGATACGATTGGGGAGATGGCGCCAGATAAAATTGTGTATGTGAGCTGTGACCCGGCAACTCTGGCACGGGATGTGAAGGTGCTGGGGGCGAAAGGGTATCGGGTGAACAAAGTCAGGGCTGTTGATATGTTTGGGCAGGGGGGGCATGTGGAGAGCGTATGTCTACTACATCGGACAGATTCGTGAAAATCCTTGATTTTAGGCACTTTGAGAGGTTTTTTACCTTTTCAAAAAGTGACCGGAAAACATATAAAAAAGCGATTTCCGACGGTGTAAACGTCTCAGTGGTTCTGGATATGGAGTGTGGGAACACATCGAAGTAAAGTTAATAAATCATCAAAAACTGTGTTATTCAATTCAATAAAAAAGTATGGGAGACCGTTCATTTTCAGAGTTTTTTAAGAAACTTGCTTTGAGGATGGACGGTCTTTTTATGTTGAAATAAGAGGTGGTGATGAAAATGGCAGAAAAAAAGCAGGGTTATTCTTCAACCGTTCAAAACAAGGGTGTTGGAAGTAAGAAGAACACTTTTGATGGTAAAATCCAGTATTTATCCCTAGACCAGCTGGTGGATTTCAAAAACCATCCGTTTAAGGTGGAAATGAATACAGAATTATTTGAACTGATGCAGAGCATTGAAAAAGAGGGGGTATTGGTGCCGCTGCTTGCAAGACCAAATCCGGCAGGTGAGGGTTATGAGTTGATAGCAGGACATAGGAGAAAGGCAGCCGGCAAATGGGCAGGGGTGGATAAAGTTCCTGTTATGGTTGTGGAATTAGATGATAATCAGGCGGTAATCGCAATGGTGGACAGCAACCTGCAAAGGGAGCATATCAAGCCAAGTGAAAAAGCATTTGCTTACCGTATGAGGCTGGAGGCAATGAAACAGCAGGGGAGGCGGACAGATTTAACTTTGTCCCAAGTTGGGACGAAGTCAAAGGACAACCCGACTTTATCAGTTGCAAAAGTTGTTGCCGGTTATGATGAATTGGGGGAATGGAAATTGCAGAATGATTCTGTCAAAATGCGTACAGATGAAATGCTTGCACGTCAGGTAGGGGAGAGCAGAAACCAGATAGCCAGGTATATCCGTTTGACGTATCTCATTCCTAAGATATTGGATATGGTAGATGAAGGGAAGGTAGCCTTTACCGTTGCGGTGGAGTTATCTTATCTAAATGAGGAGGAACAGTATGAGCTTCATGCGGTAATGGATATGGAACAGTGTACGCCTTCGCTGTAACAGGCAAACAGGCTGAAACGCATGAGCCAGTCGGGGAAACTGGATATGGATGTTATTTATCTGGTGCTGGAGGAAGAAAAACCAAACCAGAGGGAACAAATAAGGATTCGCTCTGACAGGCTGAACCCATATTTTCCAGAGGACTTTACGGACAGGCAGAAGATTGAATTGATAGAAAATCTTGTTAAGGAATGGCATCAAGAACAGATGCAGTCAAAAAGCAGATAGGAGGGGTTGTTATGGCGAGTGGAGATTTGTTCCGTGCGTTTACAGTGCGGTTTTCTTTTAAAAAAGAGCAGCATGAAAGGTTGCTGAAAAAATTTGAGGATGAAAAACTGACCGACGGCAAAGCAAAGAATCAGATTGTCATGGATGCACTGGAGATGTATTTTGATGCATTAGAAAACAACAATGATACCAAAGAGGATAAATGGGACACCAAAGAATTTGTGGAACAGCAGTTGGAACAGTATAGGCAGGAGTGCAAAGAAGAATTATTGGGGGAGATTCTCCGTATTTTGATTGGCGGCAGGATGGCAGGGCAGCCGTTTATGGTGTCATCTTCTGTCAGTAAGCCAGAAACGGGGAATGTTATGGAAGATGAGGTGGCAGATATAAGTGGAATGCCAGATGTTATGGACAAAATAATGGACTGGAGCAGCAGTTAGAACGGAGGGATGGCATGTTAAAACAGGGAATCAACGGCACTTTCCGTTTTATGTGTGGGGTGCTTAAAGTCACGGTATGGATGGGAATACACATTTTGAAACTGATTTTGG
>CANRWA010000099.1 GCA_947643415.1 uncultured Clostridia bacterium | reverse complement strand
ATTGTGTGGCAAAAGAGACAATAAAGGCGTGTTTTAAGAAGTTATTAAAGCAATCAGGTGTATTTAGTGAGCATGAAATTGAAGTATTGCTATTGTAGGAACTAAAGCGATAGGGAGAATGTTAAGATGATTGATGGAATTATGTATGGAATATCTGTATTTGTTGGAATCGTTGCGGGTATTGGGGTTACTATTGGAGTAGATTGTTTTAGAGCCAAAAAGCAAAATGCTAATGACAAAAAGAATCTTTCATTTGAAATTAGATGTAACTTATCTAAAATAGAGAAGTGGCTTGAGCTGATTATCGAATTAAGAAATTATGTCAATAGTGATAGGATTAACCAATTTAGTGGATATTTTAATTTATCTTCGGCAATATTTACTACGACAAATAAATTGCTGCAAGATGGAAGGATTTATACATTCCTTTCTTATGATAGTATAGAGAAAATTCAGGAGAATGGCACATATCTTTCTGTAGCAGGAGAAAATATGTTAAGTAATCAGATAATGCAGCATAAGCAAGTTGTACTGAATGGTTATATGAATGCAAAACAATCGGCATCAAATGATATAGAATTTTGGGATAAAACATTAAAGAAATGTAAAGAAAATTTCAGAGATATTTTAAAGGAATTAGAATAATTAACTGAGTTGTTTGGGATGCGAAAGGAGAAGGTGTATGATACATCCAGATAAAATAAGAGCAGAAGCTAAGAAAAAAGAGAACGAAAATTTTAAGTTCCGAACTTTCTTAAAATGTCATGCAGACGAGGATGAATTAGACAGTCAATTTTTACGATTACATAAAGAACTCTTTGCAGACTATGATTGCAGCAAATGCAGAAATTGCTGCAAGATGTATAAAGGGAGCATTCCGGCAGAAGATATTGACAGGGATGCACAATATTTAGAAATAACGACCGAACAACTTATTGATACTTACTTGGAAAAAGAAGAGTATGGCATAAACTATCAGACCAAGCATAAACCATGTGATTTTTTGCAGGAAGACGGTAACTGTAAATTGGGCGATTGTAAACCTGATAGCTGCAAAAAATATCCATATACCGACCAGCCTGAAAGATTGTCAAGTTTGCTGAGTATATTAGATACGATAGAAATATGTCCGGTAGCTTTTGAAATATTTGAGAGATTAAAGCAGGAGTATAGATTTAGAACACGCAGATAAATCATTTAATGAATGTCAGAAAATAGTGTGTGGTGAATATATAATGGAGATGGGCAGGATGAATTTAAAAGATATTATTGGTGAGACAACGGATTATGATAAAAAACTTGCATTGGAAGTGAAAAAGCCAAAAAGCTGGTGCAAAAGTGTCAGCGCTTTTGCAAATGGCGTTGGTGGAACTTTGATTTTTGGCGTCTCAAATGATAATGAAGTAAGAGGGCTCTTGGATGCAGAGAAAGATGCAGAGATTATCAGTGAGCAGATAAAGACACGTCTTGACCCGATTTCGGAATTTCATCTTAGTTTTTTTAGAACGGAAGACGATAAGACATTGATTTTGTTAAACATTCGACAGGGGGAGGAAACTCCGTATTATTATTTGGCGGATGGTGTAATGGAAGCATATGTCCGTCTGGGAAATGAGAGCGTAAAAGCAGACGCAACAGAATTAAAGAGACTGGTACAGCGTGGAAAGAATTCATCCTATGATGCGTTGGCTACAACCTACAGTGTATCGGATTATTCGTTCAGCAAATTACGCGAGCGGTACAAAGCATGGACAAGAGAAAGCTTGGAGGATAAAGAGCTTGTGTCATTTGGTTTAGTGGATGATAAAGGGAAACTTACAAATGCCGGAGCATTGCTGGCAGATAATTCGCCTATCAGATGGTCAAGGGTTTTCTGCACGAGATGGAATGGATTGGATAAGGGTGGCGGCATTATGGATGCTCTTGATGATGCGGAATATTCAGGAAGTTTAATCAGTCTTTTGAATGAAGGAGCAGCATTTATCAAGCGAAATATGAAAACAATGTGGAAAAAGACAGCCAATTCAAGAATTGATATGCCCGAATATTGTGAACGGAGCTATTTTGAAGCATTAGTTAATGCATTGGTGCATCGGGATTATTTGGTAAATGGCAGTGAAGTCCATATAGATATGTTTGACGATCGGATGGTGATATACTCGCCCGGAGGAATGCCGGACGGAACCTTGGTACAGGAACGGGTTATAGATGCAATTCCCTCGACAAGGAGAAATCCTGTTTTGGCAGATGTGTTTCAGCGGTTAGGATATATGGAACGTAAGGGAAGCGGACTGACAAAGATAATAAATGCATATAAGAATGCAAATAATTATGATGAAAGTAAAGCGCCACAGTTTATCTCATCAAGAGTGGAATTTACAGTTATATTGAAAAATTTGAATTATGGGGAAAACAGAGATGATAAAAGTAAAATAAATGATATTTCACAAGCGGTTGAAGAATATGTCCAAAGCACGGAAGAAGTATTTTTGAATGCTTTGCGTAATAATCCGTATATTTCAAGAAAGGAATTGTCAAAGCTGTTAATGATTTCAGAAGATGGCGTGAAATATCAGCTGAAAAAATTGAAAAGTAAAGGATTGATTGAGCATATAGGCGCTTCACGGGGAGGCTATTGGGAAGTAAAATGATTTTGGATATTGTATCCCCAATTACCCCAATTACCCCAATTACCCCAATTACCCCAATTACCCCAATTACCCCAATTACCCCAAAACCACCCCAAAATGACTCCAAAACTACCCCAAAGTGCCTTAAAATTACTCCAAAACAAAAATTTCTGCTATATGAGACTACCCTAAAATATATTCAAAAGATAAAAAATTGGAATTCTTATCTTTTGAAGAGTGTAAGAGATAATCAATCATTATTTGAGGAGAAACAGTAAGATGGCTATGCGAAAGGTGTTTTATGGACCGGAAGGTATCATGCTTAAGCACATATTGAGGATGTATGATAAAGAGAGCCTGTTGAATTATGCAAGAGATTTGGAAATAAAAAGAACATCAGGACTAAAAAAGGATGAACTTGCAGAGAAAATAGCGAATGAGTTGCTTATGCCAACAGTCATGAGAAGGCGAATCGCTGTGCTGTCACCGGAGTGCAGAATACTATTGGAACGTGCGATGAGAGAGCCACTCATTCCGACACCCGAAGAAATGGATGACGCTTTATTTCTTCATGAAAGCGATTACGCATTTCTGAATAAAAGGGAACAGCTTGATGTTCCGGTAGATGTGAAAATAGCTTATGAAAAAATAAATACGCCGGAATTTCGGAAGTATGCCCGTAAAATGTCATGGTTATCTCAGTGTCTTAATTTTGGTGAGGCTTTTTATGGCGTTTTTGACAAAGATGTACTCCGAAAAATATATAATGTGAGAAAGGGATATCATATTTCAGAGGAACAATTAGAAAAAATGTGTAGTGAATTTCCCGACGACATGACGGAATGTCATATGGAAGAAGGGCAAAGATTTATTGTCGCGGAGTATTTGGCATATGATGACCGCTATAAAAATTTATTGGACATACAAGCGGGCAAGGATTTTTATATTCCTAATGCTCAGGAAGTGCTGGATTATGCAAGGAACCTGTATTTATCTCAAGAACCCGCATATCAGAATTTTAGAGAGTTTTTACAGCATGAAATAGGAATGACATATGACGAGGCAGATGCAGAGGCGCTGGAGACATGGGATAAGATACAATTTGACATAGATTTTACTGAGATTGTTCAATATATTATAGATGTTTATGAAGATTTATTAGACGGTACTAAAATTGAGAAGATTATTCAACTTCTCCAAGAAGTAAATAATAACACCAGAATGCGGATACATAGGGGACATACGCCGAATGAAATGATGAGAAAAGGGATGGAGGAAGACCGCTTTTCACAAAAACCGATAGTCGTACCCGGAAGTACGGAGGCAGCTAATCTTTTGAAAAGCGCATCGGAGGAATTGAAAGAGATGGGGATATGTGTTGACTTTGACAGTAACGCAGCGATTATTCCAAACAATTCTTCTCAGAACAATGTGTCTGGTCAGGCGGCTAATTCAATTAAGAAGATTTATCCCAATGATCCATGCCCGTGTGGTTCAGGCAAGAAATTTAAAAAATGCTGCGGAGGGCACGGCAAATTATAAGTTAATTTGAATTGGGTAAATGCCGTTTCCCCAATTCAACTGCACACATACCAATTATGGAGATTATTACTTGGAGCCATCATCAAGTGTTGATGAGTAAGGTGTCAAGCAAAGAAGAATATGTGTGGCATTTGGAAAAAACTTTAGAGCATGGATGGTCGGTAGATGATTTGACATCCCAAGTGAAGAGTCAGCTGTATGAGAGGCAAGTTGTAGCAAATAAGATTTCAATTTTGAAAACAGATTGCCTATTGAACAAAAGGATATTGTTATAAGCACTATGAAAGATCCATATATGTTTGATTTTATCAATTATACAGAGGATATGTTGGAAACAGATATAGAAAATGAGTTGGTAAGGAATGTTACTTCGCTATTGATGGAATTAGGAACCGGTTTTGCCTTTATGGGACAGCAATATCATCTTGAAATTGGCGGAAAGGATTTTTATATTGATCTTCTTTTTTATAATACAAAGCTTAGATGTTATGTGGCGATTGATTTAAAGATAGGTGAATTTAAACCGGAGCAAGCAGGGAAAATGAATTTCTATTTGTCAGCTCTGGACGATTTGGTTAAATCCCCAGACGATAATCCATCTGTTGGACTAATATTATGTAGAGATGAGAATAGAACCATTGCAGAATATGCGTTAAGAGATATGTCGAAACCTATTGGTGTAAGCGAATATCATTTGTGTACAGATCTTCCGCTGGATTTGAAAAATGCTTTACCAGACCCGGAGGAGATTAGGAGTAGGATTGAAATGAAAAAATAAATTGTGCAGACCGTCTGCACAAATGAATTAGAAAGAGTTTTATGATAACACCATGATAACAAAAATCCCCAAAACCTCAGATACAGGGTGCATATCAAAGAAAAAACCGCCGAAAAAGCCCTGAAAATCACACAAAATCACCCTGATTTCCACCACAGAAAACCGTGAGGGTGGTAGAACTGTTGGTTTCGGTCGTGTGGCTACGATTATTGAGTAATCAGTAAAAAGCTGGATTTTATGGGGCTTTCCGAGAAATCGGGGAGCCCTTTTGAAACTTTGCAGCAATAAAAAAGTGGAAAGTGGTGCCTAAACGGTGCCATGAAAAAGAACTCCGATGAAAATGGTGCCAAGTTTCATCGGAGTTTGTCTTTTTACCAACCTTTTATTTGTTTTACCTGTTCTGCCCGCTCTTTGTCTTTGTGATACTGTAACTTGAACTGTATCGTTTCCACTACTTCCTTTCTTGCCTCATTGTCCAACTGATGAGAAACAGAATGACTTAAAAGGGAAAAAAGAGAAAATAGAAAAATCATTGGAACGATAAGAAATGTGGGACGTGGCGGTTTCTGTTGGTTGTTATGCCCCATATGCTTGCTACGAAAGTTCTTCCTACTACCTACAACACGAAAAAAACCTAAAATGACGGACTTTCACAAAAGAAAAACGCTGCAACCTCAAAAAAGATTACAACGCTTCTTAGTCCTTATTCAATTTTTGCCGGACAGCGATTATTTTTCCGCACCCTCAACCTCTGCGATCTCCCGCGCCGTAGCGGTGACTATCCGTATTCCCGTATCGCTCATATCATCAAGGAGCGCGTCAAGCTGTCGCCGCTGGGTATTCTTCCCGGCGGGCTGCTTCAAAAGGAATTGATCTACCGAGATATTGTAACGCTGTATCAGTTCAAAAAATATCTGTAAACTTGGGTGCTGCCCCTTGTTCATAGCATCAAAACAGATATGAACATAAAACTAGATGATTTTGTAGAGGCATATTTTAGGGATAAAGATGGCGAGTTGAAGCAGCGCATGATTCGGAATAAGCGTTACATGATTGAACATCACAGCATTTCTCTGTTAGATAATAAGGCTATGGATGATATAACACCAGTGGATATTATCCAGTAGCAGAACGAGATACGTTCCAAAGGATTTAAGGAAACGTATCAGCGGATGCTCCAAAATCAGATGACGGCGTTATTTTAAGGCGATCCGGGTGACGGAAAGACAATATTTATACTGATTATAGCAGCGAAACTGTTTAAGGGAGATGGTTTAGACAGTGGAATGAATTTTGCACAACCCTTGAATGTTATCTATCAGAGTGCAGAGGACGGTCTTGCTGTTCCGGTAAAGCCCTGGTTAGAACAGGCAAAGGCAGACTGTGAGAAAATCTCTGTCATTGATGAAAAGATAAAATCCCCTTTTCATTATAGATGAATATTTGGAAGAAGCTGTTATCAAGACATGAGCAAAGCTGTTGATTTTAGAACCTGATACAAGCCTATTTGGGCGGTGGTATGGATATGAACCGGGCGAATGAAGCAAGGGAATTTGCACATGAACGGGCAGACAGCACATATCCATATTGATTTTGTCCTATTTATAGGCAACAGCAAGCGTGGGCTTGACACAAGAGTATCCCTCAAAGGCGCATTATCAGAACAGGGATTTAAGGGCGGCAAAATGACATAATGTGGGCATGGCGATTGTCATGTCCTGTATTTATTTGATTGTAAATGAGAGAAGAAAATGGTATGATAAAAAAGAATTTGTATTTAGTGGAGGTGAAGAAAATGGTAGCATTCTTACGATTAAGAAATTTATAAGTACATAGAACTGTGTTAAATAGTTTTATGTACAAACAGGGCACTAAAAACTATTTAATAAAGGAGAGCTTGCAATGATATTTCAAGACAATGTAATCAAAGAATATTTAAAAAACGTTTATTTTATAACTGGAACACCTTGTGGCGGAAAGACAACAATTTCACGGGAGTTGGCTAAACGGCACAATTTATTAATTTATGATATTGATGAGCAGTTTCCCTATCATCAAAAAATCTCTAATTCTACTTTTCAACCATCAATGAATAAGGTTTTTAAAGATGCAGATGAGTTTTTCGGGCGTACTGTAGAGGAATATAAAAAATGGCTGATTGATAACACAAGAGAGCAATTGGATTTTATACTGTTGGATTTGATTCGTCTTTCACAAAATGAAATTGTATTGTGTGACTGCCATTTGACAGTGGAAGAAGCCGAAAAATATACAGAAGCATCTCGAATAGTGTTTTTGATAAAAGAACCATCAAATTTAATTGAGGATTACTGTGGGCGTTCCGACCATCAAGGGTTTAATGATTTTATTAACAGTGCGTCTGATATTGAAAAAGCAAAGGCGACATGTAATATAACCTTAAAAACTCTCAACATGAAAAGATATAATGATATCAAGAGCAGTAGCTATTTGTGGATAGAAAGAACTGAAAATAGTACAATTGGGGATACTGTAAGAAAAGTAGAACAACACTTTGGTTTTGTTAAAAAAGATTTTAACATGGATACATTAGAGATAAGGAAAGTCGATAGAGATACCGATTTGGCAGACAAACTCATTCGTTTAGTTGAAAACTTTTCTTGGGAAGAAGTAAAAGAACATATTTTATGGGTGCTTCGCACATGGCAATTTACAGATTGGGAAACTATGTTTGTTGCAACGGTGGATGGCCAAATTGTTGGAATGACTTCTATCATGAAAGCAGATTATTATCCATTACCTGAAATATATCCATGGATTTCAAGCGTGTTTGTGACAGAAGAATATCGCGGACATAGAATTAGTGAAAAGCTAATTAATTTTGCAAATGTATATGCAAAGGAGGCTGGTTTTATTAGAACATATATCCCATCAGAACATATTGGTTTGTACGAACAATATGGGTATCATTATCTTAAAGATATTGTTAATTTTGGGAATGGAATAGACAGATTGTATGTTAAAGAATTAGGACTATAAAAGGCGGAAAACCTGATGGCAAAGTGTTTGACGGCATATTAACTGGAGGGGCGGCTGCACAGTCGCCCTAAATTACATATAGAAGCAGTAACACATACAAACCCCACCGACCAAAGTTTGGTTCTCTTCCCATCTATCAGCTGGATCCCCGGAAGGAACCCGTCATACCAATGATGCGGCCATTTACTGTTTTTGCATGCGCGGACCTATGCTCCGCGCTGTTTCATGAACGGGCTGAACCCCAACCAGTACCAGACGGCCTATATCAGCCTCTCCACTATCAGCGTGACGGAGTTCTATCGGGAAATCTGCAGCCTCCTTGGGTTGGAGGCATCCGAAAATAAGACTGGGATGTTCCGTGTCATCCAGGAGCGGGTGTATTACCTTTACCGGGAGAAGAAGAAGCTCCTGGTGCTGGTGGGTAAGCCGTACCTGAACCATATCTTGGACAAACAGGTACATGAGTCCCTGCGCCAGCGAATTACAGTACATCATAATTATGAAGGACTTTCAGAGCAGGAGGTGCCAGACTATATCAGCCATAAGCTGGAGCTCGCCGGGAGGAAGCCTTAACGCCGGAGGAAGCGGAACGTCTGGAAGCCCACAGAAGCCGGAAAATGATAACAGGGGAAAAATTGGTACGGCAAGTCGCTGTCTTTTTTTGACTTTTTGTATAAAATCCAACAGAATGATAGCAAGTACTTACATGGAGGTGAGTGAATGGACGATACAAGCCAAAAAATCATTGACGCAACCATGTCACTAATTCGTGATAAAGGGTATGTTGCTACTACCACAAAAGACATTGCACGTTTAGCCGGGGTAAATGAATGTACTCTATTCCGAAAATTTCAAAATAAAAAAGATATTGTATTACATGGAGTATCTCAAGAAAAATGGAGAGTCAATGTCACACCAGAGCTTTTTCAAAATGTACAATGGGAGTTAGAGTCAGATTTACAAATGTTTATGGCTGCAAATATGGATAAAATAATGCCCGATTTTGTAAATCTGTCTATCGGTTTAAGAGCGCCACAGCTTTACGAAGAAACTGCTCCCATGATTATGAAAGTGCCGCAGGCGTTTATTACTTCTTTAACCGAGTATTTCGAGAAAATGGAAGAATTGGGGAAAATTGCACATTATGATTTTGAAAGTTTGGCAATGACTATTTTTTCTTCCACGTTTGGTTACATGTTTTTAAATGCGTCTTTTAATCAAACCCTAACTAAGACGAGCCAAGAAGAATTTATTAAAAACAGCGTAAAAATATTTTTGAACGGAATTTTATAAAGTAAAAATGGTACTGTGCATTCAGTGCCATTTTGCAATACATACATGCAAGTACATGCATACAAAGAGGTTATGATGATGATTACGGGTGCAGAATTAATTGTGAAAGCTCTCAAAACGGAGCAGGTAGGAACTCTGTATGCTTATCCGGGGGGGGGGACAGGCTATTGACTTGTTCAATGCCCTTTACGGTGAAAATGACATAGATGTTATTTTACAGCGGCATGAACAGGGATTAGTCCATGCTGCGGACGGATATGCCCGTTCCACTGGAAAAGTCGGAGTATGTCTGGTTACAAGCGGACCGGGGGCTACGAATTTAGTAACCGGAATAGCGACGGTGAATTACGATAGTGTCCCTATGGTATGTTTTACCGGGCAAGTACCTACCGGGCTGATTGGCAATGACGCATTTCAGGAAGTTGATCTTGTAGGTATCACAAGAAGTATCTGCAAATATGCCGTAACTGTCCGCAAACGTGATGAATTGGCGGCGGTGATAAAAAAGCTTTTATTATTGCCCGAACAGGGAAACCGGGTGTTGTTGTGGTAGATTTACCGAAAGACATTCAGAGAGAATATGGCAGTGATGACTACCCGGAAAAAGTTATAAGAGCAATCAACAATACTTTTGACAATGCAATTATCGCTACGGATGTAGGGCAAAATCAATTATGGGCTACACAATTTCTTGAATTAAGCGAAAAAAAGCATTGCCTTATTGGAAAAATGCTATGTAAACCGAATTGAAATTGTCCGTGAAGGTAGTGTTGCCATTGAAACATTAAGTATAACAGAGCGATGAAAAAAGTTCTACCCTCTAAGCACATCAGACGAATATGCCTTATACCCCATTTGATAGATATATAGAACGCGTGGTATAATAATCTATCTAGAAAGTAAGGAGGAAGGCTTATGGCACAACGTACAGTATTGAATTCAAGGAAGAGGCATGTAAGAGGGTGCAGGCAGGAGCACCTGTGGCCAGGTTGCAAGGGAACTCGGCGTCAATGTAAACACGCTCTGCTCATGGATGGCTCGAATGGTATGACTTCGATGTCCTGTATGTGGAAACAAGACCGGACTTAAAGTGCGATCTGTTGTTCGGATGGCTGACTTGATTCCTAAGAAGGATAATGAAATATAATGGACAAGCAAAAAATTAATTCCCGGCCAAAAGATCGGGAAACTGTATATTCAAAAAATACAGTTACTGACTACGGTATTACCGTATATGATTACACCATGTATAATGACTTAACATTTCTTATAAAATATCTTTAAGAACTTATTCGTTGTAATATTTTACGGACATTTGCCTGTTATACTGTCTGCAAAAAGCAAAGGAAGTGAGGATATGAAGCAGATTTTAATTGTCGAGGACGACAGTTTTTTGAATAAGATGTTAGCCTATAACCTGACCGCAGACGGCTACGGCGTGATTTCTGCCCTAAATGCCAGAACCGCAGACGAAGCCATCCGCCAGCGGGAATTTGACCTGGTGCTGCTGGACATCAACCTGCCGGACGGGAACGGCTTTGAGCTGTGCAAGCTGGTAAAGCCCCAGCACCCGGACACCATTGTCATTTTCCTGACTGCCAACGATCAGGAGAGCGACCAGATACGTGGCTATGAAGTGGGCGCGGTGGACTATATCACAAAGCCCTTTATGATCGGGACCTTGCAGCGGAAAATCAAAGCCATGTTCGCCATGCTGGAACACCACAAACCGGACAGGGATATTTACGACGACGGGCGGCTGTTTCTGGACTTCTCGGAGCAGTCGGCCTCCTTAAACGGCAGGCCTCTGACCCTATCCTCCATGGAATACAAAATGCTGAACCTGTTCCGTAAAAATCCCCGGCAAGTGCTGACCCGTGGGCAGCTTTTGGAAAAGCTGTGGGATATAGACGAGAAGTTTGTGGACGAACACACCCTGACAACCTCCATCAGCCGGATTCGCAGCAAGATTGAATCCGACGACAGCGCATCCTACATCAAGACCGTTTACGGCATGGGCTATCAATGGACGGGAGGCGAGGCAAAATGAAGTTTAAGAACCTCTCGGTAAAGCGGCTGTTTGGCCAGGTGGCACTGGGGCTTGTCCTTTCCATGTCCGGGATCACCATAGCCCTGTTTCTTGTAACAAAACAGACGGCGGTGCTGCTGACTGGCGGGGCACTGCTGCTGTGCGCCCTTG
>CANRWA010000098.1 GCA_947643415.1 uncultured Clostridia bacterium | reverse complement strand
GGCGTTACACTGAATGTTTACACTCATGCCAGCTTTGACCGTGCTGCGGAGCAAATGGCGAGAATCATTGATTTGAGCAAGCAACGAGGAAAACACATTGCTTGCAAATGTGTTTGACGAGTGCCGGACAACGCAGGAGAATCCTGCGTGTAAAGATACCGATATGCAAGGAAAACAAAGAAAATCAAGTTGAAAAATACACCAATCTACTACACCACTTACTACACCATTTGCCCATAAATTTGCGTAGATTTACATAGATTTGCGTGAGATAAGGGCAAAATACAAAATTGAAGAAAAGTGCCAAGAAGCCCTCCACATATATCAAGGTTTAAAGGCTTATGAAAGGATAAATCCAAAATGATAAAAATATTATTCGTCTGCCACGGCAGGAAGCGAACACAAGCCTTGAAATGCTGATGTTTTCTAGGAAAAATGCTGATTGGCAGAGGAATTTACAGAAGTTTTACAGAGAATCAAATAACAGTAAGAAGTCTAGTGCAAAAGAAAAAGTTAAAAAATTGAAAAACAGGTTGATTATTTCTCATAATCTGTATATACTGTGAGTAGAAGTAAATGTTTGCCGCTTGCTGATGGTGCGGGGTATAAGTGATTCAGTTCGTAAATGATGCCACTTGCTATACAGGTGGGGTATAAATGGTATAGTGCGTAAATGCTCCCCATCGGCTGATGTCGGTGGGGATTTGCATAATATGAAGTTTGCCCAAAGGAGAATATTACAGTATATGGAGATACGGCAGGGATATTCTTATCATATCAAAGATGAATTTTTTGATAAGGTGCAGGATAAATACTTGATGAGCAATAAAGAAAATGGAAATTATCGTCCACATTTCTATGCAATACAGGATAAAAAGAATCAAGACCTTTATTGGATGATCCCCATAAGTTCACAGGTAGAAAAGTATAAGGTCATTATAGAAAGGAAGAAAAGAAAATATGGAAAATGCAATACAATAATTATTGGTAAATTTGCAGGAAAAGAGAATGCATTTTTGATTCAGAATGCTTTTCCCATTATTGCAGAATTTTTTGATCATATACATACAGTTGATGGGAAGCCGATAACAGTACATAATGAATTGAACAGGATTCTTACGGAAAATTTAGGGGAAGTGCTTGCATTGTATAACCGTGGGATTCATTTGATCTTTACGGATATTGATAAGGTAAGGACTATTATGGAACAGGAATTTGAAAATACTGGATGTCAGTAATGCCATTGCTTGTAAAGATGCGAGTAATGGCATTTTTTAGTCGGGATAGTTTACATTTGATTTGGCAGCAGTATTTTATAAAAAGTGTATATCTATTGTATTCATGTGTCGGCGTAAAAAATGAAATGTTAAAGTATTGATAATATTTTTTTGTTTGGAAATTATATAATTCTACCGAACAATGCTAAAATGTGTTAATATTAGAAAAGCAAGGGAAATCAAGCTTTTCAGGAATTATGTGTATTAAAATATACAATAAAAAATAGCGGAAAGTATTGAAAATACTGGTTTCTATCGAACTATTGCAGAAAATGTTATGATTATAGCAAAATAGTCTTGAAATTCTTATAAAACGGCTGTTATTACTTATTCATCGAACGTATGTTTTAATAGATGGAATAGCGAAACAATGCTGATTTTAGCCATTGTCGAACGTACTCCCGAAAGAACATTATTCTTCAGGACGCTTATATTCGATCAACTCTCCTGCCCCTATATTGAGATACCAACACAATTTACAAATCAAGCCAGTATCAAAACGACTAACATCATCACGGCAGTATTTGTTAAAGTTGGTTCGGGGAATATCAAGGTCTTTACAAATCTTGTTTTTGCTGATACCTTTTTCCTGTAATATTTCGTTTATACGCATATGCAAATTACCATATTCCATAGAAGATTCTCCTTTACTTTTCTCTCATTATTTTATATAATGGGTAACAGAAATATAATTCACAGATATAACATTCATAGAAATGTTAGGTGCTTTGGAGATAAGCATGGAAAAAAACGAAATTAAAGACACGTTATTTGATGTACTGAATGATACTGATAATCTGCCGATACATGATATAGTGGTTGATGACCGGAACAATATAGTAAATGTTTATCTCACAGACGGTACAAGGTTCTCAATTCATGTAGAAAAATGTGGAATGTGGAGCGTTTGTGAGGTATAATAGAAGAAAAATATTTTGCGGAGGATTGACAGAATGTCTGTAGTCACAAAAAAGGAAGAAAAAGTTAATAAAGTTTTTGATTCCATGTCTGATATTCATGATATGCAGGAATTTAAAAATATATTTATAGAAATGTATCCTGACGATTGGAAAAGAATAATTAGTACATATAACAAAGAGGAACGAAAAGATACGAAAGGTAAAGGGCATCCAATGCCAAAGCCAGAGATTTATATGAGTAATATGTATAAGGTTGGCTTGAAAAAGAGACAGTCGGAAAGAGAGAAAAATAATGGCTTTAATTGAATGTCCTGAATGTGGTGGAAAAGTATCAGATAAAGCCCCTGCATGTATTCATTGTGGCTATCCTTTACAAGAACCTAAAGAAGAACAAGTACAGTATTGTCCATATTGTGGCAAACCAAATAGCATTGAAAGTACCTTTTGTGGCTATTGCGGGAAATCTTTTATTAAAAAAGAAGAAAAGAATGATTTGGTAGTAGTAGATTCAGATACAGAAGTAATGGATATTATGGATTATAAAAATGATTTGGATTTACCTACTGATATGGTGCGTTTGCAACAAGCACAAATTATTCAGCAACAAAGACAATTAGACGAACAAAGGCGGCAGTTTGCTGCACAAGCAAAATGCCCTAAGTGTGGTTCGACTTCTTTATCTGGTGGCAAACAAGGTTTCGGAGTTGGTAAAGCAGTTGCTGGAGCAGTATTGCTTGGGGGCGTTGGTTTATTAGCAGGTGGTATTGGTGCTAATAAGACAGTGATTACTTGCATGAATTGCGGTTATAAATTTAAGTTCTAGGAGGAAAGAAGAAATGAAATATTGTGCTAAATGTGGAAATCCTATGGAAGATGATATGATGTTCTGCCAGAAGTGCGGAACAAAGTTTGAAGGAATAGCGTCAACTGCTTTAAATAATATTGAAGTAAAACTTGCAAAGATGAAAAAATATAATTTAGTTATTGATGCGCAGACAATTTCATGGGAGTATCTGCGTGAAGACGGAGAACGTGCTGGGAATATAACAGTAAAGCAAGATAAATTATGCCAAGAACTCTCAGATTTAATTAAAGACATTTTGGAAAGTGTTTCAGACAATGACAGAGATTTAGTTGAAAGAGAAGTATATACTTATATTTTGCAAATGGGATATAGGATGTGTAAGGAGGGAGAGAAGTTATTTGCGAATTATTCTGGTTTTAAAGAATTATTTGATATGGGAAATGGTTTAGTTCAAAGTGGACAATTAGATGCCGGAACTTTTTTGGGACAGATGATGGAACAAGATTATGTATATAAGGTTATTGCAGGATTACAAGGACTGCATAGTTCTAGGATAAAAGAAATGTTAGATGAAAATGTAATCTATAATAATATGGAGTATAGAGGTCTGACTAAACAGTTAGCGCAAGCATTTAATGATATGTGGGTTAAGTGTATAAAGAGATATACAGATTTCTTTTTAAGTCCGGGAGAAGATTATATCAATCAAAACTGGGATATATATAATGTTTTGTTAAAAGGATTACCGTTATCGGTTGTTGATATGTTGGATGAACATGGTTGGCAACTTGCTTTAGATGATTGGGAAAAAAATCATAATGGTTGGCAGTACAAGCAGAATTTTATAAAAAAACGCGACCAACAAAGAGATGCCAAGAGAAAAAAGGAACAAGAAATTGAGGATAAGAAATATTGGGAATCTCATCCAGAGGAATTTGCAGAAACCAAAAAGAAGCAAGAAAGTATTGCAGAAATTAGGAAAAAAATTCAGAAAATGATAAAAGAAAAAGTTTCTGCTGAAACGGAGAAACGTCCATTTGATGATAAAAAAGAGGATATTCAGAGAGGGATTGATGAAAAGCAGAATCGTATAGAGAAATTGGGAAAAAAGATTTTTGGGAAGAAAAAAGCAGAAGAAGAAATTGAGGAAATAAAACCCCAAATAGAAAAATTAAGGAACGAACTGCAAGAAGTTAATGAAAAAATACAGGTTTATCAAAAATCAATATTTGATAAAGAGACAGAAATAAAAGCATTAGAACGAGAAATAAAAAATATAGAACAAGAAATTGAGAAACTTAGAAACAAATGAACATATAAAGGGATTACGGCAAAATACCGTAGTCCTTTTTTAATGCACATTTTATATATAGAAGAAATACCGACAAGTTAAATTCGAGTACTCAGAAAGAAAGGAGTTTAACGATGCAAGTATTAAACAAATTAAGGATGGAATTATCCAATAAGGAATATTTTACAGACGAACAGTATATCCAGTTCTACACATAGGATAATTTATTTGAAGTGTCATAACTTAAAAGTATTGACACCGAAATCGAAATATAGTAAAATCAATACATAGAGAGGTGTTATAACTTAGTACCAAAAGCGAAGGGAGATTTTACTATGATTTATGGATATTCAAGAGTATCAACAAAAGGACAGGCAAAGGACGGAAACAGTTTAGAATCACAGGAGAAAGCATTAAAAGAAGCTGGTGCATCAAAAATATTTACAGATGCGTTTACAGGAACAAAAACGGATCGCCCGGAATTTGATAAATTGTTAGCGGAAATAAAAGCTGGGGATACTCTTGTGGTTACGAAGTTGGATCGTTTTGCCAGAAGTATGTCACAAGGCAGTGAATTAGTATCTGAATTGATTGATAAGGGTATCAGAGTATATATTCTCAATATAGGTATTTTAGACAATACTCCTGCATCAAAATTGATTAGGAATGTATTCTTTGCTTTTGCAGAATTTGAACGTGATATGATTGTGGAGCGCACATCAGAGGGCAAAGCCATAGCAAAGCAGAATCCAGACTTTAAAGAAGGCAGACCAAAGAAGTATAGTAAGAAGCAGGTAGCACATGCATTAGAATTATTGGAAAATCATTCATATAAGCAAGTAGAGGATTTGACAGGAATTAGTAAAAGTACTTTGATTCGTGCAAAAAAGAAATTTTAAAAAATTTTAAATTGAAGGTTGACAAAAATATAACTAAGAGGTATATTGTATGTAGGTTGACAGAAATATAACCAATATGGAGGCTTACAAGATGAATGGTTTAAAATATATCAGAAGCCAAGTTATTAACAAGACAATGGATGAACTTGCTGCAAAATTGAATGTATCAAAGCAAGCAGTGTATACATGGGAGAGTGGAAGGAAAAATATTCCTGAAACAAGATTAAAACAAATTTCTGAATTAAGTGGTATTCCAGAAAAATACTTTTTGATAGAAGAACTTTCGGAGAGAGATAAATTGGAAATCAAAAAGTACAGACTGAATAAGGAATTAGATGATACATCTGTCGAATATGAAGAGCAAGTTGAGGATCGTAAAGGAAATTTGATAACAGTTCCCAGAGTATATTTAGATAGAGGATTAATAGAACATATTGAATTTAATGATATGGAATTAAAGGTAGATGATACGCTGAAGAAAATTAGTCAAATCATTCACGCATATAAACCAACATTTGGAAATGAGGATATGGTATCTTCAGATGATATATTAGAGAATTTGGATGTAAAAAGAAGTGTATTTGATCGATTTGCAGATATTGTAGATGGAAATGAAGAAAGATTGTTTTTATATCAAATATTAAGAGCCATGGAATTATTCTTTGATGTAAATGTAAAGAAGAATCAAATATGGGGAGAAGTTCCATCATATCCGACTGATTTAGTATCAGATGAATCTATATTAGTACAGGATTTATATAAAGTGCTATATGAGCATAAAAAACAGAAAATAGAAGCGAATAACGAGAAAATTAAAGATGCAGAAGAACTGCAAAGATTGTTTAGAGATGATACAAGTGACGATTTGTATTAAAATTCATTAGGAAAAATACAAAAAGCCGATGCTGCTAACACCGACTTTGTATATGAGTGCTGCTAACACTCGTATGTATGATTGGCACGATACGCTTTGAATATCGTACAAACTATGAATATGATTATACTAATATTTCAGAAGTACGTCAATGGGCAATTCACCCAGCTAATCCCTAATTTTGTAATAGATACAACTGAATACAGAGGTATTCCAGTACCATTTGTCAAAACTGGATGGAACACAGGCTGATCCATGAAGAAATGTCTAGGGTGATTCACTAAGTATCAAAATATAGGATGAAAGGATGTAAAAGGTACGAGCGCAGTAATTAATCGTATAGGAATTGACAGAACAGTTGTTGCAGGATTCAGAATTATTAGAATTGATTTTGAAAAATTGCAAAGGCACGAAAATGTTATCATTGACAGGGATGGGAAATATACCTATCTATTGGAAGATGGCAGCAGTTTTAGATGGTTGAAAATTGAAGATTATAATTTATTCGGTGTAATGTGTGCCGGTACTAAGAAAACAAAGCGGATAAAACAAGATTATTCCAGAATGGATATTGTGATAGGGAATAAGTCACAAGGTAATTTGCAAAATATGACGGTTGCGGAATATCAAAGGATGATAAAACGAATATTTCAATACCTTTATGAAGAATATGGAATCACTGTAAATCTGCAAAATCTAAAATTCAGCGAAATGGAAATAAACTGTACATTTGAACTGAAGGAAGAATTTTATAAGTATCACAGAGTTTTGCGATTGATGATGTTTAATCTCCCCAAAAGTTTTAAAAAGCTGGGGCAGATTTCAGGAATTAATAAAAAGGAACAACGCTTAGAATCGGAAACATTTTACCGAGGGAACTCGTCAACAGAAGTAAAAATATATGATAAGAAGAAACATTTAGAGCAGACGATTCAATTCAGATTAAAAGAAAATATTATGAGAATTGAATTTATTCTGAAAAAGTCACAGAAAATCAAAGAAGTTTTTAAATCAACGCTGGTATCGGATCTGACGGATGAAAAAATAAACCAATTCTATTATCAGCAGTTTACCAGATTATTTGAGAAACCATACCGAAAATGGCAGATTAAAAACGGAAACCAACTAAAAAATATGATTCCATATCATAAAGGAAAGAACAAGAGATATTGGAAAAGCAATCTGCTGAGGGAATGCAGCAACAAGGAACAGTTAGACCAGATACCATTGTTATTAGACGTGAAAGATTTACTTGCACAGGCAAAGGCATTAGATAAAGATGGGCATTATCAAAGAGTAGCAAAGGGTATCTTGGAGCAATGTAATTATAACGATGTTTATTTGCAGAATGATTCTGATAAGGCAGAAGAAATCATTATCAGGGTACATGAAGCATATGAGAATTATTTAAAGGGAATACAGCTTATATCAGCGTCATATTCGGCAATATGTGGCGAAACTGCATAAAAGATAACCCCAACAATATTTAAGCTTTTAGGGGGATTCTGGTGCGGTTTAGCATATAGAATCTTCCTAGAATAACAATAGATGAATAAAGGAGATATGTATTGCTTGAAAGAAAAAGATATTTATAGTGTAGTACCAATTTAGGAAAGATTCTTACTGACAATTAAAGAAGCATCATTATATTTCAACCTTGGTGAAAATAAGATGCACAGGATAGCAAATGAATATGTAGATTCTGATTATAAATTCGTAGTTCAAAATGGTGGACGGACTATGATAAAGCGTAAAATGTTTGAGGATTTTTTAAACCAGACCACATCAATATAGACATGGAATAAAGGCAAATATCAATGGAAAAACAGCCCTTGGTGTGGTATGATAATACTGCACTAGGGCTTCTTCATACGAAAGGAGCAGATAACAGTAATGATTGAAAAAAGAAGGGATAAGAAAGGAAGGGTTTTAAGAAACGGAGAATGTCAGCGTAAAGATGGGTTGTATCAGTATGATTATGTTGATTTGAACGGAAAGGCAAAATGTTTATACAGTTGGAAGCTAGAGCCGGGTGATCCATTACCACAGGGAAAGAGAAAATGCAAGTCGCTCAGAGAAAAAGAGCGTGAGGTACAAAGAAATATTGATGATGGAATTGTACCCTATGGCGGTCAGCTTACGGTATTGGCACTGACAAAGAAATACATTCTGCAAAAGAAAGGGGTAAGGGAATCTACACGAGCAGGATATAAGACGGTTACAAATATTCTTGAAAAGGAAGAATTTGGAGCGAAAAGAATTGATAAAGTGAAATTGTCAGATGCGAAAGAATGGCTGATTAAATTGCAGGATCAGGACGGCAGAAGCTACAGTTCAATTCATACGATAAGAGGGGTGCTAAGACCGGCTTTTCAGATGGCGGTGGATGATGATTTGTTGAGAAAGAATCCATTTCAATTTGAATTGGTATCGGTTATTGTAAATGACAGTGTTACCAGAGATGCAATTACGCATGACGAGAAAAGAAAGTTTTTAGAATTTGTCAGGAATGACAAGCATTTCTGCAAATACTATGACGGCATTTATATACTGTTTTATACAGGAATGCGTATCTCTGAATTTGTAGGATTGACGATAAAGGATATTGACTTAAAGGAAAAGACAATCAACATAGACCATCAATTACAGAGAACAAGCCAGATGCAGTATATCATAGAGCCGCCGAAAACAGAAGCAGGAAACAGGGTTATACCTATGCAGGAAGAAGTTTGTGAGTGTTTCAGGCACATTATTCAGAACCGCAGGAAACCAAAAGTAGAGCCTATGGTTGGCGGTAAGGTTGGATTTTTGTATCTGGATAAGAATGAGATGCCTATGGTTGCCTTGCATTGGGAGAAATATTTTCAGCATATTGTAGAAAAATATAATAAAGTCTATAAAGTGCAAATGCCGAAGATTACGCCCCATGTATGCAGACATACATATTGTTCTCATTGTGCATCAAGTGGCATGAACCCAAAGCATTTACAGTATTTAATGGGGCATTCAGATATTAGCGTCACTTTGAATACATACACTCATGTAGATTTCGATAATGTCAAAAAAGAGGTTCAAAGCCTTGAAAAAGCTGTCCTGTAAATTCAGAAAATAAAGGTTGTTTTACAGAGATTTTTACAGAGAATGACCATAAAGATATGTGGCAAATCGTGTCAAATCATGGAAAATCAGATAAAAGCGGTGTGCCACATAAAATACCGAAACCCTTGAAAATACAGCAAAATCAAGCATTTACGGAGGTTTTAGCAACATGATAAAAATATTATTCGTCTGCCACGGCAGGATTTACTGTTCAGAATAAAAAGTCTCAAATCGTCTTAAATACTTCTATAAATAGCAGTTCTTGTGTTCCATTTTCAATTTTACCAATGATTTACCAATATTTCTGGAGAGCCAGACTTGCAGAAACAACAAACCAGAATGAGGAGATTAAAAATATGAGCGAATTAAAGAAACATATTTATGATGAAGAGAATGGTCTGCATTTTACTTTGATTGGCGATTACTATATCCCGGACTTGAAACTGTCGGAGGAACACTGGCTCATTGGAAAGTACGGACGGATGCACCGGGAATATTTAAGAGAAGTCCACCCAGCCAGATTGAACACATTGATACTAAACGGAGAATTGTGGACATATCTTTCAGATCTGAACAAACAGGCACAGGAACGGTTAGACACCATTATGGAACAGATGAAAGCTGCCGAGGGTGTGACCGCGGAATTGAAGCGTACCCGTCAAATGGAATGGGTGCAGCGTTGCAATAGCATTCACAACCGAGCAGAAGAAATTATTTTGCATGAGATGATTTATTCATAATGGTATGGTAGAATGGTCATTGCAAATATAAAATCGTAACGGAGAGGAGATTAAATGGCTTTTTCAGAAAAACTTAAAAATGAAATACAACTATATTGTACCAATCATTTACCCCCAGATTCATGGTATGAAAATGAATTTTCTTTTATTCAGGATATAGAGTTGAAAAATCGAATTATTGCAGAGTTTAAAGCGATTAGGTTTGCATATAAACTTTATGAGGGAATTGAAGCAAGCAATGAAAATTTAGTATTTGAAGTGCGTAACCAAATACTTGCCTATGCATCAATATACGAAGCTGTAATAGAAAATGTGTTAAATACATACTATTCCGACACTGATGAATTCGATTGCTTAATTCATCATACAATTCCAACAAAAATATCAATTCCTCAAGATAAGCAAAAGATATTGCAAGATACATTATTGCACGATGGAAAAGTAATTGTTCCTTTTTATTATGCAAGAAAGAAAAAAGAAAAACCACAAATTAGATTTGATGATAAATGTAGAACAGCAGAACGATTGGGATTGATTCACAAGTTTGTTAATACAGACGGTGAGGAAGTGGATTTAGCTTCTGAAATAATTGAGATTTATTCATATCGAAATGGTATTCATATTATTGCGGAAAGGAGAAAAGGTATTAGTTATGAGTTAGAGTTAAGTCGAAAAGCATATCGCAGAATGAGACCATTTATCGATCAAATAAAGGAAAAACTTGTTAATGATAGAAAGATAGAGATAAATAACTATTAACTTGTTATCCTTTGAAATTTAACTGAATAACCATAGCACAAACCGCTGCTACATGGAAACTAACGCACCATGCAACAGCGGTTTTTCTTTACCGTTTTTTCCTCTGACTGATAGGCGTTCCCATTTTCTTTGATTTTTGGAGAATCCGAATCAGCCAGCGAAATTCTTCTTCCGATAAATTTTTGTAGTTGATACCGAGCTGCTTGCAGTAAAGCATTGCCAGTTTTTCCAAACGGCTGCCCTTGAAATTTTCGACTGCTTCCAGATTTTCTTTCAGTTTATCGGCAACGGTGGTCTGGGGCGCACTCTCACTGTCCTTTTTGTGGGCTTCCCGAATATCCCGGATAATCAGGTTGAGGTCATCCAGAACCATGTGACTGAAATACTCATCATCACTGATATGGGCGGCTTGCAGCACCTTCAAATGTGGGTCATCTTCGCCGGGGCGATACCGTTCAATGATTTCATGCCGGACGGTATCGACAAGAGCGTTGAGATTTTGAATCTGCATGGTGGCAATCCCGTCCACATAAATCTCAATGTCTGCAAGAAACTTGATAAAATCTTTATGTGTGGCAAGTTCGCAGAGCAGACGGTTGTTAATCCGACCGCTTTTCAGAAGTGCAACCATTTCATCGTTTAAATGCAGTTCCGTCAATGGCGTGTTGATCTGCTCCTTGTTCTCTGTCCGGCATAGCAGATAATCGACGGAAACCTCATAGAAGTCTGCCAGCGTGATAAGGTTGCCATGATTGATTTCCTTATAATCCTCCCTATTTAGTCAAGTCTTTTTTCCTTATTTTTCAAGGATTTTTTAGTT
>CANRWA010000097.1 GCA_947643415.1 uncultured Clostridia bacterium | reverse complement strand
ATTTATATGTTAATATTAACGGAAATATACCTCACTGTCAATGATGTTCAGAAAATTTTATAAATAACTTTGCGTACTATTTTTCATAATATATCATAAAATGCCGGACGCTACAAGCGGTTTTCCGGCTTTTTTATTTTCCTACTTGCCAACTTCCCGATTCAGAGGTAAGATACGACACCAAGAAAGGAGGAGGCATTGGATTGGAAAAGGATTCTGCACTATACCAACTCATGGACATACGCATGAACAGTGTCATGAATGGCATCACAAACGGTGACGGGGAATACCAGGCAATTCTCCGAAAGTCTGACGAATATTCTGGCAGGCTTGAAAGAATAGGGCTACCGGTGGATGTCCGGCAGTTGATCGACCAATACGTCAGCGAACAGAACGCACTCGGCTCCCGGTATGGAATGCTCGCCTACCTGTTAGGCTTTTCCGACTGCAAGGTCATGTTTTTGGAAAATGCCTGCCAACAGAAGCAAAAAAATAATTACAGAGTAAGATCACGGAATGCCAAATCACGAAAAAAGGGCTTGAAATAAAGGCTCTTTTTTCGTTTCCTCACTCGTAGTAAAACCGTAGTAACCCACTTTCCCAACTGCCGCAATTTGCCCCGTTTTGCCCCACAAGTGCCGCTAATTCCCGGCTACCCGGCGTGCTGCCGTGGCAGACAAAAAGTATCGAAATTATGGCAATCTCTCCTTCCTAAATGAAGACCAAATTGTGACCTCTTTTAATATATTTTTTAAATAACATTTACAAATATAGCATCTTTAATTGAAATCCGCAATTTTCCTAATCATTTATTAAAATTTAATTCCAAACGTAAATTTAGTATATCATACCTCTTTTCATTTCAAAGCAAAAAAGCCCTGCCGAAGCAGAGTACATATAGGTATTGTAAATATCTATTCCTGTTAGTTCCACTTTCAATGGCCACTCACCATGAAAACACACATATTAGACCTTCAATCAAGCATACCTTCCCTGTATGTCTCTTTCTTATTTGTCATAGCAGCCAACTCTTCATCTGAAAAAATTTTTTCATAAATATGCCCTTTTTCTTCAAACCACTCCTCCCAGCCGGAAACAGCTTCCATGCCGCCTTTTATACTGCCTTCTATGATCACCTGCATAATCTCATTATAAATATCCGTATCATTTTCTGAGAACATAAAGCCCCAGCTCTTGGACGAATCATTGTTATCAATATATGAAATTCCATTGCAGGCAACGATCATAATGCCATTCCCTGTTCTTACAACATGACCTGTAGCCTCACCCTCAGCATACATTACATTTCTCAATCCGCCCCACGGATAACAGGAAACGATATAATCTTTCCCGGTATTTTCATCCGTCTGAATACTGGTACTCATGGGATAAAATACAAATGACTCATTGCTTTTCTTATCATATATGCACCAATTACCTTCTATTTTATCGGAAACATCTTTCACATATCTTTCGTTTTCTACTTTTTGAACCTCACCGTTTGACTGCACGAAAAGATTGACACTTCGATCATTGGCATTAAAACTCTGTAGATAATGCTCTCCAATCTCACTCCAGAATTTACCGTTCATCCTCATACTGTTATACGCATCATTTACAGAGAACCTGTTGCTTTGACACTCCTGTGGATTGGAAACGGTTGTCATTACGGCTCGGTCAAATAAAGCTGTTCCACTCTTCCGATTATTGCTTTTATTCATGCTTTTATAAAGATATGAATTTGCAATCCCTACTCCTCTGATACTCATTTCCATTCCTCCTAATTTGTTTTTCTTTCATGCGAATTTACGGCTAATCAACAAATTTACTACCAAAAAAGTTTTGATATCCAATGTACTGCCCGAAGACGTTTTTTTCAAATTGCTTTTGTTCCCCCAAACATACTTTGAACCAGATAGCTGTAATTTATTATATTTGGCATACCATCATCCCCCTGTTCATATAAAACACCTCTCAACATGGAATAACCTCTATCCCTGCCAGGAACAGCAAACTGTCACATATCCACTGTTTTACCTGCGCCTTGTGAGCACCCGGAACCTGATCCGACTGTGACACCGCTGCTTGGACCAGTTCCTTAATGTCTATGCCTTCCTTGGTTAACAGTCTGCCGCTGAAACAATATCCTGTCATTGTCAGCCAAATCCCCATAAATCGGTTTTCCCCGGAAAAGGGAATCCTGATAGCTTACCCCGCATATCTTACCTTCCTTATACATCCGCATCTCATTGTTGTAACCTATGCTGCACTCCACATCTGTAAGGTCTGTCTCATAATACTGCGAGCCTCTCCCAAAATACTTCTCATAGATATACGCCTCCGGGTCGGCATGTGTCTCTGCCTCCGCCGCCAGTCTGGCATACTTTTCTGTCAACGCCCTCCGAAATGCCGCAGATGCACTGGTATAGGTAACCGCATTGACATCAATCTTACTTCCTGCGTTTTCCAATGCCTCCTGATTGCTCTTTGCCGCCGCATCCACATACTCCTGTAGATTGATCACACTGTCTATATCTGTATTCCGGGTTCTTCCTGATATAGCTTTCTGCGCAGTAAGCTCCTGTGCTTCATGGCTTACAGTAAACGTATCCCGACGGTGGGGCTGCACAGTCTTATTCTGATTTACATCCTTCTGCTTTATCCCAAACATGATATCAAGCAATGTCTGATGCCGCCGGATCTGGCTTTCAAGAAAAATATTCATAAATTCCCCTGCTTTTCCTCCTTACTTTTCAAAAGGCTTCATTTCTATTAATCATACCGACAGCAGTTTTGTCCAGTAGTCAGCCATATGGTTGATACTGCCATCATTCCTTGTATGAAGAAGCGCCAGCACATCTGCATTTTTATGTTTTGCAACGCTCTCCCTGTTGCTACTTGTCAAGGACGTATTCATCATTTTTCATCACTTTTTCTTGGTCTGCCTTGTTTCCCATGCTCTAAGTCGTGGAGAATGACCCGTTTTAGCTTATCCTCTACGCTTTAGGTACTCGTATCAGAATAATCGTTACTACCTCCACTTCTTTGCTGCTTAGATACTGTTTTAAGATGTTCCTGTCCTTGCATATACGGATTGTTTCTGTAACCGCCTGTTTCGTCATTCCATGCTCTTTTATCTGCTCGTTAAAAACTTTGCAAAAAACAATGTACTCATTGATTATATTATCCTTGTCGCTCTCATATATGACTTTGGCTTTTATATCAATATCTGCACCGTCAAAAAACTCTTGCGATAAAGATATTATATCGGGTTTTCTGCCTTTGTTGCCAGTGTATATCACATACAATTCGGGTTTTGGCATTTTTACTTTCTGTGCTGTGTTGATAGTTACTGAAAATAAAAAAGGTAGCTGATTGTCTGTTAAGATAATCGCTACCTAAAGGTAAACAATATTCAGTTTTCATATCATTTTTCTGGCTTGATTTTTCCCGACAAAATATGAAACTGTTAATATCCCATTGCTTTCTTGACTTCAATGGCTCTTTCTTGTGATGTAAGCATTTCTAATAAATGAAATGCGACATCAGGAGCAGTTTTAGGACATGAAGATGTTATAATATTATCATCAACCACCATCCATTCATCTCCGAGTACAACTCCAAAATTTTTCAGTTCCTCTCTCCTATATCCACCCCGCAAATGATATGTTGTCGCTTTTCTATTTTTTAATATACCACTTTTAGCCAATGGAAAAGCAGCAACACAGACTGACGCAATGGGCTTATGATGTGAATGGAAAGAGCGAATTAGGTTTAGCGTTTTTTCATGATACGCTTCCTTATAAAATCCATATTCTTCAAATCCTCCCGGTATAGCCAACGCATCATATTGATTTACGTCAACATCATCTATTAGAATATCTGCTGTTATGGACACTCCAAATGTACTTACGATAATACGATTGAATCCACATATATCAATCGCTATATCGCAATTAAAATCATCATGTGCCCATCCAAAAACATCCACAAAGGGACTAAATTCCATTGTCTCAAAAGCATTTAAGCACAATAGTAATATTTTCATTTCCTTATCGCTCCCTAAATTCTCGTTTATCTTTTGGTTCGTGCTATTGTTTTTATATTCTAAAAGAGAAATAACAAATAAAAAGGCTTAAAATCGGTGCTACTTACCACATAAGATTTTAAGCCTTTTATGTGTTTATAAATCCAGACTGTCTTCGGCATCTATGAATATCTGCATTTCATTATTTAGATAAAGCCTTGCATATTCCTTATTCTTGATTTTAAACATTTTTCTTAAATTGTCAAATATTTTCTTAGGTTTTCTTCTGCAAAAGTGGTAAAATGAGTGGTAAATTATTTCATTTTACCACTTGCCTTTTATTCGCCCACAACACCTGGTTGCCTACCTTCACTTCCATCTTTTATTCACTATATTTCCCTGCCTGCACATGCCACATCTTTGCATACTTCCCATTTTGCTCTAAAAGTTCTTCATGGGTTCCCTCTTCTATGATTCTGCCTTTTTCTAACATAATAATGCGATCTGCATCTCTTGTAGTAGATAGTCGGTGGGAAATATAGAATACAGTCTTATTTCGCACAGCATCCTGCATTGCTTTATTCAAATTATATTCTGCAATAGGATCCAGTGCACTGGAAGGCTCATCCATAACTAAAATATCTGCCTGCTTGTAGAAGGCTCTGGCGATGGCAACCTTCTGGCTTTCTCCACCGGACAGGTTCACACCGTTCTCGTCAAACTCCGGGGTAATTGACGTATATAATCCTTCCGGAAGTGTTTCCAGACGCTTACCAAAACCACTGCTGCAAAGAGCCTGCCTGACAGCTTCCTCTTCCTTTTTTATGTTCTCTATATCATCCAGCACAACATTCTCCATCAGCGTTGCATCGTACATTTTGAAATCTTGGAACACTACGCCAAAACGTTTATGATACTCACCCAGATTGTACTGCGTTATATTTTTATCATGATAAAGAATCGTACCGCCTGTGGGATCATACAGCCTCATCAACAGCTTAATGAGTGTTGTCTTTCCAGCACCATTATAACCTACAATTGCAATTTTTTCGCCAGACCTTACCTGTAGAGTAATATCCTTCAGCACCTCTGGTGAATCCTCCGTATAGCGGAAATTGACATGCTCAAAACGTATTGTTCCCGGATCTGTGGGTACGCTTTCTCCCACAGCATGCTTAATCTTCGGCTCATACATAAGAAAACTTCTGATTTTGTCAATGTACATACTGTTTTCACTTGCCTTAGGCATCACCTCAACAAACCCCTTCATGCCTTTTCGCAGACTGCCCGTACGGTTAAACAATACTACCGCATTACTGTAATCCATGGTATGTAACACTGCCGCCTGAAATATTAAGTATGTTATATAAAGTCCATCTAAAATAAAATTCCCTGCCAAATATCCCTGTGCAAAATGCAAACCTGTACGTTTCCTGCAAGCCTTTTTCTGCACTTTTATCATTTCCCCATTCGCCTGCACAAAGTCCTGCTCTAAAATATCCGCCGTCTGAGGATATAAACGCAGCTCTTTAGCATAATCACTGAGATAAAAAATACGGCTTACATAATTTCGCTTACGTTCCAATGGATTTGTTTTCATCCGCACTTCGTAATTTAACTTGTTCAATACCTTTGCAAACAAAAAATTAAGTACAAAGGACGCCAATACAAATAAAATTCCCGCAGCATCTGTTACAAGAAAGAATACTCCCGTTGTCAGCATAATGGTAACACTTTGTATAAAGGAATTAAGTAACGTCAAAAAGCGTTCTATCGAACTCTCAGCTTCGGACACGGACAAAACAAACTCATTATAATAGTTCGGTTCATCATAACATTCCAAATCAATCTCAGCTGCTTTATGATACATTTGGTCCTTTAGCGCCTGATAAAGTTTCGGTTTTGCACATAATGTCAAGTTATGAATATAATACCCATCCGGTATGATTGCTGCCATATATGCTAATAGTACGATACCTACTACGATAAACGCTTTATAAAATGGTTCTCCAAATTCTGCACATTTTAATACATAACGAACAGCTATTGTATGTTCCAAAAAAATAAGAATCTGACTTCTAAAAGCATCATATATAGCATATAACATAAATCCCGGAGCTGTACGGAAACAAAGCCGCCAAAGAAACAGATGATTTTTTAACACTTCTTTCATACCATCTCCTCCTTTGTCATGGCAAAGATACCTCTTCCTATTTCAGAAGATGATACCGCCAGATAATTCTCTGCCTGCTTTTTATACATATCCGCATAGATACCCTGCCGCTTCATGAGCATGTAATGAGTCCCTTCTTCTTTGACCATTCCGTTTTCCAACATGAACACCCAATCTGCATTCTGAACAGAGGATAATCTATGGGAAATAAACAATACCGTCTTATCTTTACTGCTTTTCAACATATTGTCAAACAGCTGATACTCTGAAATAGGATCTAATGCACTGGAGGGTTCATCGAATATCTTTACAGGACATTGTCTCACAAAGGCTCTGGCAACACCGATTTTCTGGTACTGACCACCGGACAGCACCTCGCCATCCTCGCTAAATTCCTTCGTCAAAACCGTATCCATACCCTTCGGCAGCGACATAACCTTATCATATACACCGGCCAACCGTAATGCTTCCTCTACACGTTCTCTGTCGCCTTCCTTTGCTTTCTGCATCAGCACATTCTCCATTACCGACAAAGAAAAAATACGGCAGTCCTGAAAAGCCGTTGCGAACAATGCTCTGTACTTTTGCAAATTGTACTCCTTAATATTTCTGCCATTACAGAAAATCTCTCCCTCCGTTGGATCATAAAAGCGCATCAACAGCTTAATAATTGTTGACTTTCCCGCTCCGTTATGTCCTACCAGGGCATAGGTTTTACCTCCCCAGATTTCAAAGGAAAGATTATGTAATACTTGTTTATCCTTATAACAAAAGCTCACATTACAAAACTCTATACTTTGAATTTCTTTGCCTGGGTCTTCCCCTTCGTAATCTTCCGGTATCACTTCCTCATACTCCAGAAAAGTACGCAGATTCCACACAAAAAGTCCGTTCTTAAAACCTTTCATCAAAGATTCCGTAAACCCAATTAATATCCATGTTGTAGATACCATCATACTGGTAATCACCGAAAGTTCCGCCAGTGAAATCGTATGACTTACCAAAGCCCGGTAAGCTCCATATATCAATAATCCCTCAAAAATAAAGCTAAACGTAAATATGACACGCAGCCAGTGGAAAATCATACCCTTTTTCGTATACTTATGGGTACACTGAATAAGTCCCTGTATGGCCTTCCGATAGTCTCTCTGCATTAATGCAAAAGCATTGGTCAGACGTATTTCCTTTGCATAATCTGTCATGTACATGACACGATTGACATACGCTATTTTACGATTATAGGGAACCATGTCCTTGTTTCGCTCAAAATCAATCTTACCCAATACTTTATTGAAGCAAAAATTTCCCAGAATAGGAAAGGCTACAAATAATACCGCATACCTGTCCACTTCTAAGAGAAAAAGAAATGCTGCAATGGACGCTATCACACCAAAAACAATGCCCCAGATAACATCAATCGTTTCTATAAGACGCTCATCTGCCTTCTCCATGGCCAGCGTGTATTTGTTATAAAATTCATTATCTTCATAGCAGGATAGTTCTACATTTCTGGACTTTCTAAACAGCTTTTTGCTCAGTTCCCTGTTCACAATAATGGTCGTTATAGGTGTTACTGTTCCATCCACATAGCTGTTATATAAGGAAATACTTGCAAATACAACCACTGTAACCCCGACAAATATCATAATAGCAGAAAATTCCTGCTCCATTTCCAATGCCTTAATAACAAAACGCATAAAAAATGCACTGTAAAATAACCACTCAAAATATCCTAAGAACCGGATAATGGCCTTGTGCAAAACTTGGCTGGGACATATCTGCCACATTAACCGCAATGCATATAAATTATTATGAAATGCCTCTATTCCTTTATCCATTTATCTCTTACTCCTAATCAAGAATTCATTCTAAATGAGCAACTATAACGCTTCCTTCAACATAAAATACACCTCATTTACGCTGTCAAATGCTGAAAAAATACAATCTAAAATTTCTCTTTTATAAAAAACGTCACTAAGATTCTCTTCCCGTATGAAAGAAATCCTTTTGCGCTCTAACCATTCTTGTAAAACAATATCTTCATGCGGATAATATGCCCTTTTATATTTTTCCCCTTGAATTTCTAATAAGCTTGTCTCGTTAAAAGCTTCAATTACTTTCTTTGCAGAATGTTTATTATCCAATATATAATCTCGGATTTTATTCATTCCGCCTGCATCCGGATGATAGATATTCAACCCATATTTATACCCATCTAAAGAGGCATCAAAAAAGAAACCCAATGCGTTTTTTTTATTCACTTTACTCAGTTTAAATCGTATGTAAAAATATTCCTTTATAGGTGTTCCACAACAGAAACGTGCATCATTATATGCCGAAGAAATACATCTCCTTCTATTACTTAATAGATCCCTGTCAACGCCATTAAAATAGTTATATAGTTCAAAATATAGTTCATCTAAAGGAATTTTCACGCCCTCAAGATATAGTTGTTGATTCTCTAGATATACTTTTTTACAATTTTCCTTACGAATTGCTTTATAATATTTTATGGTAGACTCATTAAATCCCTGAAACATGTCATTCTCTTTCTATTCTCCAATTATTTCCACACCATTCGGAAAATCCCGTATTACAAGCGCACATGTATTTGTAAGCCGCACATTATTTTTTAACGGATATGCCAATTTTCCCCTTTTCTCTCCCATTATACAATGAACGTCTAATTTTGAATCTATCAATCCCAAATTATTCTCTAAATTATTGGAAAAAATCAGACTTCCGGCACTTACCCCTATTACCAGGCCATTGTCATTGATATACGCCATCAAAGACTTATTAAACCTTGTCGCATTGATTCTTTCAAGCAAATAATGTGTATTTCCGCCACACAAATATACCACATCATATTGTTGCAGCTTCTCAAACTCCATTCCGGCATGTAAATCACATACGTCAATATTTTTATCTAAGATACCGCATTTTAGCAAGTCATTCATACATTTTGGCAAAACTTCTATTGCATCTGCATCTATTGCCGCTGTAGGGATAAATAAGGCTTTTACTATAGACATATCTTTCCCGGCCATATCCACAAAACACTCTTTAATTTCTTCCGTTTCTAAACCTGCTGATGTTAATAATACCCTCATGTTTCCTCCTATTCTGGCCAGTTCATCTGCCCATTAGAAATACCCAATTTCCTACACTCATTGCATACATATTCTTTTTCAGTCTGATTTCCAATGTGATATTTTAAAATCCTGTCTTTAAATACAATGTATTTTTCATTCCCTGCCTTAAAATCAACAAACCAATTCCGATTTGTATCAAGATCAGACCGCATGACTTTTGAAATTTGTTCTGGAAAATCTCTTCTATCACTTGTAAAAAACAATACCGTCCAATATTTGGGGTTCCCGCCAGTATTCCACAGTTCAATTTTATGAATATTAAGACAATCAATGATACTATCATCCACTATACTTTCTTTAACTAATACTCCCTCATATAATTCCTGTTTCCTTTTTTGAATTGCATTATTGCCACAGATATGAACATCTTTAACCTCATTTAATGTCAATTCATCCTTTAACAAAATATCCATAGATACCTGAAAGGTTTCTCCCAGTATCAATAGTTTTTCTGTCTCCGGTAATGCAATGTCTGCTTCCCATTTAGATATGGATTGTCTGCTAACATTACATATTGATGCAAGTTCTTCTTGCGTCATTCCGTTTGCCTTTCTTAGTTCTATAATTTTTTCTGATAATTTCATTGTCACGGCTCCTTTCATTCATTTGCATTATACAAAATAACAATACTATTTGCCACCAACATTAAAGTGCTTTTTTGCAACTCCTAGTTGCAAATAGAGATTTTTATCCATTTCTATGATATTGGGGTAGGAATCCGAATCGGTAAAATGAAGCAATCGGAGCTATGATATACTTACACTCAGAAAGCATTTCATCAGTTCCGATTGCCCATTATCGAAAGGAAAAGGGATTATGACAAAAGGTTTTATAAGAAAAAGAAATAGTATTACCGCTTCTATGTGGAGGATGCAGGCAAAGACAGGTACCTTAAATAATGGCACTGTCGGTACTTAAATCTATCTACTTATAAATACCTAATGCGCGCATCCCCCATGAAGACAACAGCAGATAAAAACATAGTAGCGACATAACAACAGATATATAAATGACTCTCCTGAAACCACAGACAATTCAATAAACGATGTATTCATCCAATAACAGATAATCAGAAATGCAATCTCAAATGCTCTCTGACCCACTCGTTAGGGATGCCTGCTCTGTCCGGCTGTAACTTATTGGGGCTATGTGAACCATAGAATTATAAAACTTTTCTGAACTGATATTTATACATATCGGAATACATATTGCCGGAGGACTGGGGTGTCAGCTGCCCATCCAGCGCACCCATATTTACCGCAAAGCCGCTGTCCACAACAGAAAACACCCCGTCTTTGAACTGGAACTGTGACATAAAATCAGGAATCCCCAGATCACCGCTTATCTGGATATTTCCTATGATATTTCTCAGCGCCTCCCTCATCTGCTCTGTTTTGACATTATTCTTTGTATTGTTGATCAGATTATCCGCCTTCTTCGGCAGCCCGCCAATCTTTCCGTCAGGCAACATATAGATATCTTCCAAAGAAATATCTGCTCCCGTGACTCCTTTCAGATAGCGCCGCACCTCCTGTATATCCGTGGCATATCGGTATGCGTTGTAGGGCAGATTCCCCACACTGTCCGCGATCCCTATGTAATACTGGTACATCTTGTCGCTGTACTTTTTTTCCACCAGTTTCTGCGCCTGTTCCCGGACAGTTTCATCCTCTATTCCATCCACGGTTACCGTTCCATTGCTTCCAATCCGTACCTGCATCCCCTCTATGTCCTCACGGGAAATGCCCATGGTTTCCAGTTCTTTTACGAACTCATCCGAAAAGCTGTCTTTCAGTTCAGCTTTCTGCTGTGCCTTTTCCGCGTCTTTCAGATTGGCAAAGATCTTCACATACTCCTGCTCCGCCTCGCTTAAATCTTTACCCTCCGCCAGATCTTGCAGCAGTTCCTCCAACGTGCGCTCGCCTTTGTACTTCTTTTCTTCCGGCAGGCTGTCAAACTGCTTCTGGTGGAGCTGGTCCATCTCTCTTATGTAATTTTGCTCCGTCTCCCGCAGGACTGCATTATATTCATCAAGATAATCCCGCCAGTTTTCATCCTTCCGGCTGTATGCGTTTTGAAGATTTCCATATGCTTCCCTGACGGCATCCGTCTTTTCATGCTCCTTATTTTCGCAGACATGAAAACTGATCCTGTAAAAATCATTGGGAGATACTTCTTCCCCGTTTCCGTTTTCTACCTTGAGGCAGTATTTATTGGTATTGATATCCCAAGTAGGAACGGTCAGTTTTTTTCGTCCCTCGCCATCCCACTCCGCCTTCCCTACCTGATTGCCGTATTCGTCATACAGGGTAAGATCGTAATCACAGCCCTCCGGCATATCGATATAAGCCTCGACGCCAAAGCAATTGCGCTGAAAGTTCAAAAACGGTATAGTGAAGTTATAGAAATCCACATCTTTTTCATCACTGAGGCTTCCTTTCAGGCTGCTGGTCTCATCCTTAATCAGAAAGTTCAGGTCAAGAAACGCGCTGCCCTTATACCTGTCACAGACCTCATAGGTGGTATGCGGTCTGCGGAACGTATTGTTGCTGCTGAGCGTGCAGGTATCCTCCCGCAGTTCCATGTTCTTTCGCAGTTTCCCATCAAAAAATGCCTCTGTTTCTTTTCTCGACATGAAGAATATTGGCTTGTTCCTGAAAGCCGCTCCCCATGTGGAACCTTGTTCATTTACATTACTGATCTCCATCTCTGTCATCCCTCCATTGTATCCAGTTATTTATCACACAGTCACCAGACACCCTACAACCTTTTCAACTTCTCCAGGAATACCATATAAAACTCCCGTTCTTTCATACGGGCCTGCTGCTTGATATTTATATTGACACATTATCTTTTATCTGAATTTTGCCATTTCTAACACTAAATCCGACATTTAATTCAGATAAAACTCTCTTGTGCTGTATCCGTTCATAATTCTTGATTGCCAATATATCTGTTTGATAATTTGCATAAGTCAAATTATTTCCGGGCTCATTAAGCAACATATCCAAACTACGGGATATTCCTTCAATGATTCCATGATCAACTTTTACATCATCAAGTGATATTTTTCCGTTTGTTGCCTTATTTAAGAATTTTTCCAGATCGACTGCCGCTTTTAAGAGATACCTTTCCCTTTCAGA
>CANRWA010000096.1 GCA_947643415.1 uncultured Clostridia bacterium | reverse complement strand
GAACGGATTATCCTACCCGGGACGGGAGCTGTATCAGGGATTATATTCATGTGAATGATCTGGCACAGGCACATATCCTTGCCATGAAATATCTGCGTGATGGCGGGGAGAGCAATATCTTTAATCTGGGAAATGGTGTCGGATTTACAGTGAAGGAAGTAGTGGAAACGGCCAGAAAAGTAACTGGGCATCCCATCCCAGCCAGGGAAGAAGAACGGCGGGCAGGCGATCCCTCTACCCTCATCGCCTCCAGTGAAAAGGCGAAAAGCGTCCTGGGATGGAATCCACAATTTGCTGATCTGGATACCATCATCGATACTGCATGGAAATGGCATAAAACACATCCCCATGGATATCAGGCTTTCACAAAGTAAACCACGCATCAAAGGAGTGTAGTGTGAAAAATAAGCTCGATAGCTTATTTTTCACACCACTATTTGTGCCGAAGCGCCACAAATAGTATTGATGTACAGAGCAAAAACAGCTTTGCTGCTTTTTGCTCGTACTTCCTCCGCTGCGCTTCGGAATGGAGGTTTATATGATCAATAAATTGATAACGGAACTGGTATCGTATGGTATTAGAAGAGGACTAGTCTCTGCCGATGACCGTGTATATACCACCAACCGTCTACTGGAATTATTTGATGTGATCGACTATGAAAAAGTAGAAATTCAAGAAGAACGTGAACTGGCAGAGATATTGGAGGACCTTCTGGACTACGCTGCTGAACAGGAGATACTAAAAGAAAATACAGTGACCATGAGGGATCTGTTTGACACAAAGATCATGGGGCTGCTTACCCCGCCGCCTTCCGTTATCCGCCAGAGATTCTCAGCTATTTATAGTGTAGATCCGAAGCTGGCAACGGAATATTATTATAAATTCAGCCAGGCAACCAATTATATCCGTAAGGACCGGATCGCCAAAGACGAGAAATGGGTAACAGAGACGGCGTATGGCCCCATCGATATTACCATCAATCTCTCAAAGCCGGAGAAAGACCCAAGAGAGATTGCAAAGGCAGGAAAGGCAAAGAAATCAGGATATCCAAGCTGTCTGCTGTGTGTGGAAAATGAGGGATATGCGGGACATTTTTCTCATCCGGCGAGACAGAACCACCGCATCATTCCGATTTGCCTAGATGGAGAAAACTACTACTTACAATATTCTCCTTATGTATATTACAATGAACACTGTATTATCCTCAACAGGGATCACATCCCTATGAAGATCGACCGGCGGGTATTTAAAAAGCTTCTGGAATTTGTCAGATTGTTTCCTCACTATACTGCCGGTTCCAATGCTGACCTGCCCATCGTAGGCGGTTCCATCCTGAGCCATGACCACTTTCAGGGCGGCGGCTACACCTTCGCCATGGCAAAAGCACCTTTTGACAAAACATTTTCTTTAAAAGGACACTGTGATATCACAGCAGGGATCGTGAAATGGCCTATGTCGGTGATTCGTCTGCAGGGGCAGGACATTGATGATCTGTCTGATGCCGCAGCCCATATTCTAGAATGCTGGCGTACCTATACAGATGAAGAAGCATTTATCTTCAGTGAAACAGAAGGGATCCCCCATAGTACCATTACCCCCATTGCCCGTATGCACGATGGCCGGTATGAGCTTGACCTAGTACTGCGGAATAATATCACTACAGAGGAGAGTCCCTGGGGCGTCTATCACCCATCGGCAGATCTCCATCATATAAAAAAAGAAAATATAGGGCTTATTGAGGTGATGGGGCTGGCTGTACTCCCGCCAAGATTAAAAGAAGAAATAAAGATACTGGAACATACTATTTTGTGCGGCAAAGATATCCGCGCCGATGAACGGATCAGAAAACATGCTGACTGGGTGGCAGAATGGATCGGTAATTATGATATAAATGAAGAAAATATACACAGGATCATTCAAGATGAGATCAGCCAGGTCTTCGTAAAGGTACTGGAGTGCGCCGGTGTATACAAGAGGACAGCGGAAGGAATGGCAGCTTTTGACCGGTTTATCGGCTCATTGTAATGTGGATATGGATTCTTCGGAATAATCACTGACATTATCGCCTGTCACCTTATAATAGGGCAGATAAATATATTTACCATCCTGGAATCGGATCTTTTCCATTCCTTTTCCGGTTACTGCTGCCACAGCCAATTGTGCCATGGCGGCTGCCTGCCCTTCTTTGTCATTGTACACAGTTCCTGAAAGCTTTGCCTCCCGCACGGCTTCCAGACCAACATCAGTACCATCGATCCCAAAGAAGGCAGGCAGGGCAGCTTCCGTATAATTTAACTTCTGGTAAGCATCCATGGCCCCCAGCGCCATATCATCATTATTTGCCAGAACAAGTTCAATCTTATTTTGATGGCGGCTGATCATCTGCATCATGCGGTTCTGTGCCTGTGCGCGGTTCCAGTTTGCAATGCCGCAGCTCAGTTTCTCAAGTTCAATCCCTTTATTTTTCAGTGTATTCACTGCATTTTCCGTCCGTATGATAGAATCCTGATGCCCAGGTTCTCCCTCCAGTACTACATATTGGATCTTTCCATCCCTGTTGCGGTCAATCTGTGGATTTTCCCGTATTGCCTCTGCCGCCAGCTCCCCCTGCATCACGCCGGATTGTCTGGCATCTGCCCCAACATAATAAAGCCTCTCCCACTGCAGCATATCTTCTGCCACAGGCTCCCGGTTAAAGAAAATGATCGGTACATCATTCTCCCTGGCAATATTTATTATCTCAGATGGATCCGTCCGGTTCACCAGATTGACACAGAGCACATCACAGCCTGCATTGATCAGCTCTTTTACCTGATCATCCTGAGTCTGCTGCAGGCTGCCGGCATCCCGGACCGTCACTGTGGCATTCCCATCAAAGGTCTCTCCCTTTTCCATCTCCTTCTGAAAACAGGTGATGAACTCATTCAAAAAAGTATCACTTTTATCATAATATGCCACACCTACATATATTTTATCCTCTGCCACAGGATACTGTCTCCCACAGGCACATAGAGACAATACACTCATGCTTAACAACAGCCCTGCTGCCATTATTCTCTTTCCTCTCATCGTTTCCTCCGATCTACGGACATCACTTAGTTCAACGGCGGGTTCAATTTGGCGCCGTTGGGCGAAACAATTCCTTACTGGCTTATTGTATAAAGAATCTCCTGATTCTCCGGGGAAAATAATTCTTCCCTGCGCATCACGGTAAAGGACAGTGTCTGGCTTTCCATTTTGTAAAAATAATGTTTCAGTTTTTCTGCCACTTCAGTCATGCACTGATATCCCGTATTAAACTCATCCGGCACCACCAGGCACGCTGCAATGCCTGTGTCAAGATAGTAGACTGCATCTGTTGAATTCCCGATTCCATACACCAGTGCCCCATGCAGATCATTGGATGCGGAACATTCGCCTGCCATTGTCAGGCTGGCATCATCCAGGGCAATCACCAGATCAGCTTTAGACTGATTCTCCAGGGAATCTGAAACAGACCAACTGATCCGGGCGCCCTTCCCCTTCAACCCATCCTGAAATCCATTTTTCCGGCTGATGGCATCTGCTGAATTCTCATTCTGTGTCACAATTCCCAATGTCTTTCCTGCCACATTTCCATTATAATCCTTTAACACCTCTTGCGCCAGAGCCCTGCCCATGGCATAGTGGTCTGTCTGTGTCACGGGAAGAAGGGATGTCTCTCTGTCCTCAGAGGCCATATTCTCTGCAAGCATGACGGGAATCCTTTTGGCGGCCTCCTTCAGTTTCCGCTCTGTCTCGGTGCCTGGCACAGGCTGGACGATAACCGCATCCGCCCCATTGTTGATCTCCTCCTGGATCAACCGGATCTCTTCCTCCATTGTCAGCTCTTCTCCTGTACTGGCCACAAACATCTCAAGTCCCTGATCTTCCGCTGCCATTTTAAGCCCATACCGAAATGCAGACCATCGGCCCGAATCAGAATCCGAAAGGATCACAGAGACCTTATGGCTGTCTCCCCTGCCCTGACCCCTGATCATAACAATTGCCAGTACAAGTACCAGCACGGCCAGGGATATCTCCAAAATAACAAACATTTTCTTACTATTTTTCATCGCTATCTATCCTGTATTTCTTTGTTGATGATCTCTTCCCCACTGAATGTATGACCTTTTTCAAGAATATCACAGTTTTCATCTGTATAGGGAACTGCCGGTATACAGATAGAAACTGTCGTTCCCTCATCCAGTTCACTCTCCACCGTCAATCCATATTCCTTACCGAAAAGAATACGGATACGGTTGTTCACATTTACAAGCCCGACACCAGAACCATGCTTATGAACCCGGCTGCTGTCTGTCAGTATAAGTTCTGCCTCTTCTTCTGACATTCCAAATCCATTATCTGTCACAGAAAGAAGGATCATTTCCTCCCTCTTTTGCCCGGTCACTATGATCTCTCCACTGTCGTCCATACTGTTTACGCCATAATTGATAGCATTTTCCAGTATTGGCTGAAGCACTAATTTAACACAGCAGTAAGAATAAACAATAGGGTCAATATCAAAGGTGACAGAGAATTTCTGCTTATATCGGATCTTCTGTATGTTCATATAACTTCTGGCATGCTGCAGCTCATCCTGAACACTGATTACAGTCCGACCCTTAGAAAGGCTGATCCGGAAAAGTTTTGCCAGCTCTGAGATCATAAACACTGCATCTTCATTGCGCTCCCCCTCGATCATCCAGGTAATGGAATCCAGGGCATTATACAAAAAATGCGGATTGATCTGGCTCTGCAGCGCCTCCAGCTCACTCTTCCTCCTCTCATTCTGCTCCAGGACGATCTCCTGCATCAACGTATCAATCTTCTCATAAGAACGCTGAATGGAGTAGCCAAGATGACGGATCTCCTTAAACCCGCCAATATAGATCTCTGGTTTTTCTCCCGCCTCATATTCCATAACAGAATCACTGAGCCTTAAAATAGGCCGGGAGATCCTCACAGAGACAACTCGGTTGACCACAGCCAGCATCATTGCCATGAGGAGAATCAGCATTATGATAAAATGCCGGATGTCAAACATATCCTGAATAAAGGTAGAATCCGGGATCACCCCCACAAGCTTCCACCCAGTATAGCCAATGGTCTTAACAACCAGTTTACGGTGCTCCCCCTCAAAGGTCTCATCATAAACGCCATCCTTATATCCGGCAGCCGTGGCATTGTTCTCACTGGAGATCCCATTGCTGATCTGCATCTGCTTTTTGTGATAGATGATCTGTCCGTTGCTGTCACACAGATAATAATACTGCCCATTATTTGAGGTATTGATCTGCTGCAGCATCCGGGAGATCCCGGAATAATCCATATCCACCAGCAATACTCCCGATATAGGCACCCCTTTATCTGTAAGGTCTACCATTCGGCTTAATGAAATCACCCAGTAGTACCTTCGGGCTGCATCATCAAACAGGTTCTGGATGTGAGGGGTGGAAAAATGCATATTCTCCATCTCGCCCACTGCCTTCTTATACCATGACTGGCGGGTAACATTAGGATCTTCTTTCTGTGATGCCACCGGCTCTGCTGCCATCAGGCTTCCATAATCATTATAAATCGCAATACTGCGCAGATGGCTGCTATTCGCCTCATATATTATGTTCATCCCCTGCTGGATCTTGTTATCTGGGTCAGATATATCATTTTCCTTGATAACATTGTAATATACTGCATCAGAAATCTGCCGCATGCCCACCAGATATTCCTCCAGCCTCTCTCTTGTCTGCTCCATCCTCTTCTCTGTGTCCTGTATCATTTCCTGCTGGGTCAAATCAGAAAATTTTACATACATCACAATTCCCAGAACAAGCATGATCGAGAGCGAGATCAGAGAAAAGGCAAGCATAACCGTTGACTGCATCCCTTTTGGTTTCAATCTCTTCATGTAATCCCAAAATTCAATTCTCACCTTCTCCATGCTCCCTTCTGTATTTGGAAGGAGATACGCCAAACTGTCTCTTAAATACATAACTAAAATAGTTCGGATCGGAATAACCAACATTTCTTGCTATGATATAGCTTTTCTCATTTGTCTCGATCAATTGGCTGGATGCCTTCTCCATCCGGTAATCTGTCAGATACCGGATAAAGGAGTGTCCTGTCTCTTTTTTGAAAACACTGGAAAAGTAGGAATTGGACACCCCAAGCTCTTCACAGATGCGGTCCAGTGAGAGATCTTCATCCGCATAATTATGATGGACATATTCCTCTGCTTTCGTAACAAATGACCTGGTTGACCGGTTCCGGGCGAAGATCAGTTTCTCACGGAAGGATTGGCTGTAATGCATAAGCCATTCCCTGAATGCAGCCGGTTCCAGATCAAAAAGGTGGCGGTATAGTTTACTGATATCCTCGGAAAAATCCTCTGTCATGATATCATTATTCACCGCAAACCGATATAGTGAACTGATCAGCTCCATCATATCTATGTGATGCTGCTGCAGTGTCTTATTGGGAAATGAGGTATGTCTCAAATAACTCTCTGCCGCCCCTGCCACTTCCTTTTCTGATCCAAGCCGGATCATCTTAAAGAGGTTTGAGAGTTCTGCATCATTCGCCTTACCAGATAAAACGGTCTCCTGTGGAACGATCTCCTGCATATTGATGGCTCTGGAAGCCCCATAGATAACACGGTATGAAACGGCCTCCCTTGCACTGGCATACGATTGTGACAGCGATAAAATATTATCACAGACAGGACCGATCCCCACTGTCACTACTGCCCCGATGATACTCTGGGCATATTTGCAAAACCTGTCACACTCATCTGTCAGTTCTGCGATCACATTCTCATTTTTTATCTGTGGGATCAAAACGGTATTCCCCAGATAAGAAAAACATTTCGCCTGCCATTTTTGCGTCAGCCTCTCCTCCGCCTGTTTGTGTACGGATGTGGCCAGAAGCAGAGGATTCATATTCTCCGGAACCTGGCTGGAAGAGGTATGGATCACGAGACAGCAGAAAAACGGCCCCGGAAAGGAGAGCTGGTAATCCGTAAGATACCCTGAGATCTCTTCCTCCCGTATCCTTCCCTCTATCAGGGAAGAATAAAAGTTTGCCTGAAGAAGCGGCAGGGATTCCATATAATATTTCTGAAGGACCTCCACATTGCGTTTCTCACTGATTTCCTGATCCAGTTTTATCTTCAATTCTGTAAATACATTGGTCAGTTCCAGCGAATTTACTGGCTTCAGAATATATTCCTCCACTTCAAGATGGACTGCCCCTTTTGCATACTCAAACTCATCAAATCCGGTAAAGAACAAGATCTTAGTGGCAGGATATTCTGCTTTGATACGGCGGGATAATTCCATGCCATCCATAAATGGCATCCGGATATCTGTCATAACAACATCCGGCTGGAATTCCTCTACCATCTCAAACGCCTTTACTCCATTATTGGCATATCCCGCCACACAAAAACCCAGTCCCTCCCAGTTGATCTTCTTCATGATGACCTGGATCACCTCTTCCTCGTCATCTACCAGAAGTACAGAATATTTATCCATTTTATCCCCATTTCTGCGCACGTTTTTTGCGCAATCAATTCTATGAAATATTATACCAAACACCCCGCCAATTGTAAATCTGTGTGCCATAATAAATATGCCAAAAGAGCCAGATCAGCATCCGGCTCTTTCAGATGGTCCTGCAATAATACCAGACCTGTATTCTGTTCTATTTTTTCTGCACATATTTCAGACAGTCCAGAGTGACTGCTACAAGTATGATGATACCTGAGAACACAAACTGCAGATTTGTATCAATTCCCAGGATCGTAAGAGAATACGTGAGCGCTGTAAATATGATCACACCGACTACAACACCAGAGATCTTACCGATACCACCTGTAAAGGATACGCCTCCTACCACACAGGCAGCGATGGCATCCATCTCCCAGCCCTGTCCATAAGCAGCAGAACCGGAACCTACCATTCTCGCACATTCAAGCCAGGAACCAAAACCATACAGGATCCCTGCCAGGATAAATGCCCCCACGGTCACTTTGAATACTGAAATACCAGAAACAGAAGCTGCTTCGGGGTTTCCACCTACCGCATACAGATTCTTGCCAAAAGCCGTTTTGTTCCAGATAAACCACACTACAATGATGGCTGCCAATGCCCAGAGAATAATGGTCGGAAATCCATTTACTTTGGGAATGATCATGTTCGGGATGGTCGGTTCTATCGCACCAAAGGATACTCCTTTCGTGGCATAAGTAACCAGTCCGAAGATCACCAGCATATTTGCCATGGTCGATATAAATGGATGCATCTTAAATTTTGCGGTAAAGAAACCGGCAATAGCAGTAAATATTGTGCACAGGAGAATGCACATAAACAGTGCAAAAAACACTCTGACAATAATAGGCAGGCCTGTAAAATCAAAGATATGGCCAAACACAGAGCCTGTATTGATCCCCTGATGCATAATGATGGTGGCTGTGGTCATTCCCATACCAACCATACGCCCGATGGAAAGATCCGTACCAGTCAGCAGGATCAGTCCCGCCACCCCTAACGCAAGGAACATTCGGGGGGAAGCCTGTTGAAAAATATTCAGTACATTGTTATAAGTAAGAAGTGGTGCATTCTTCACCATCGGCGTGATGATACACAGTGCAATAAAGATCAGCACAATGGCAAGATACAATCCATTTTGTAGAAGAAATGTCCTTTTGTTGAACGTATATTTATAATTTTCCCATTTCTGTGCTGCAGATTCCACGATAGTAAATTTGGACATACGGAGCAGATCGATCAGATGATACCGATAGGCAAATGCTTCGTGCCTTCTGTCCTTGATCTGCTGGAGTTCCTTATCTCTTTTCATTCTGGCATCAAAAAGCCGATTCTTATATACATACTTCTCATCTTTGATCTCATGATGGTCAGAAAGCTTCGCCAGTGTAACTTCATGCTCCCGTCTCAATTCAGAGAGCCTTTTGTCATAATTTTCCTTCACTTGTGCTTTTTCCCATTCACAGCTCACCTTTACTTTCTGATAGTACTCCTGGTCAAAGTGCGCACTCAGGTAATCCTCTGCCTTCTTGATCAATTTAGATATTTCCTGCTTATTACCCGCCCCGCCTTCCCTGAGACGGTCAATCTCTGCCTGGATCCCACCAATGTATTCTTCAATGGGCTGCCTCAGCTGCATTTCCTCCTCCACTGTAAGAATCTTACTATTTTCATTCGCCATATCTATTCATCTCCCTCACTATAGGTATTTTGCACTGAGCTTTAACAGTTCTTCCTGATCGGTCTCCTTCGTGTCCACAATTCCAGAAAGCCGTCCATTTGACATGACACCGATCCGGTTTGTGATTCCGAGGATCTCTGGCATTTCCGAAGAAACAACAAGGATCGTCTTACCCTGTTTCGCCATATTAATGATCAGTTCGTAAATCTCATATTTGGCTCCAACATCAATCCCCCTGGTGGGTTCATCCATCATAAACACTTCCGGACTGCGCTCCAGCCATTTACCCATAATCACTTTCTGCTGGTTACCGCCAGACAGGCTTGAGATCATATCCTCTGGTCCCATGCATTTTGTATGCATCACCTGTATCTCCTTTGCAGTCGCCCTGGTCATCTTTGGATTCGAGAGCGCCACCCCGGATTTATAATTTTTCAGATTAGCTATGGTCGTATTAAAAACAAGATCTCCTTTCAGGAAAAGCCCATTTGCCTTCCGCTCCTCGGTGATCATGGCAAATCCGTGATCCATGGCATCTCTGGCACTGTTAAAATTCATCAACTGGTCTTTAAAATAAACCCGTCCTGCTGCCCTTGTCCGGACACCAAAAATCGTCTCCAGAAGCTCTGTCCGCCCGGCTCCCACCAGTCCATACAGACCGAAAATCTCTCCCTCTCTCACATCAAAGGATATGTCCTGTAAATGCGGTTCAAACTTCGTGGATAAGTGCTGGACAGATAAAACAACATCTTTGGGATTATTGTCAACAGGTGGAAAACGATTCTCCAGAGAGCGTCCTACCATAGCTGCGATCAGTTCATTCATATCTGTATCTTTACTGCTCTTCGTCATCACAAGATTTCCATCGCGGAGAACCGATATCTCATCACATATCTCAAATATTTCATCCATTTTATGGGAAATATAGACCAGTGCAATCCCCTGTTTCTTCAACATCCTCATCATTTCAAAGAGTTTGTCCACCTCCTGCACAGTCAGGGATGACGTAGGTTCATCCAGTACGATTACCTGGGAGTGATAGGAGATCGCTTTCGCTATCTCACACATCTGCCTCTGTGACACAGACATATTCCGCATGGGCTGATTCAGATCCACTGTCATTCCCAGTTTCCGGAAGAGGTCAGATGCCTCTTTCTTCATCTTGCCCTCATCCACCACCCCAACAGAATTAACCGGATAGCGCCCCAGATAGAGATTATCAATAACATTTCTCTCCAGACACTGGTTCAGTTCCTGATGTACCATAGCAATGCCATTTTCAAGGGCATCTTTGGGGCCGGAAAAACTTACCTCTTTCCCATCCAGAAAAATCTTACCTTCATCTTTCTGATAGGTGCCGAAAAGACACTTCATCATGGTAGATTTGCCAGCACCATTTTCCCCCATCAGCCCCATCACTGTACCAGCTTTCACATCCAGATTGATGCGGTCCAGAACCCTGTTCCTGCCGAAGGATTTACTCATACCCCGTATCGATAAGACAACATCTTTATTCTTATCTTCCATAATCTACCTCCATTTCACATATGCTTCAGAGCCGTCATTCATACATGGCCTCAATTGTGAAGAAACCCTGCAAAACCTCCGCTTTGAAGAGTTTAATATCTGCTGGCCCCGGCTGGCAAGTTTGACCAGGACCAGCACCTCTCTTCACTCTTATATCATATGCCCGGTTCCAGATCACTGGCTTAACAGGGCGGTATAAGAAGCTGCATTATCTGTCTTAACCATGTTGATGGCGAAGGCATCATATTGTCCCGGATTGCCCAGGCGGTTTGTAATATCGGACTCTGTCTGTCCATCTCCACCGATATAGTCGATATCGAGGTTAAGGAGGTCATCATAATTCTGGAGAAGCGGCTGATAGGTTGAACTTAGGAAATTATCAGCAGCGTTATAAATATTCAGCCATACCTTCTTTGATGCATGCTTTCCTTTGTCAAGCTGCTTGGATACCGGCTCATAAACCTTGGTGGAATCGGTAAAATCCTGATAATTATCTGCTGTTACCGCAACATTCAGTGCATAATAGGAGCGTTCGTCTTCCTTATAGGTATATACCTCATCCGTCAGGACATTACCTGCGTCGTCTGCCGTACCGATCCCTGTATCAATATCCACGCCGTCCAGTGCATTGCGGAGAACACGGAGTGTAAGATATGCCTGTACATCTGCGTGCTGGCTGATGGTTCCGCCATATCCTTCTGCAATAGCCGCTACAGCATCATTATTGGCATCATATCCAAAAGTGGGAACCTTGTTATCCTTGGACCAGGCATTGAACATCGACATACCCATTCCATCGTTATTGGATACAACTACATCGATCTCTTTGCCAAAGGAGGATGACCATGTACCGATGGCATTACCAGCAGTAGCAGCATCCCATGTTGCCCCGGCAGAGTTCTTCATTTCCTGAGAAGCAAGCTCACGGACTACATATTTCTTGCCGCCGATCTCCAGTGATCCATCCTGCACCGCTGTTGCCTTTCCATCTACATTTGTGCCGACAGGATCACTATTGATATCCCCATCTTTGTCAACACCTGTGCCAAGTGCCTTCCGGACACCTCGTGTACGTGCGATGGAATCATTATGTCCAATATCCCCAATCGCAAGTACATATCCGATCACCCCGTCTCCATTCCGGTCAATCTTGTCAATATTATTTTCGATGTATTCCTTGACCATCGTTCCCTGTAGTTCCGCACCCTGATTGGCATCAAATCCCACATAATAGGTATCCTTATTATATGACAGGGCTGCCTTGTCCAGCTCTCCTGTGGAGCTGTTGGATGGCTGGCGGTTAAACCACACCAATGGCTTGTCCTTATTTGCCACAGTGGATGCCCCGCCACCATCTGCTGTTGTACCTGAACCTCCGCCAGATGAGGAATCTCCTCCCTCAGATCCACATGCTACCAGTGAGAGCCCCAGTACTAACGCCATTGTTACACCAAGTATTTTTTTCTTCATAATTCATTTCTCCCTTCTGACACCCGATATGTGTTTTCACATTCATATGCTTTTCACAAATCCTGTGTACTTTTTCTTGATATTGACAGTATATCCAATTCAACAAAAAGAAAACATAGAATATTTTTCGCTCCACATTGAAAATCTTCCGCCGCTAGGGCAATCGCTTAAAAATTTGTGGGATTCAAAGCGGGCGGATCCCATTCCGTCTCCTGTCCGGCATATCACAGCACACGAAAAATGCATTGTTTCTCCCGGCCACAAAAATAATACGCCGCCCTTCGCATAACTCGCTGTCTGCTGCCCTTTGGCATGGATTTTACAGCATTGCCGCCCGCCGGTCCTTATGCACCACCTGTTGCCAGTTGCTGCGGGCAGCACCGAAGGTGCGTGTATCGAAAAGAGGGAGACGGCAAAAA
>CANRWA010000095.1 GCA_947643415.1 uncultured Clostridia bacterium | reverse complement strand
GACACTCATTTTTTGCAAACCCGCTATTTGTTACTTAACAGGAATGCTCCCTTTTCTTCTTTTATTTACAAATTTACAAAACTATCCTCTTTGAACTGGCATTTGTAGCTTTAAAAATTTATCCGTATTTACACCAAGAACACAACATATATTTGCATACTCCCCTATTTCACACTTACCTTTACCCTGTAATATCAAACTTAACGCCGTTTCTGATATTCCTGCTTTTTCAGATATTGTTTTGATATGTCACTAATTTATTTCAAGTTTTTCGAAATTTTTCTTTGCAAAATTTTAATTATCAATTATAATGAAATTTAGATTGGAAGGTGGCGAAAATATGAATAAATATGTAATTAAGAAGCTAAAAGAGGGGCGTATAAACGCAAAACTTAAACAAAGCGAAGTAGCAGAAAAAATAGGAATAAAAGGAAACACTTTAAGCAATTATGAAAATGGTGTGTCAGAGCCAGATATTGATACTTTTTGTGCCCTTTGCGATATTTATAATTAGATCCTTCTTGCATTTTAAACGAAGCATATGGCTTAAATATGCAAGGTGAATCATTTAAAATTAATCCCTCAGAAATAGATTATTTAAAAAAATACCGGTCCCTAGATTTTATTGGAAAAGAAACTGTTGACTTGGTATTAGATCGAGAAATAATAAGAACCAAAGAATCAAATAAACAGAAAGAATATATCATCGAATTAGAGAACCTCTCTCAGGAAGAACACCAGCGCAACACCTAAACCCGCCTAATTAACTACTACTACCGTCTTGCATCCGCTGGAACAGGACAGCTCATCTTTGATACGCCACCAACCAAGCATATTGAAATTCCTGATATTCCAAAGTATAGACACGTTGACTATGCTATTGGGGTTAACGGCAACAATTTGAAGCCTACATATAGAGATAATGATACTCTTCTGGTAGAAATGACAGATGAAGTTGAAAAAGGAGATATTGCTATCTTTTCTGTAGATAATATTTGTTATGTAATAAAACGTGGGGACAGTGAATTGATTTCACTGAATCCTAAATCACCTAATGTACCCATAAATGAAACGGCTAGATGTATGGGGAAGGTAATTGATAAATTGAAGTAGCAAAGAATAAGAAAAACAATATCATACTACTTAAAAATACAAATATATTGTTTATAACCCAAACGAAGGAGGAACTTATGAAAAATAAGAAAAAAGGGGTAGGACTGGGAGTAGCATCAATGGTTTGCGGAATTGTAGGGCTTGTCCTGATCTGCACTCCAATAGGGGGTATTTTATGTATTGTTGGCCTATTATTAGCTATTCCCGCCTTGATTAGAAACTGTACAGGCATGGCCGTTGCTGGTCTTGTAACTTCCATGATCGGAACAATCCTTTTCGCTCTGGCTCTATTGGGATTTAACTACATGAATTCATTGCTGGACAGGTCAAGAGAAAAAAAATCACAAACTGAAACTACTATTCAGGAAAATGATAAAAGCAACCAGAATGAAGATTCTGCACCTTCCGCCACCCAAACGCCAGCACCAGTTAAAAAGAAAAATACTAAAAAAGAGAAATATAAAGGTTATGCTGATAAAATAAAAGTAAAGGTGTATAATAAAAAGAACCTCCCTGTTGATTATAATGCGGGAAGATATTCGGAATTTATTGAACTCGATTATAAAGTTGTTAATAAATCACCCAAAGCTATTAAAGGCATCAAAGGCACCCTAAAAGTATATGATCAGTTTGAGGATTTAATCGTATCCATAGAGTGGAATATTTCCGATAATGTTAATTCAAAGGAAACAAAAAAATTTACACAGCAAGGGATTGATTATAACCAATTTCTTGAAACGCACCAAAAGTTACATAACGAAAAATATAAAAATTTAATATTCAAATACGAAACAAAACAGATAAATTTTTCGGATGGATACAAATTAAAACTTTAGACAGGATTCTGTGAATATACCCGCCAAGTGTATAGAAAAGGTAATAGATAAGTTAACTGAAATTTATAAGGAGGCATTCTTTATGGAATATATTATAAATTTTACTTGGGATAGCGAAGCTAATGTGTGGGTTGCTACTAGTGATGATGTACCAGGGCTTGTGTTGGAATCTGGTTCTTTTGATGCCCTGCTGGAACGTACCCGCATTACTGTACCAGAGTTGCTTTCTCTCAATTCTTGCGAAAATCATCCCATTTCCTTAATCTTTACGTCAGAACGCCATGAAAAGATGGTATTGTAATGGCCGAATATGAGAAGAAAATACGTAAGATTCTTTCCGAAAATAATTGTTTCTTTGTCCGGCACGGAAAAGGCGACCATGATATTTTGGTACAGCCCCATAACAAGACGCCATGTAACTGTTGATTCAAAAATAAAGTCAAGACACACTGCGAATGCTATTTTAAAACAAAGTGGAATTGAATACAAGTTTTAGAAATTTGCCAAGTATATGAGAAAAATAAAAACTCCCTCCTGCACCACCAGGAGGGAAGCAACTTTTAATCAGGGTATTTTTTTACGCATTTTTAGAAAGGATGATGAATATGGCACGACTAAAAAAAAGACGGTCGTTACTCAACAACAATCACAATTGAGGGTAAAAAACATTATATTTATGGTTCTACACAACGGGAACTGGAGGAGAAGAAACTTTCCCTGAGAATGGAATACGAGAAAAATCATCTTGTATAAACATCAAGTATGCTTCTTTCTGATTATGCAGACAACTGGTTTCGTACTCTCCAGGAGAAAAGAAATCCGAATACCAGGGATATGTACTTTAATACCATATACAAGCATATCATTCCTTCCATCGGACATATACCATTAAACAAAGTTACCAAAAGTGATATTCAAGGAATGATAGATTCCCGGTATGACAAACCCTCCACCTGCAGCAAGATCATGAACACCTGTCGCCAACTTTTCGAAGATGCCTTGAATGATGATTTGATCTATAAGAATCCCTGTCGGAAAGTAATCCAGCCAAAATCAATCCAGAAAGAAACTGATCCGTTTACCGACAAAGAACTATCAGCGATACAAAAAGCTGTCCTAACGCCTATGAATCGTGCTTTTGTAAATATCCTTTTTGCTTTTGGTTTCTGGCGTGGAGAAGCTCTTGGGCTAATGAAGAATGACTTTGACTTTCCAAACCAAAAAGTATATTTTCAACGATCCATTACCTTTGACAAAAATAATGCTATTATCAACCCATTTATAAAAACCAGCTACTCCCGCCGTACACTCTATATTCCAAATGCTTTTCTTGATTCATTAAAGAATTATGTTGATTCCCTTTCTGGAATATATTTGTTCACTTTTCAAAACGGAAATCTTATAACGAAATCTTCTTATGACAAGATGTGGAGACGGATTACAATGGCAATTAACGAAAACCTTCTTTCTGATGCGGAGAAAAAAATGAAACTATCTCCTGCTAGGAGGATCACAGCTCTAACTTTCCGCCACGACTTCGCCACAAAATTGTATTACTCAGGTATTAGCAGAAAGAAAGCAGTAGAAATCATGGGGCATTCCAGAATTCAAATGATAGAGAGAGTTTATGCTGCACTGGATGCGAAAAAAAGGAAATTCAGAAGAAAAAATTGATGGAATGTTTGACAACTTCAATGACAATTTTCCATCCAAAAAGGCGCTCTGACAACTGCGTGACAACTAACAGATACATACAGATACCCACACATCATAACACCAAAAAAACCGTACAAACCAGCGATTTCTCGCTACTTGTACGGTTTTCCGTTTCATGAGGCATCGGGGACTCGAACCCCGGACAACTTGATTAAAAGTCAAGATGTATACAATATTTTGTTCCCAGAAATCCGATATATTTGAAAATCTATGTGACTCTTATGTAACTTTTGTTTTATTTTTTCCTCACGTATATTCAAATTAATATCAACATCCTGACCAATGCTGTTGTTCCCCAACGGCATTCATATCCTGGTAAGCATATTTTTTACGGAACATCTGCTCTTCACTAAGGAGGGGATGGATAATACTCTTTATCACTTCATCTTCCACATTTTTCTGTTTTAATTCCTTCACCACTTTTCTCCTTATGGGATCCAGTTGGTCAGAGGCATAGATATCTAAAAGGGGCAGCCGGTCAAATTCCTGGATGTATTCCTGTTCCTCTTCTTTATCGTGTCTGTCCTTCTCTTTCTGGTAAAGTTCCTGCATCCTCTCCAGGGGAAGGCTGGTTTCTTTTTCTTCTGGTACTATGGCAAGCTGGTCTAAGTCCATACACATAAAATCAAGGGCATTAATTTCATAGCAGCAGATGGACGGATCATTTTCAGATGCCTTTTTGTAGTAATCAAGGGACTGCCCGGTTAGAAATGTACCTGCATTTTCTTCCTTTTCTTCCCTGCACCCTCCTGTCTCATATTTTCCACAGGCAGTTGCCTGTTTATAGATATCATGCTCCCATGGAAACCATTTTTTGTCCCGGAGGGGTTCTTCCCCACGGACAAACAGGATGCATTCATCTTCCGGCAACAGCCTGACCTCATAATCCAGCATTAATTCCCTTCCCAGCACGTCAAAATTCTCACTGTAAGAACCGGAAGTTCCTTTACTCTCACCGCTGGTCTTTTTATCTATGGTCCATTTACCCAGCAGCTTTGATATAAATTCAAAAGTACTGGGTTCATTGCCGCCAAGATACAAAAAGGTGTCGCAGTTACCCACCACACCTTCCCATGCACCCTCTGACATGAGTTTTTTAATCTGTGACAGGGACTGGAGCATAGGGATAAGGTAAATCCCCCTGCTTCGGCAGGTGGCAAGGATCCGTTCAAAGTTGGATGGCATTTTTGTGTTGGCAAACTCATCCAGCCAGAATCCCACATCAATGGGGAGCCTGCCGCCATAAAGCCTTGCCTGCTGGTACAGGATCTGGAACAGCAGCGTATAGACGATCCCAGGAACAAAGTTGTAAGTGTCATCATCATCTGGTGTAATAAGGAAGAGATTTGTTCTGGTTACTCCGTCCCCATCTTTTCCTACCCCGATTTCATCCAATGGTATATCATTTCCGGAAAAAATGTTTAGAAGGTCCTCATTGTCAAAAGGCTGCATCCTTGCATTAACTGTCATAATCACGCTGCGGATAGTATCCATGGGTCCGCTCCGATATTTGCGATAAATCCTGACGGCCGGGTGTCCGGGATTTCTTTTCTCCAAAATCCCCATTCTTTCATCCAGCCTGGTAGGAGTGTCATCATCTGAAAACTGTGCTTCATCCAGCAGTTTTATAACAGAATTCCAGTTTCTTTCCAAGGTAATGACCTCCCCACTGGTTTCGTCCAGGGACGGCATCGGGCATTCCAGCCATATATAGAGAAAAATACCTTCCAAAAACATTTTTTCCGATTTTTCCCAGAACGGATCTGCCGTGTTGTTTTTTATCTGGTCATTGTTCGTATTCTGGATCAGGTTGGAAACCAGTTTTGTAATATCCTGCCTTTTATGCAGAAAAAGAAATGGATTAAATTTCATGCTCTTTTCCATCTCACAAAGGTTAATAGTATAAATCCTTGTATTCTTCTGCTCTTCCAAAAAACAGCCAACCTCTTCAATCAGGGATCCCTTTGGGTCATTGATGATATTGGAGCCATGGGCATTCAGTATATTGGGGGTAAGGAAAAAGGCTGTCTTTCCCACACCGCTTCCGCCTGTTACAAATATGTTATTGTTCCGCAGGGTGGAAGAATCATAGCGGAACCGGATATTCTCTGACAGGATCTTGTTGTTTTCTTCCTTTTTATCTCCATACTTCTGGTTAAAAACCTTAATATCCCCCCATCTGGCAGAGCCAAACTCCTGGCCATGCATCAGGTTGTTATTCATTCTTATGTACTGGTTTGCTGTAAATACAAACCACACCAGCCCCACTACTGCCAGTACTGCTTTGGTCTTTTCATTCCAGCAGGATGCCGGATGGGTCAGACACCAAACCAGGGAATCTTCTACATTCTCCATAGATACATCCAGGACAAACAGGCCACTTGCACAGATTCCCAGGTACATCAGTATTGGGAATAGAATGCAGCAGATCACTAAAAAATTCCGCAACCGTATTTTTCTATATTGGGTTATGTCACTGATTTTTCCCATACTGTCACCCCTTTCTTATTGTGGCGGATACTTTGGGCGTTTTTACTCCCTGGTTGATCACGAGGTCCTTTGCTGTGTCCGTTTTTTTCATCCTGCTGTCCTGATTACCAAAGCGCATTGCCAGATCATTGTTTTTTATTGCTTTCCTTTCTGTTATTTTTCCAGTGCTGGTATCATGGATATCCATATCCATTTTTCCATCCTTTTTCAAAAATGCCTGAATGCTTTTCTTATCATCGCACATAACCGCATCTTTTTTGTGAACGGTGATCATTTCAACCGCATTTTCAGCATTTGTACCAGGGAGCTTTATCACATAAATGTTTTTTGTCTCTGCTATAAGACACTCATCCAATGGAATCGTGACTGAAATGTGTTCTCCGCCAGATACCTTTTCCTTCATGCCCTCTATTTTCAGGATATCTCCTACTATCTGTTCCGCAGGTTTTGGCTCTGCTAAAATATGATCCAGAGATGCCAGTTCTGTTTTCGGTCTATTTTCCCTGAAATCTTTCACACCCTGTTCTGGCAGTGGCTGCTCAAATATATAATCCAGGGATGCCAGTTCTTCTTTTTCCTGTCCATGTTCCTTATTTATCCCTGCTTCTTCCAGAACAGGCTCTTTCTGTGATTCCTGTTCTCTGTTTATTTCAGCCTTTTCCAGGGCAGGTTTCTTCTGTTCTTCCTGCCCTTTATAAAAATTTGGCAGTGCATCTGTATCCTCCAGCCGGATCCGCTCGGAAGCTTTCCTGTGTTCTGCCGACACCTTATGCCAGTTCCCGGCGATCTGGTCTGTTTCCGGATCACCACGTTTTAGGTGGGTATAAATCGTCTGTCCCTTATCTAAGATTACACAATCCTCTTTATTTACCTTTATTGTTTTACTATACCCATGCCCTTTTTTATAAGTGCCTGGAACATTGCAGATATAAGCATCCTTTGTCTCTTCTTTCAAAAGTGCCTCTATGTTGATGGTGACAGGGATATACTCTTTATCTTTGTTCCGGTCACGGATCGTCTGCAGCAGGTTCATATGGGATTCCTTTTCATATCCCTTCTGCGCCATCTCATCCAGTAGCTTTTTTCCCTTCTCCCCTCCCATTTCCTCATATTTTTCCAGGGAAATCTCACAGGCTTCTGCTTCCATTTTTTCTTTGAAATAGGACACTACTACTTTGATCTTTTCTGCATCCTGTGGATTGTATGCGATCTGCGTGTAGCCGTCACCGATATCCAAATCCGGCAGTTCCGCAAAAGGGACTTCCAGCTTTTTTAGGCGGTCATAGAAACCAATCAGGTTTTTTTCATCCTCAAAAGGAATATTCAATACAGCATACTCTCCCCCGGTGAGTTTTTCCAGGTCTTTTAGTTTCATGGTATTATGTTCCCCTATACTGGCATAATGAAGTTTCATTTTCAACTGCATCTGTTTCAGCCGGATCAGGTCAACGCCCTGTTTTGCGTCCCTGGCTGACATCCGGATTCCCCGGAAGATACCCCCAGCCACTCTCCCTGTCAGTTCAAGAATCTGGACAGTCCCATAAATTTCTTCACTCATTTCTGTTCACCCTTTCTCTTCACATATCTTCTTAATAAGGAAAATAATCTTATAATTTTTTTCTCTTTTTGCTGTATTTGGCGGTTTCCTTCCCCCATCTGGTAAAAGTCAATGTACCGTTCCATCTGCAGGGGCGTTTTATCCGGTGTGGCAAAATGTAAAATCACCTCTTCCGGCATGTTCAGCGCCACAGCACGCTGTACCTGGTCCAACTGGGCGGCGGAAAACCCACTTTCCGTCAGTATCTTTTCCTTTATTTCCTGGTACGTGTGCTTTATGGATCCGGCAGGATCCGGAAACAGTCCTCCCTGCTGTTCTGCCTGTTCCAATGTCATACCAGATTTTTCTAACAGGGATTCAAAACGCCGGCACAGCTCCTCCTGTTCCTTTCTCTCCTTTACCACCTCCCGGATAAATTCTTCCGGTGCTGTATCCTTCCCTGGTTTCGGCAGGTCCAGCAGCAGGGCGATCCGGCACAGATCTTTGTCAATCACCTTGCCCCTGTCAGAAAATACATATCCTTCAATCTCCTCCTCACTCATGCCATAGCCGATCCCAAACAGGATAAGGATATAATTTACCATATCTGGATCATTTTTCGGAACAATGTTGTATTTTTTTAGGAGGGACTGCAGTTTACTGCTTTGTTCGCTGGTCATGTTGTTTCACCTTCCTTTCCATTTCTTTCTGGCTGCTTCGAATCTTTTTCAGTCCTGTCAAATCCTTATGGTATTCTTTCTGTTTCTGTTCCCTGTCTGGATCTGAATGGTGTTTTACGGCAGCTTTTTCAAAGGCTTCCTGTTTTGCAAGCTGGAATATGGCTCCAGACAGATCCCTCTCTGACCGGATATTATATTTACAGGTCAGGGCAAGCTCATCCATCATCCGGTTTATTGCCCTGACACTCTGTTCATGCATTTTCAGTGGGGTATTTGTCCGCCTGTACAAATGTCTTGCCTGGTACACCCTGCGGGCAAAGTATTTCTGATAGGCAGACATATCCTTATAGGAAATTTTTTTTTGACGTATCATAGCCCAGCTTCCCTTTCTCCGGTACATAACACAGGATAATTCTTTCTGCATCCCTGTCTGGTAAAGTGCCTGTCCTTTCTGGTCTTGTTCCTGCATCCTTTCCCGGATGGCTGCCTCAATCTCTGCTGGCATATGTCCTGGTTTCAGTTGGTAGGTACGGATGGCTCTGGCTTTCCCTGGCGGGGTAAGGGCAAGATATGTTCCATGAATACGTGATACCCCTTCCCGCAGGGCATAGTGGAATTCTTTCTGCAGACGCTTTTTGAAATCGCCATAACTGTGGCTGTGAAGGATACACTCTTCCATATCTTTTTCTACCTGGCCTCTCCAGTTTTCCGGATTCGAATAATCCAGCTTTTTATCTTTTTCCTTTAACATACCTGTACCATATTTTTTACAAAGCCTGTTGGTCAGGGGCGTGATCATCTTTTTCCACTCCCTGTTATCATAATGGTACTTGCCCCCGGTCCGTTTTACAGAATTGAATACCAGGTGCATATGGGTGAGTTCCCGGTCACTGTGTTCTGCCACAACATAGTCATAATCTTCCCCCAGGTATTCCTCCGCCCATTCTTTGACAAATTCCAGAGCTGCATCATGTAAGATCGTTTCGTCTTTGGAAAAGGAAAATTTCAGATGGTACCCCTCCCTTTCTCCGTGGGATGGATTCATCTCTTTTGTCAGGTAAAAAGTATCTATGATCTGCTCTGGGGTGATGCCACTGTTGCTAAATGTCCTTCCTTTTGCTTTGTGTTCTTTCATAATGTAAGCAATTGCTTTTTTCAAGTGTGATTCCGTTTTAATTGGTTGATCAAAACGTATAATAAGTGACATTATGTCCTTCCTTTCTCCCTGATTATTTTGATAAACTGCCCGGTGAGTGTTTCAATTCGTGCCAGTTCTTCCAGCAGTTCCTGTCTCGGCTTTGTATAACGGTACTCGTTATATTTCTTTGCCACCTGGTTAATGTTTACACCAATCTTCCGGATCTCATAGATAAAGTCTTTTTTTATCTGGTCGAATTCCTTCCGGGTGACATCTGGAGGTATGGCTGTGTTTCTCCTGACATACTCACTAATGGTCAAGTGTTCTCTTCGGGCTGCCCGCCGCAGGCTTTCCTTTTCCTGTCCGGTCAGTCTTACTTTTACAACCTCTGTTTTCTTCCCTGCCTTCACCGAATCACCCCCCTTGTTGTGTACTTTTTCTGTAAATTTGAATATTTTTTATGTAAAATTACATAACTGATGGGTAGACCTATGTATTTTTATGTAACTGGAAACAAAAAATGGTTACACATTTTTATATAAATTTATGTGTTTATATACAACACTTCTGTACTGCCATTACATAATTTTTGTATAATTCTGTGTAAGTTTTACATAATACTTTTTTACCCAGGATACACAATTTTTGACCAGATTTATGTATTTTTATGTAAATTTGTTGCATGTTTATGTAACAGTTTCTGAGCTCTGTTATGTAATCTTTGAATAATTTTAAAGATTTTTTACATAAAAAAAACTGTTTTTTTAACATGGCAAGACACGCTTTTTGTGTCCACAAAAAGCTGGCCAGACAGTAAAACTGCCTGGCCTCTTGTTAGGGAAGACTCCCTAAGACCCTCGATAAGATAAGGATACGGCTGGTGCTACTGGAGCACCAGCTTTATCTCTTCCATCCCGCAGCCGTCTTTTTCTTCTGGCAGATGCATATAGATGAAATCCAATATATGCTCCATGCTGAGCAGCCGGCAGATCTCCTTTCTTCAAAAAGAATCTTCTTCCTGCAAAAGCCGGAAGATCTTTTTCTTTTTTGCGATCATCTCTGCCATGCAGAAAAGGTTCTCCCTGGACATGCTCATCATATCATTCTGGAATATTCTCCATTCCCATTCCAGTTTTTCTTTCAGCTTTTTTTCCATTTTCCACCTCTCCTAACTGACATCCTTTTTTGTTTTCTTCTTATTACGCCAGAAACCTACCCCCATTGCAGCACAGACAGAGACAAAAAATAATACCATGACACCCTTTATTGGGGAACGGTCGCCTGTCTCCGGCCCTTTTGCTGGTACTGGTGTTGTTTTGGGTCTGGCAGTTATCAGTGGTGCTGCAGTCTGCACCGTCTCTATCTTTTTCTCTCTGGTAATACTTTCACCGCCTGTGGCAATGCTTTCGCCCCCTGCCGGAAGCTGCCCTTTTACCGTTCCCTGCCAGACAGCAAATTCTTCTTTCCCACTATGGTCACAGGTTACCCTGGCAGTATTGTGGATAGCAGATCCCGCCAATGCTGGATCTTCCACCACTGCATAATACGTGATCAGTATATCTCCCGGTGCATTGGGAATCTTTTTGATCACCAGACGAAAACCGCCCTGTTCAGTCCGGGTTATCTTATAATCATTTTTCCCTGCCCCATACACAAATATAGTATCCCATTCGATCTTCAATCCAGGTGTCATCCCTTCATCTGTGACGACAACATTCTCTGTAGATGCACCTTTTGCCTTCTGTGAAACTTTGATGGCAAAGGAAATCCTGTTATTAACACGATAAACGGTCTTATCACTTGTCTTGTTAATTCCCAGGACAGGGATTTTTTTGTAAATCACCCGGATTTTATGGTTTCCACAGATATCCTGGAACGTATATTGGTCTGGATAGTCCGTTGTGGAAATTTTTTCTCCATCTACAGAGATTGATTCCAGATAATATCCTTTCTTTGCCTGGTATGATACTGTCTTATTTGTATGAATGGGAATCTGGTCAATTGGATCGGTTATAGAACCATTGACGGATTCAGTCATAATCTTATGTTTTACACATATCTGGCAGGAAGCCTTTCTTATTCCTTCCACACCCTCAGCATTCAAAAAGGTTGCTGACGCTGTATTGAGAACATTTCTGGACTTTAACTTTTTCCCATCGATCCGTGCCTGAAACATAATGGTAATTGTCCTGTCCATTGTGATCTCTGGTATTGTCACAGTAAACGAATTCCCTTTTATGCTGGTTTCTGCTGCATTCTCATCACAGGTAATGGAATCAGGAATTAAAAAACCCCTTCTGGAAGGTTTTCATCCGTAACCACTACATTCCTTGCTACAGCATCTGAAATTATCTGCGAAACTTTGAGCGTGTAGGTCACCACTTCACCCGATGAGTATTCTTTTCTATCGGCTGACTTTTGTATCCTGATATCCGGAATTTTCCCATAAACTACTTCAATACAATAATTTGCCTGAATATCTTTCAGTATGGTTTTCTGCTGGCAGTCTTTCAGGTTCTGCTGTTCACCATCAATTTTTACGCTCTCAAGATAATAGGAATCATCTTTCGGCTGGTATGAAATGACCCGTTCTTCCCCCCTTCCAACTTTTTCGTCATCTGGGGTAATGGTTCCATTTGTTACCCTGGTAGTTACTTTGTAATAGACAGATATATTTGAATCATCCGTGACCTCATCCGTTTGGTCACTGACAATCCGTGCTGTATTTTTGATTTCTTTGCTTTCCAGTTTTTTATTATTCACCTTCGCCTCCACCATAATTGTGACAGGGATATCTGACATCTGATTCAACCTCACGATAAAAGAATTGCCTGCCTCATCTTTTTCAATTCTGGCAGAAGGATCACTGACTTTTAATGTCGCCAGATCAAAATCAATACCCTTTGTGATATCTTTATCCGTAATCACAACATGGTCTGCTGTTGCTCCCTTTACCGTCTGTTCTGCCTTGATTGTATATGTAATGGTTTCCTGATAGTTATAAATATTTTTATCACTGGTTTTTGTTAGCTTCAGGTTCGGAATAAGTGCCGTTTTTACAATAATCTTATGATCCCCTGTTACAGGCGCAAACACGTAGAATGTGTCATACTCTTTTGTAGAATTCCCATTATAGATTATGGTATCATCCACCATTATACTTTTTACATAATATCCTGTCTCTGGTATCCATACAATCTTGGGCTGCACACCTCTCTTAATTTTATTCTGGTCTGGTGTGATCGTTCCATGGTCGATCTCTGTTGTAATTTTATGATAAGGGCTGCACACCACCTTTACATGATGGTCCGCCGTAATATTACTGAATGTGTGGCTGTCACCATCTGTTTTTTTCACAGTCTGGG
>CANRWA010000094.1 GCA_947643415.1 uncultured Clostridia bacterium | reverse complement strand
GAAACACTGGAGGATGTGGCAACCCGATTATTACAGAAGCATAGGAGAGCATTTGAGGAACTGGCAAAATGATTTTATTAAGCAAAGAACAGATAAAGCATCTTCATAGCAAGCTGATACATGAAACTGGCGGCATTGATGGAATACGGGACGAAGGTTTATTGGATTCTGCGTTATCTGTACCCTTTCAATCCTTTGGTGGGGAGGAATTGTACCCAACCATTCCACGAAAAGCTGCCAGATTATGTTATGGATTAATTAAAAATCACATTTTTCTCGATGGAAATAAGAGAATTGGGGTTTATGCAATGCTGGTATTTTTAGAACTGAATGGAATGGAGATAGAATGCAGTGATGAAGAATTGGTTACTTTAGGGCTGGAAATTGCTACAGGTCAATATAAGGATGAAGATATTGTGCTTTGGATCGTAGGACATGACAAATGATATACATGGTATATTAAAGTTTATCATGAGTTTTGGAGAAATATATGGGTTATATGGACGAACTGTGGCCAATTGAAGGCCAAAGTTTTTATGATATAAATGATACTGGCTTTCAGGTGCATATTAAGTGGAGTAAAAATATAAAGAAAGATTACCAAAAGCTTTCTGAAGAGTTTTTTGAATGCGGCTACAAAATATGTGAAAAAATAGTGGATTGCGGGCATGATAATATAAAGTCGGATATGTGGTTTTTTCTAAGCATGTATCTGTTTAGACAAGGTATGGAGTTAGGCATAAAGGCACTTATATGCGGGGCAATAACTAATAAAGGGAAGATACAGCAGGTATTTCTTTCATGTAAGCATGATTTGTATAAGTTGTTTGAGGCTTATGAGGCGGAAACATTTATGGAAATTACAGGGGAAGAATACAATTGGCTGAAAAAGTATCTGTACTCATTAGAACTGGTAGATGCGAAATCTGATCTTTTCAGATTCCCATTAGAAGATGAGTTTTTATCGACTTATAGAAATGAGTTTTTAAATATTGTTGATATGGCTAACAGTATGCTTCAGGCATATGGATTAATACAAAAATGCTTAAAAATTCCGGAAGGTGATAAAATAAACCATTTTGATCGATTGCGTTCAACGGAGTTTTTACAATTTGCTAATCATGGGATTGGGAACTGCTATTTATGGGAGTCTATTACTGGTGATGGATTCCATAAGCTGGTTTTAGGATATGGTCAGACAGCGGAATTTCTTTTTGCCGAATGTACTGAAATATCAAAAGATGAAAAGATTTTCCCCATACTTTTTCTGCTGAGAAACCTTATAGAATTGGGACTGAAGAGAATGTTTTACAAAACCATAGAGCATGGGGTTCCAAAGAATATTTTTATGAGTAAGCGGCGGAGCCATTTATTATATAAAGAGTTATGGAAGAATGCCCGCCCAATGATTGAATATTATGCCAATGCACAGGGACAGAGTGTACAAATAATAGATATTGTTGAAAAACAAATTCAAGAATTGTGTAGCATTGATAAAAATGGTGATATTTTTAGATATCCTACTTCATATAGTTTGGAATATCGTTTTGATAATATTTTTTTAGATTTGAAGAATGTCTATGAGTTTATGCAGGCAATATTTAATTTTTGTGACGGATGTGATTGTGAATTTGAGGCTGTTGCAGATTGGGAAGCTGATATGAGAAGTGAAATGGCACAATATAACGATTGGTATTGAGTGGACAATTCTGCAAAATATACTTGATATGGAGAAAGAAGACAAAATGTGATACAATGGAACGACAAAAGTAAAAAGGAGATATTTGGCTATGCAAATAAAACGGTTTGATATTCAAAATTTTAGGAAGTTAAAAAGCTGCAAAATTGAGCTGAGTAATGAAACCACAGTATTTGTCGGTGCCAATAATAGTGGAAAAACTTCTGCAATGGATGCTTTAGCAAAATTTTTATCTGAGAGAAAGTTTGTTTTTAATGATATTACATTGTCAAATAGAAATAATTTGAATGATATTGGAAAAGTATGGGTTATGGGAGAAGAATTTGACCCAGAAAAGTGCATGAAAGAAATGGAACAGATAATGCCAGTATTAGATGTATGGATTAATGTTGCAGACAATGAACTACAATATGTATCTAATATAATACCAACTTTAGATTGGGATGGAGGATTTTTGGGTGTCAGGTTTATCTATGTACCTAGAGATATAACGAAGTTAAGAAGTATATTTAAGGATTCATTCGATGCGGCGGCAAAGACTTGTTCAAGTTCTCCAAAAATCAAGCTGTCGCTTTGGCCGCAGAATTTGTGTGATTATTTAGGAAAGGGAGATCTGTTCCACACGCTATTTGAAATCAAGGCATATGTTCTTGATCCAAGTAAAATGGAAGAAGATGATTTGCAGCCTACAGATTATTTGATGGAATGTGTAACATCCAATCCGTTAGCAGGGTTGATTAAAATTGATATTTTTAGTGCGCAAAGAGGGTTTTCTGATACCAGTGATGAAAAGACAGCGGAAACAAATTACCACGCACAAAATCTTTCTATTCAATTAAAAAATTATTATGACAAACATTTAGATCCAGAGAATGAGCCGTCACCTGAAGATTTGCGAACACTTCAGGCAATGGAAAAAGCAAAAAAGGCTTTTAATGAAATTCTTTCTGATAAATTCCATAATGCAATATTAGAATTAGAAAAATTGGGATATCCGGGAATTAATGATCCTAGAATAACAATTGAGTCTAAAATGAGTGCATCTGATACGTTAAGGCATGATGCCGCTGTACAGTATGCGCTTACATCAAATCCAAAAGAAGATTTAAAACTGCCAGAAAAGTATAATGGATTAGGTTACCAGAATTTGATTTCTATGGTTTTTCTTTTAATGCGGTTTAGGGATGACTGGATGAGAACGGGCAAGGCAAATAGAGAATTGCTGGAAAATAGAATTGAACCGTTACATTTGGTTTTACTGGAAGAGCCAGAAGCACATTTGCATGTCCAGGTCCAGCAGGTATTTATTAAGAAAGCATATGATGTTCTAACAAACAACCAGTTTTTGAAAGAACATAGTAACTTTCGGACACAGCTTGTTATAAGTTCACACTCAAGTCATATTGCTAGAGAAATGGAGTTTAAAGATTTAAGATATTTCAAAAGGCTTCCTGCTACAAAGGACTGTATAGTTCCTGTAAGTAAAGTTATTAATCTATCAGGGGTTTTTGGAGAAGATAATGAAACAACGCGATTTATTACACGTTATTTGAGAACTACACATTGCGATTTGTTTTTTGCTGATGCAGCTATTTTAGTAGAGGGCTCTGCAGAATATATGCTGTTACCGCATTTTATTAGAAATAAATATAAGGAATTAAATCAACGATATATCACAGTGTTAGAGATTAACGGAAGGCACTCGCAACGCTTAAAACCTCTAATTGAGAAAATGTGTTTACCTACTTTGATTATAACGGATATTGATTCTGGCAGCCTGGAAGGATATCATAGCCATATATTACCACGAAGGGGCAAAGGTATTATCAGCACAAATTACGCAATTACACAATGGCTGTTAAAAGAAAAGTCTTTGGACAAGCTGTTGGATTTGTCTTCAAAGAAAAAGGAAAAATGTTTTAAGACCCCATATAAATTTGAAATGAGAATAGCATATCAAATGCCAGTTATGGTTGAATATGATGGAGAGGTTCATGAGGCATTGCCAAGTACATTTGAAGACAGTTTGGTTTATACAAATTTTAGCCGGTTCTCATCGAAAACAGGAGAAGGACTAATGAAAAACATTTATGATACATGTAATGAAGGTCTTGATTTTGCATCTTTTCACGAAAAAATCTATAAGTTGTTTCGTGGTAAAGATGTGCCGAAAGCAGGTTTTGCGTTGGATCTGATTTATTCAGTTGATCCAGAAGACTTACAGGTTCCAAATTACATCAATGAAGGATTACTCTGGTTACAGGATTTATTGGATAAACATGAATGAGGGTAAAAGTAAATGAGTGTCAAAGAAGTTGTTATGGATGATAATCATAAAGATGATCATGTAGAAGATGAAATACAAGCCTGTTTTGACAGAGAACATCCTAAGAGTTTTTTTACATATGCGGGAGCTGGCTCGGGTAAAACGTACAGTCTTGTAAATACTCTGAATTTCATTAAAGAACAATTTGGGATTGGATTAAATGTATGTTCTCAACAGGTTGCCGTCATTACCTATACAAATGCTGCCTGTAATGAGATTTTGAGTCGTGTTGAGTACAGCCCTATTTTCTTTGTTTCTACTATCCATAGTTTTTTATGGGAAATTATCTGCCCATATCAGAGGGACATCAAGGTATGGGTAAGAAGCAACATTCAGAGGAAATTGGAGGAAACAGAAAAAGACGAAGCGAAGGGTCGTAAAGGAACAAAGGCATCACAAGACCGACTGGCAAAAATTGAGAACTACAAAAAAAGATTAGAAAAATTGGATTCTGTCCGTAGATTTTCATATAACCCTAATGGAGAGAATGTAGGGTATGATTCGCTTGATCATGCGGATGTCATAAAAATGGGTTCAGGGTTTATCAAAAATAAAGTGATTATGCAGCAAGTTTTAATATGCAGATTTCCAATCCTGCTAATTGATGAAAGCCAAGATACCAAGAAAGAGCTGGTTGATGCATTACTGGATGTTTATGCGGATAACGCGGATAAAATGATAATAGGAATGTTTGGTGATACAATGCAAAAGATATATCTTGATGGGAAAGAAGATTTAGCGAACAGCATTCCTGACAGTTGGGTTAAACCGATTAAGGTAATGAATCATAGAAGCGCGAAAAGAATAGTACAATTGGCAAATTCAATACGGCTTTGTGTAGATGATAAGAAGCAGGACCCGCGGACGGATGCGGCAAAAGGAACCGTGCATTTATTTATAACCGATTCATTAGAAGATAAACAGCAAACAGAGGTAAAGGTTGCACAAAGAATGTCACAATTGACATTAGATAAAGAATGGGAGGAGGAGTGCAAGTATCAGTGCTTGATTCTTGAACATCATATGGCGGCGAGCAGACTTGGATTTAGAAATTTGTTTACGCCATTATACAAAAATAAGAAACTGGCACAAAGTGTTCTGGATGGAAGTCTGCCAGAAGCAAAAGTATTCTCGCAAGTAATTTTTCCGTTAATTGATGCTAATATGGCTGGAAATAAATTTGAGGTTGCAAAAATTATAAAGCAGTATTCACCATTAATCAGTAAAGATAGTTTGCAAGAGATGGATATGGATCAGAGGCTGTGCCTGCAGAATGCAAATAAGGCTAAAGAATCGCTGTGCAAGTTGTTTGATAAGGATGTAGAACCTTCCTGCATAGATGTATTAAAGGAAGTTAGCAGGACAGGATTATTGAGCCTTTCTGAACGAATGTTACGATTAGTGTTAAATTCTGAAGCTGAACAAGATGTTCAGGTTATTGCATTAAAACAAGCATTATCTGTACCAGTAAGTGAAATGAGAAGTTATTGTTTATATACAGAAGGGCATTCTTCATTTTCAACGCATCAAGGTGTTAAAGGTTTAGAGTATCCGCGGGTTATGGTAATTATGGATGATACAGAGGCGGAGGGGTCTTTGTTTAGTTATGAAAAATTGTTTGGTGCAAAAGAGTTAAGTGATACTGATTTGGAAAACGAACGGCAGGGTAAAGATAGCAGTATTTCAAGAACCCGAAGGTTGTTTTATGTTGCTTGTACGAGGGCTAAAGAAAGTCTGGCAATAGTGGCATATACGCAAGATAAAGAATCGGTAAAACAAACAGTGATTCAAAATAAATGGTTCTCTGAGTCAGAGGTGGAATTTATATAGTGACATAATTATGAGAAATGATTACAAGGAGGATTCTACATAATATGGGAATAAATGATATTTGCGAAAGGTATGGCATAGAGTCACATAGTTTGGAAGAAATTAGGACAGAATTGAAAAGGATGCTTAAGGATAATCATCCTGATAATAATAGTGATTATGATGTTGATTATTTTACGAAACTGAAAAGTGATTTAGAATACGTAGAAAGTTTGTTAAATTCATCAGAAACCACGCTGGTTCCTATGAATGAAGTTATAAAAACATTGGCGGAGATATTTATTGCAAGTGTCTGTTAAGAAAGAGGACAATCAAAAGGAAAAATTGGAAATAGAATTGTCAACCAGTGTTTATAATCAGATATCAACTGTTACAAGGCGTTGGCGTATACCGCGGTATAGTTCTACAAGTATTTTAGCTATAATTACATTTTTGTGGATGTTTCCCAATCAAGTATTGGAGCATTCATTGATGAAAATGATATTTCGTTATAAAAATGCAGATGATTATATAATGGTCATTACATGGATATGGATTTATATGTTGGGGGTTACAAGTTTTTTATGGCTTACATCAGTTCGATATGAAAAAATAGAGAAAGAAATTATTGATAGAGTAAAATTAGATAGTGTTCAAAATAATATATTTATGAAATTTTTGGACAATGTTTCGCCCAAAACGCAATTTACAAAACAGGAATTTATGGAATATCTATCCAATGGTCTAAATGTAGTGGATAAAAAGAAAGTGAGGGCATCATTTATTAAGCATTTTCGGCTTCAGGAGGAAGTAATTCAAAATATGGCAGAGATAATTCTTTTAAGGGCGAAAGAATATGAAATTATAAAAATAATTAAACCAAATGGATTAATTGAGTGTTATGAAGTCATTATAGACGAGATGGATTTGACGGCTGGGGAGAGCAAGGCGGAAGATGGTAATTGAGGATTATTTTTTAAACAGGTATTACATACATAATTGCTAATGGCATTGTGCAATATAAAAAGTTTGAGATACAGGGAGAGATAATTATGGATTCAAAATATGCTGAGTCATTAAAAAAACATATTTCAACACATACAGATCGTTCTGCAGAAGATCGTTCTGCGGTTTATTATTTAGAAAGTGTGTTAAATCCAGAAGGAAGGATTAATACTTCTTTCGGGTGTGATGATAAATGGCCAAATCATGATGGTATGTTTGAGTATGTTTCGAATCCGGATATATCTAGACGTCCAGAGCAAAATTTTATTGTACAAATAAAGGGAACACATAATTATACTGAAAATAATGGAGTTATTTCATATAATTTGAAAAGTTTAGCGTTTCCGGCATACATAGCATATGAAGTTACTGCAGAACCAGGGATTTTGTTTATTGTTCTTGACCCAGACATTAGGGGAAAAAGACGTATTTTTTGGAAGTATATGTCTCCTTCGTTCATTAAAGCTATTAATTTTGAACAATCAAGTGCGACGATTAAGCTGCAGTCTGAAAGTGAAATTGAGGATACTGACGAGAGTATTGAGTTGTTCTGTGAAAAATTGGAACAGGTTGTGGAAACGCACTTATTTTTGAAAAAATTGGATAATCAGTATCTGACAGAGGAAGATGCACTAAAAATCATTCATTATAGATGTGAGGAAATATCTGGCGAAATAGAGAGCATTAGTAATAATCCTAAATTGCGCGATACGATATCAAGAAAGATTATAAAAGGATTATATGACTTGTGCTATGCTGTTATGATTTTAAACGCGGTAAAACTTGGCTATACGGACATAAATGAAAAACTGGCATGGGAAGTTTCACAATTTAGGTCGGAAACGAAATACTTATATAATTTTCTAAAAGGGTTGAAATATATTGGAATTAGAATACCTGAGAACGGTCAATCAGAAAGATTAATGCTAAAATATTATAGTTATTTATGGGAAATCAGAAGATTTTTGAAAAGAGATTTTGGCATTGAGGTACTGAAAAATTTGTCAGATTTTCCGTTGAATATGGATACATTAGATGCAGAGTATTATGAATTGGTTGCGGGTATTATTGAAAGGACTGATTTAACACCAAGGAATGTTAGGGTTTCGAGATATTATATTCAAAAAATAGTTCCATTTTTTGTTGACGGAGAAAGATATTTTGAGATTACGCTCCAGCTTGCCGGATTATATGCGACAAAATACAATAGGATTACTGTTTACAGTAAACAGAATATTTCGACAAATTATTCCATTCAAATTGCATACACGGAGGCAGAAATAAAACTTTGGGGAATCAAAAATAAAATTAAGATTTTGAATGATTGGAAAGTGGCAATCGATCCTGTGTGTTTAAATAAGCTAGCTAAAATGTTGATGTGTCATACTACAATTAATCGTAATTATGGTGAGTATATTTCGCTTATGGAGTTTCTTACGGATACAACTATGAACTTATTAGAAATTATAAACTTAAGCGAGGCGAGGTTTCAACAGGTATATAAATCTATTTATGGTTCAACGAATACGCATGTTTTTGGAGATGTTATTTTACATATAAGAAAGAACTATGCAAAACCTTCAAATAATAAAGGCAAATATACTATTAGATATGCGTTGTTAAATTTGAGAGAGGAAATATTAGAGACTTTATTGCCAAATCAATATAAAAGTAGATGCCTATCGAATGAACTTTTTATAACAAGCAAATGTTATCCGTTTGAACAAAAGCCTTTTATTTCAAATTTGGCAGGAAAGAAAACAAGCAAGGGAGATATAAGGGATCTTCTTGAAATTGTGGATGATGCAGAGAAAGCGGCAAGAGTACAGCCTTATTTAAGGATTGAAAAGTTAATTCGTGAAACCGGTGAATTATATTTTGAACAAAAACAGGTTGCAAGCAAGGAAGCGATTAGAACATATAATAATGGGCTGGATGCTTGGGAACGTAAAGAAGGATTTTTAATTAATGAGGAGGAAGGTTTCGTATCCATTGCCTCTTATGAGAGTACAACTCTGTATATACTTAAAAAATTATTGAATTTTTCACATCCCCTTGATAGGGAACAACAAAAAAGCAATGAGAAATATCTTCAAGAGTGCGGAATAAAATTTGAAGATGTGTTAAAAGAGATTGCATTAAAAAATCTTTTTGTATCGTCGCAGGTAATGCTTATATATGGCGCAGCAGGAACAGGTAAGACAACTTTGGTAAAATATATTTCCGAAATGATGAACCAGTCTAAACAACTGTTTTTGACCAAAACACATGCTGCATTACAAAATTTGCAGAGGCGAATAAGTAACTCGGAGTTGAATTTACGGTTTTCAAGTATAGATAGTGTGGCAAAAAGTAATGATTTTATAGATTGTGATATTGTATTTATCGATGAATGTAGTGCGATAGATAATCGAACTATGAAGATGCTTCTTGATAAAATTAATAATGAAACAAAGATTGTATTATCCGGAGATATTTATCAGATTGAATCAATTGATTTTGGAAATTGGTTTTATTATGCTAAAGACATCATCAAAACAAAAGGTGTCAGTATTGAACTATTGCATACATGGAGAACTGACAAGGAAGAGTTAAAGAGTTTATGGAATGAAGTGCGGGAAAGGAAGCCTATTATTACTGAAAAATTGTCAATGGACGGTCCTTTTTCTGAAAATTTAGATGAGAGCATATTTCATTTAGAAGAAGATGAGATTGTTTTGTGCTTGAATTATGACGGTAAATTTGGACTAAATAATATGAATCAGTATTTTCAAAATGCGAATACGCAAAGTGAGGCATTCTCATGGGCTGAATGGATTTTCAAAATCGGAGACAGGATTATTTTCTTAGATACGAAGCGTTCAGTGTTATTGTACAATAATTTAAAAGGAACAATAGTGGATATTGTAAAGAATCGTTCATCAATTGTATTTACAATTGACATCAAAACTTATTTGACAGAGGAACAATGCAAATATGAAACGTTTGAGTATGTTGAAAATATAGGTGATGGAACAAGAATAAAATTAGAAGTGATTGCGTGGGATGATGAGTTATCAGAAGCGGAGCGCGTTAAAACAGTAATTCCATTTCAGATTGCTTACGCAATTTCGATACATAAGGCACAGGGGTTAGAATACAAGTCGGTAAAGGTGGTTATTCCATCGAGCAATGCAGAACGAATAACACATTCCATATTTTATACGGCAATAACGCGAGCAAAAGAGAAGCTGAAAATATTTTGGAGTGCAGAAACGATGGAAGCAATAGTAAAGAGTTTTACAGAGGAAAAGATAGAACAAAGAACACTTCAATTAATTAAAGAAAAGTTGTTAGCTGAAGATATGAAATTGGGAATATAAGGTTTTCATGGAATATATTAAACAGGATAAATATGTTCAAAAGATTATTATATAAAATGCAAAACAATAAGGTGACAATAAATTATAGAAACGGTAAAATGAAAAAATAAATATTATGATTTATACAACGGAAGGCGACTTATCAAAGATTGAAACAACTTTTGACGGGGATACTGTTTGGTTCTGAATGAAAATCCTAATCCTCCAGCTATACTGGGGCGAACGGAGTAAGTATGAGCGTGCAAGATAACAAAAGAAAGCCTCCTATAGTTGCGAAATATTATACAAGCTTTAATGAGTATTTGTCCTTTTTTGTTAATAAGAATAACGCATTTATTGTGGAGGAAGATGATAAGATTTGCGCTGCTGTATTGGTGTATGAAACACCTGACATGTTTTGTGATCGCTCATTATACATTGAGTTTTTGGCTGTCTTGGGGAACCGGTATTAAGAGATTTTTCAGTTCCTGTAAGGAATATGGTATCAGAGAACTGGAATTATTGGAAATTGGTGATAGTTTTAGGGTAAATTTATACAGACCACCTTATAGTGAAGGTCACCAAAAAATTTGAATTGTACGCAACGGAAAATTATAGAAATGGTAATGGACAATTCAAAAATAATGCAGACGGCGTTAGCTGAGACATTAGGTATTACTACAAGAGCTGTTAAGAAGAGTATTAAGGAATTGAGTGAAGAAGGAATATTAGAGAGAGTTAGGTCAGCCGGAGGTGATTATTGGCGAGTAAAAAACCGGAAAGGAGAGCATATGGAAGATAACAACAAAGAATCCCAAAGTGAAATTATTATATACCGGACAGAAGACGGAAATACAAAAATAGACGTAAAATTTCAAGATGAAACGGTTTGGCTTACGCAGGCGCAATTATGTGAATTATATCAAACCAGTAAATCAAATATTAGCGAGCATATTAAGCATATTTTTGAAGAAGGGGAATTGGATGAGATTTCAGTTGTTCGGAAATTCCGAACAACTGGCGCTGATGGTAAGAATTATAATGTTACCCATTATAATCTTGACATGATTATTTCTCTTGGATATCGTGTGAAATCTTTCATTGCTACACAATTTCGGCGTTGGGCAACTGAACGTCTGAAAGAATATATGATAAAAGGTTTTACAATGGATGATGAGCGATTAAAGAATCTGGGCGGTGGAAATTACTGGAAAGAATTATTAGACCGTATACGGGACATTCGTTCATCGGAAAAAGTGATGTATCGGCAGGTGCTTGACCTTTATGCTACTAGTGTGGATTATAATCCCCAAAGCAGCGAGTCTATGGCATTTTTTAAAATGGTTCAAAATAAGTTGCATTATGCAGCGCATGGACATACGGCAGCAGAAGTAATATATGAACGTGCAAATGCAGAACAGCCATTTATGGGACTAAAAAGTTTTTCCGGCGATTTTCCAACATTAAAAGATATTGGTATTGCAAAGAATTATTTAAATGAGAAAGAATTGAAGATTTTAAATAATATTGTATCGGGATATTTTGATTTTGCAGAAATTCAGGCTATGCGTCATAATCCCATGTATATGTCTGATTATGTAGAACATCTTGATAATATATTGAAAACTACTGGAGAAAAGCTCTTGCAAGGAGCAGGAGAAGTTAGTCATGCACAGGCAATCGAAAAAGCTACAGAAGAATATAAAAAATATCAAGTTCAGAATTTATCACCAGTCGAAGAAGAATATTTAAAAAGTATTAAAAATTTACATAGTACAGCAAAGACGAAAGCGAAGAAATAATGACATCCATAGTAAAGAGCAGATTACAAATCAAGCCGAAACCAGTCAAAGTCTCGTTAAGCAACATAATTCTTATCTTTTCTATGGCAGGAAAGTGCATCTTAAATGCACACTCGCCGCACGTGGAGACGGTATGTCTACTGATGAGGAAAGAGATAAATTACCGATATATACACAGACAGTATGAATATCCATTTTATATTTGCAGTATCAGTTGATTTGATAGTGGCAGAAATACAATGTGATTCAAAATGTATTGTGGAAAGTTTAAAAAGAACAAAAAAAAGCTAACCCCAGGGCAAAGGAATTCTTGGTATATACCTACTCTCATTCGAGAACCCAACCTTAATCCTTCACGAGTTAACTTATTTATATTATAGCCTAGGCAGTTAAATAGTCAAACATACAATTTTTTTAGGGAGGGGGGAGAGTAATGCGCAAGTATGCAATTTTAAAAGAACCAATAAGATGCAACGATAAAGATTTTATTTATAAAATCATGTTATACCAGACAAAGAAAGAAGTTCTTTTGTTTAAGTATTGCAGCATGGATGCTGTTCAATGTTCTTTTGACGCATGGTATCCAGATGTAGAATCCGTCTATGAAGATTGGGATGACGAAATAGATGAAAGCGGTTGGATAGAGATTGACGACCCGTTACCGGATTGTCAACATGACGCCTTTTTGCCAGTACGAGTGAAAGGGCGTAATATAGATAATCCGCAATGGGGACAATTTGAAATATTAAAAGATGGGAAGTGGGTAGATTATAATTAATAAATTAACTAAATACCAAGATTTAGTTTCTGTAAGGAATATGGTATCAGAGAACCGGAATTATTGGAGATTGGTGATAGTTTTAGGGTCAATTTATACTGATGCCAAACATAATTTTACTTGGGACTATGAAAAAAAGTCTGTAAATATGGTA
>CANRWA010000093.1 GCA_947643415.1 uncultured Clostridia bacterium | reverse complement strand
GCTGCCTTTCGCAAAACTCGCTGTCTGCTGGTGTTTTCCTGCCTTTTTGCAGCATAGCCGCCCGCCGGTCCTTATGCACCACCTTTTGTTTCTTATTTCTGCGGGCAGCACCAAACGTGCTGATCCATGGAAGGAGAGTGCCAAAAATAAATAAATTTATTTTCTGGCATCTCCTTTCCATGGACAGATGCCCTGCATCTGCCCGCAGTATGACAAGACCTGGTTTTGGTGGTGCATTAGTACCGTTGCGTGGCGGCTTCTAGTGCAAACGTGCTGCAAGGAGGCAGGAAAAGTGCCAGCAGACATCTCAGACAATGCTCCGGCAGCGTATCTGCAACGAGAGGAAACAAGCTGTTTTTCGGGGTGTGGTATAGGGGCAACAGACAATACAAGATCCGCTGCCTTGGCAGGATATGAAAAGTAACTGGGGAAATTTATGCTTGCAATTCTCTTTTCCCTGTTATATAATAGCTAAAGACAATGGCGTCAAAAGTACACATGAAGTGTGTTCTTTTGGCGTTTTTTATATAAGGAGGATTTCCCATGAATGAATATGTAGAAGAATGTAAAAGAAAACCAATTGGATTATATCATCCACATTTTGAACATGATAACTGCGGAATTGGTGCCATCGTGAATATAAAAGGCAGAAAGACACATGACACGGTTAGGAATGCATTAGAGATCGTGGCAAATCTGGAGCACCGTGCCGGAAAAGACGGAGAGGGGAAAACAGGGGATGGTGTTGGCATTATGCTGCAGATCTCCCACAAGTTCTTTTACAAAGTGGCAAAGAATATGGGAATTGATATCGGGGAGGAGAGAGAATATGGTGTTGGCATGTTTTTCTTTCCACAAGATGAATTTAAGCGGAACCAGGCAAAGAAAATGTTTGAGACCATTATAGAGAAAGAGGGAATGGAGTTCCTTGGCTGGCGCCAGGTTCCTATTGCGCCAGATATTCTTGGCAAGCGTGCTGTTGAGTGTATGCCATGTATCATGCAGGGATTTGTGAAGAAACCGAAGAAGACAGAGAAGGGGCTTGACTTTGACCGCAAGCTCTATATCGCACGCCGTGTGTTTGAACAGTCTAATGAAGACACATATGTAGTATCCCTTTCTTCCCGCACCATTGTCTATAAGGGAATGTTTCTTGTTTCCCAGCTCAGGCTGTTTTTTGACGATCTGCAGGATATCGAGTATGAGTCTGCTATTGCTATTGTGCACTCCCGTTTTTCCACTAATACACAGCCAAGCTGGCAGCGTGCCCATCCGAACCGTTTTATCGTACACAATGGTGAGATCAATACGATCCTTGGCAATGCGGATAAAATGCTTGCCAGGGAGGAAACGATGGAATCGGAGCTATTGAAATCAGAATTGCACAAAGTACTGCCTGTCATAAATTCAGAAGGTTCGGATTCTGCTATGCTGGATAATACACTGGAATTTCTTGTTATGAGTGGCATGGATCTTCCGTTAGCTGTGATGATCACGATCCCGGAGCCATGGGAGAACAACCGCTATATCAGCGATACGAAGAAAGATTTCTATGAATATTATGCAACAATGATGGAGCCATGGGACGGCCCCGCGTCCATTCTTTTCTCAGATGGAGATCTGGTGGGGGCTGTGCTGGACCGGAATGGGCTTCGCCCATCCCGTTATTACATCACAGATGACGACCAGCTCATCCTTTCCTCTGAGGTGGGAGTTATGCCCATTGGGGAAGAGCATGTGGTGAAGAAAGACCGGCTGCGTCCTGGAAAGATGCTTCTTGTGGACACGGTCCGCGGCGAGCTGGTGGATGATGATGTGCTGAAAGAAAAATATGCCTCTGCGAAACCTTATGGGGAATGGCTGGACAGCCATCTTGTTCATCTGAAAGACATCCATATTCCGAATCAGAAAATCCAGCACTATGAGGTGGAAGAGAGAAGGAGATTACAGAAGGCATTCGGCTACACCTATGAAGAGGTGAAGAATTCCATTCTGCCTATGGCGAGGAATGGAAGTGAGCCGATTGCGGCAATGGGACATGACAGTCCTCTTCCTGTCCTCAGCAGACAGCCGCAGCCATTATTTAATTATTTCCGCCAGAGATTTGCACAGGTGACGAATCCTCCCATTGATGCCATCCGGGAGGAGGTTGTTACTTCTACTACCATGTATATTGGAGAGGACGGCAATCTGCTTCAGGAGAGACCGGAGAACTGCCGGGTGCTGCAGATCCACAACCCGATCCTGACAGATACCGATATCCTTAAGATCAAGAATATGAATATTCCGGGATTTCAGGTTGCGGTGGTTCCGATTACCTACTACAAAAATACTTCTTTGGAGAAAGCCATCGACCGCCTGTATCTGGAAGCGGACCGTGCTTATCGGGATGGTGTGAATGTATTGATCCTGAGTGACCGGGGGGTGGATGAGAACCATGTGGCAATCCCGTCCCTGCTGGCAGTCTCTGCCATGCAGCAGCATCTGGTGCGGACGAAGAAACGGACCAGCATGGCAATGATTCTGGAGAGCGCAGAACCGAGGGAGGTACATCATTTTGCCACCCTGCTCGGTTATGGCGCCAGTGCCATAAACCCTTATCTTGCCCTGGATACCATAAAGCGCCTGATTGATAGTAATATGTTAGATAAAGATTACTATGCCGCTGTCAATGATTACAATGACGCAGTGCTGCATGGTATTGTGAAGATCGCCTCCAAAATGGGAATCTCTACGATTCAGTCTTATCAGGGTTCGAAGATCTTTGAAGCGATTGGGATCTCCCAGGATGTTACGGAGAAATATTTTACGGATACGGTTTCCCGTATCGGCGGGATCACTGTAAAAGATATAGAGAGACAGGTAGAAACCCTCCATTCCAAGGCTTTTGATCCCCTTGAGCTCGGTGTGGATACAACACTGGACAGTGTCGGAACACATAAATCCAGAAGTGGTAAAGAAGAGCATCTTTATAATCCAAAGACGATACATCTTTTGCAGCAGGCGACACAGAGAGGAGATTACAAACTCTTTAAGGAATATTCAAAGGAGATTGATCAGGAAGACAGCTTTATGAATCTCCGCAGCCTGCTGGGATTCCGTTTTCCAAAGAAGGGAATTCCATTGTCCCAGGTAGAAAGTGTAGACAGTATTGTACAGAGATTTAAGACAGGGGCTATGTCCTATGGCTCTATCTCCCAGGAGGCGCACGAGACGCTTGCTATCGCCATGAACCGCCTGCATGGTAAATCCAACAGCGGCGAGGGTGGTGAGAGTCTGGAACGCCTTGCCTCTGTCAATGAGGAAATTAACCGCTGTTCTGCCATAAAGCAGGTGGCTTCCGGGCGCTTTGGCGTCACCTCCCATTATCTGGTCAGCGCCAAAGAGATCCAGATTAAGATGGCACAGGGGGCGAAACCAGGAGAGGGCGGTCATCTGCCTGGGGGAAAGGTGTACCCATGGATTGCCAAGACAAGATTGTCAACACCAGGGGTATCTTTGATTTCACCGCCGCCTCATCATGATATTTATTCCATAGAAGATCTGGCACAGCTCATCTACGATCTGAAAAGTGCCAATACGAATGCCCGCATCTCTGTGAAACTGGTGTCAGAATCTGGCGTCGGGACAGTAGCTGCCGGCGTTGCGAAAGCGGGAGCCGGAGTGATCCTGATATCCGGTTATGATGGCGGTACCGGGGCAGCGCCTTCCAGTTCGATCCATAATGCTGGGCTTCCCTGGGAGATTGGCCTTGCAGAGACACATCAGACACTGTTGATGAATGGGCTTCGTTCTAAGGTGGTGATCGAGGCAGATGGTAAGCTGATGACCGGGCGGGATGTCATGGTGGCAGCACTGTTGGGAGCAGAGGAATTCGGGTTTGCTACCGCTCCCCTGGTAACAATGGGCTGCGTCATGATGCGCGTCTGCAATCTGGATACCTGTCCTGTCGGCGTGGCAACACAAAATCCGGAGCTGCGTAAACGGTTCCGGGGCAAGCCGGAATATGTGGAGAATTTCATGCGGTTCATCGCCGAAGAGGTGCGGGAACTGATGGCAAATCTTGGTGTGAGAAAACTGGATGAACTCATTGGACGTTCCGATCTCCTAAAAGTACGGGATGACATTGCCCAGGATGAGAGGATGAGTAAGATTGATCTCTCACCAATGATAGAGAATCCATTTATCCAGGATAAGAAGAGAATCTTTAATGAGAAGGATGCCTATAACTTTAAGTTAAACAAAACGATGGATGAAAGAGTATTTCTGAAAAAATTTGCCGGTGCCCTGGAGACAGGGGAGAAGACAGAGATCAAAGCGAAAGTAACCAATATTGACCGGGCTCTGGGAACGATCCTGGGTGCCCAGATCACAAGAAAGCTGGGGGATGAAGTAGAGCCGGATACCTTTGTTGCAGAGTGCAGTGGCAGCGGCGGCCAGAGTTTCGGCGCCTTTATCCCGAAGGGCCTGACATTGAAGCTGGAGGGAGACAGCAATGATTATTTCGGCAAGGGATTGTCTGGAGGAAAGCTTATTGTATATCCGCCAAAGGGCGTACAGTATAGTGCGGAAGATAATATTATCATCGGCAATGTGGCACTGTATGGTGCTACCAGTGGTGAGGCGTATATCAATGGTGTGGCAGGAGAACGTTTCTGTGTCCGCAACTCTGGTGCCTATGCGGTGGTAGAAGGCGTGGGTGACCATGGTTGTGAATACATGACAGGCGGCTGTGTAGTGATCCTGGGATCTACCGGGAAGAACTTTGCCGCTGGAATGAGCGGTGGTATCGCTTATGTTCTGGATGAGAAGAGTGATCTGTACCTGAAGTTAAACAAGGAACTGGTATCTTCCAATTCCATTACAGATAAATATGACGTAATGCAGTTAAAGCAGATGATCACGGCCCATGTAGAGGCGACAGGGTCAGAGCGGGGCAGGGAGATTCTTGAGAGTTTCAGTGAATATCTTCCGAAATTCAAGAAGATCATACCACATGACTATCAGATAATGCTCCAGCAGATTGCCCTGGCAGAGGAAAAGGGCATGAGTAATGAGCAGGCACAGATTGAAGCATTTTATCAGCTTCAGAGTAAGAAAGCAAACTGATCAGAAAGAGAGGATGAATCGTTATGGGCAAACCCACTGGTTTTATAGAATATGAGCGACAGGGAAATGAGGAAATTGGGCCACAGGAGAGGATTCAGAACTTTGATGAGTTTCATGTGCCGATGAGTGAAGAGGAACGCCAGACACAGGCGGCGCGCTGTATGGACTGTGGTGTTCCGTTCTGCCAGTCTGGCATGATGATCGGGGGTATGGCAAGCGGCTGTCCACTGAACAATCTGTGTCCGGAATGGAATGAACTTCTTTATATAGGAAGTTATGAGCAGGCACTGGGACGGCTTTTAAAGACAAATAATTTTCCTGAATTTACATCGCGCGTCTGTCCGGCGCCATGTGAGGCGGCATGTACCTGTGGGCTGAATGACACTCCGGTTACTATCAAGGAAAATGAGAATGCTATTATCGAGTATGGTTATGAGCATGGCCTGATGGAGCCAAAACCGCCGAAAGTGCGTACCGGGAAGAGCGTGGCAGTGGTGGGTTCCGGTCCTGCCGGCCTCGCCGCTGCCGACCAGTTAAATAGGCGTGGCCACAGTGTCACAGTATATGAGAGGGAAGATCATCCAGGCGGGCTTCTCATGTATGGTATCCCGAATATGAAGCTTGACAAATCAGTGATTGAACGTAAAATTAAAGTTATGGAGGCGGAGGGTGTTGACTTTCAGGTCAATGTGAATGTCGGAACAGACATTAAGGCAGAAGAGCTGTGTCAGAGATATGACCGTGTTATACTGGCCTGCGGTGCTTCCCGCCCAAGGGATATTAAAGCGCCGGGCAGGGAGGCAAAGGGGATCTATTTTGCAGTGGACTACTTGAAACGTGTGACGAAACATCTCCGTGATCCACAGTATACCGATTATATCAGTGCGAAGGGAAAAAATGTCCTTGTGATCGGTGGGGGAGATACCGGAAATGACTGCGTCGGTTCTTCTATCCGCCAGGGTGCGAAAAGTGTGGTACAGTTAGAGATGATGCCCAAACCTCCGGTTGAGCGGTCTGAGAATAACCCGTGGCCGGAGTGGCCGAAGGTTCTGAAGACGGATTATGGTCAGCAGGAGGCGATTGCTGTCTTCGGCAGTGATCCCCGGATCTATGAGACGACAGTAAAGGAATTTATCGCAGATGACAAGGGAAACCTAAAACAGGTGAAGGGTGTAAAGCTTTCATGGACAAAGGATGAAAAGACAGGGCGTATGAATATGAGTGAGATTCCTGGAAGTGAGTATGTCATGGATATTGATCTGGTATTTATCGCTGCAGGATTCCTTGGATCCGAGGAATATGTCACGAAAGATTTTGGCGTAAAGATGACAGACCGTACCAATGTAGAGACAAAAGAAGGAGAGTACCGCACCAGCAGCAAGAATGTCTTTACGGCGGGCGACATGCACAGGGGGCAGTCGCTGGTTGTCTGGGCGATCCGTGAGGGACGCGAGGCAGCAAGAGCAGTGGACCAGGACCTGATGGGGTATACGAACTTGAATTAAAGGAACGGAGGTAAGTTATGTCACATTATACAAGAGAAGATATTCTTGAACTGGTGGAGGAAGAGGATGTGGAATTTATCCGCCTCCAGTTTATGGATACTTTTGGTAATCTGAAAAATATGGCTGTTACAGCAAAACAGATCGATGTTGTTCTGGATAACCAGTGCATGTTTGATGGTGCCGCCATTCATGGATTTGACACAGCAGATGTGGATGAGCTTGTTCTGGTGCCAGATCTGGATACCTTTACGATATTTCCATGGCGCCCGCAGCGGGGGAGGGTGGCACGGTTTATCTGCGATGTCCAGTATCCGGATGGAACGCCCTTTATGGCAGATTCCCGCTATATTCTGGGAGAGGTAGCCAGGGAGGCGGAGAGGGAAGGATATACGTTCAATGTAGGGCCAGAATCAGAATTTTTCCTTTTTGACACGGCAGAGGATGGCGCCCCTACGACAACCACGGCAGAAAAGGGAGATTTCTTTGATATTGGGCCTGTGGATGCAGGGGAGAATGCAAGGCGGGACATCGTGCTGTCACTGTCTGAGATGGGATTTGAGATGGAATCCTCTTATCACTCCAATGAGGCAGCACAGCATCAGATTGATTTTAAGTTCAGCGATGGGATCCATACCGCAGATAATATTATGACATTCAAGTTAGCGGTGCGCACTGTGGCAAGGCGTCATGGCCTACATGCTACCTTTATGCCAAAACCCAATTATGGGAAGAAAGGTTCCGGAATGTTCCTAAATATGTTTTTGTGCAAGAATGGAGAGAATATATTCAGTGACCCGGAAGAAAAATATGGACTGAGTAAGACAGCGTATCATTTTATGGCAGGCATCATACAGCACATCAAAGGCCTGACCCTGATCAGCAACCCTATCATCAATTCTTATAAACGGCTTGTTCCAGGATATAATGCGCCAGTCAATATAAGCTGGTCAAGGAAAAACCGTACACCACTTATGCGCATTACAAGTACTGGGAAGATGGGACCACGTATCGTTCTGAGAAGCCCGGATGGTGCCAGCAATCCATACCTTGTCCTGGCGGGATGCCTTGCCGCCGGACTGGAAGGAATAAGGAATCAGACGCAGCCCCCTGTGAGTCTGGATGAGGCATCCGATGATACAAAATTTGATATTCTGCCACGTACCCTGATAGAGGCAGTTCAGGAATTTGAGAAAGACACATTCCTTCAGAATGTCTATGGACAACAGTTATCCCAGATCATGATTGCCAAGAAGAAAGAGGAGTGGAATAAGTTCTGCGAACAGGTAACTGCCTGGGAGGTTGAAAAATATCTGGACCGTATCTAATGACAACAGGAGGGATAAGCGATTCTATACGTGATCGTAGCATTTTCAAAACTGGAAGATGCAAAAAAAATAAAAAATGTTTTGAATCGGAATGGATATAATGATATACTAGCATGTAATAGCGCATCTCAGGTTATCGCTGCCGCCAATGAAAATGACGGCGGTATTGTGCTGTGCGGATACCGGCTGCCAGATATGCATTACAGTGAATTGTATGGATATCTGCCAAGGGAATTTCAGATGCTTTTGGTAGCATCTCCTGCCCGGCTGCAGGAATGCAGTTCGGGGGATATAATGTGTCTTTCCATGCCATTTCATATCCATGAACTCATCAGCACCATAGAGACAATGATGCTTGATCTGGGGCGTCTGCAGCGAAAGAAAAAAAAGCAGCCAGGAAAGCGTACTGAGAAGGAACAACGGATCATTGAAGATGCGAAACAGCTTCTGATGGAGAGAAATAATCTCTCTGAAAGTGAAGCACACAAGTACATACAGAAACTCAGTATGGACAGCGGCAACAGCATGGTGGAAACCGCTGAGATGATACTGGCTTTTGATTGATTTTTTTGACAGTAAAAGACAGGAGGGCAACATGAAGGCATATCTTATACTGGAAGATGGGACTATCTTTACGGGTAAAAGTATTGGAAGTACGAAGGAAGTGATCAGTGAGATCGTCTTTAATACTTCCATGACAGGATATCTTGAGGTGCTCACAGATCCAAGTTATGCAGGACAGGCAGTGGCCATGACATATCCGCTGATCGGAAATTATGGCATCTGCCGAAAGGATATGGAAGCAAAGGGATCCAGTACAGACGGATTTATCGTCCGTGAACTATCCCGTCTGGGAAGTAATTTCCGAAATGAGCAGAGTATCCAGGATTTTCTGGCAGAGCAGGAGATTCCCGGCATCGAGGGCATAGATACCCGTGCCCTGACGAAGATATTACGTGAAAAGGGGACCATGAACGGGATGATCACAACGGCGGAGCCAAAGGATCTGGATACCGTTCTTTCTAAAATTAAAGAATATTCCGTCCGAGGTGTCGTGGAACAGGTGACAACAAAGAAGATCCTGTCCTATCAGCCAGGGGACCTTGATACAGATAGCAGCATTCCGGTAATAAAGAAGGTTGCTATTCTTGATGTTGGGACAAAATATAATATTGCCCGGTGCCTGCTGAAACGGGGCTGTGAGGTAACAATCTATCCGGCATATACAAGGGCAGAGGACATTCTGGCTGCCGGACCAGATGGCATTATGCTGACCAATGGACCCGGAGATCCAAAAGAATGTACAGAGATCATCGCCGAACTCAAAAAGCTGTATCGGTCAGATGTGCCGATATTCGCCATCTGTCTGGGGCACCAGCTCATGGCACTGGCAAGCGGCTGTGACACAGAGAAGATGAAGTATGGACACAGGGGCGCCAATCATCCCGTGAAAGACAGGGAGACGGGCCGTGTATACATTTCTTCCCAGAACCATGGATATGTGGTGAAAGAGGACTCTATACCAGAAGATGTGGCAGAACCTGCCTTTGTTAATGTCAATGATGGCACAGTAGAGGGGTTGAAATACAAAAATAAAAATATATTTACCGTGCAGTTTCATCCGGAAGCATGTGCCGGACCGAAGGATTCAGAAGTACTGTTTGACCGCTTTATCAAGATGATGGGAGGTAATAAGGATGCCTAAGATAGAGGGAATTAAGAAAGTTTTAGTGATCGGGTCCGGTCCGATCGTCATCGGGCAGGCGGCAGAGTTCGACTATGCAGGTACACAGGCATGCCGTTCCCTGAAAGAAGAGGGAATGGAGGTAGTGCTCATTAACTCCAACCCGGCAACCATCATGACAGATAAAGATATTGCTGACCATGTATATATTGAGCCGCTGACACCTGATGTGGTAAAGAAATTGATAAAAAAGGAAAGACCGGACAGTATCCTTCCAACTCTGGGAGGACAGGCTGCATTAAATATTGCCATGGAATTAGAGGAGTCTGGCTTCCTGAAAGAGCAGAAGGTACGTCTTATCGGTACGACAGCACAGACGATCCGGAAGGCAGAAGACCGTCTTGAATTCAAGGAAACCATGGAGAAGATCGGTGAACCTATCGCAGCCAGTGTTGTGGTGGAGACAGTAGATGATGCGGTAGATTTTGCCACAGAGATCGGATATCCTGTAGTGATCCGTCCTGCTTATACCCTGGGTGGAAGCGGTGGCGGTATCGCCCATGATGAGGAGGAACTGCGGGATATCTGTGCCAATGGCCTCCGTCTGAGCCGTGTAGGGCAGTGTCTCATTGAGCGGTGTATCGCCGGCTGGAAAGAGATCGAATACGAGGTGATGCGAGATGCAGGGGGCAACTGCATCACTGTTTGTAATATGGAAAATATTGATCCCGTGGGAGTCCATACCGGTGACAGTATCGTTGTGGCACCCTCACAGACACTGGGGGACAAGGAATACCAGATGCTGCGCACCTCTGCGCTGAATATTATTACAGAGCTGAATATCACAGGAGGCTGTAATGTGCAGTTTGCCCTGCATCCGGAAAGCTTTGAGTATTGTGTGATCGAGGTAAATCCAAGGGTCAGCCGTTCTTCGGCATTGGCATCTAAGGCAACGGGTTATCCTATCGCGAAGGTGGCAGCTAAGATTGCTTTGGGCTATACATTAGATGAGATCCCCAACGCCATTACAGGAAAGACCTTTGCCAGCTTTGAGCCGACTCTGGATTATTGTGTCGTTAAGATTCCACGGCTGCCATTTGACAAATTTATCAAGGCAAAGAGGACACTGACAACACAGATGAAGGCAACCGGGGAGGTTATGAGTATCTGTGATAATTTCGAAGGTGCCCTGATGAAGGCATTCCGCTCATTGGAACAGCATATTGACAGCCTGGATATCGGGCGTTATACCGACCGTTCCAAAGAGGAACTGCTGGAACGGGTGCATATTGTAGATGACCGCCGCATTTTCGTGATAGCAGAGCTGATCCGTAAAGGTGCCTCCTATGATGAGATCCATGATATCACAAAGATAGATCCATGGTTTATTGATAAGATCGCTCATCTGGTGGAGATGGAACAGACTCTGAAGACAGAGACACTCACCAGAGAGATTCTCGCTGAGGCAAAGAGAATGGAATTTCCGGATAAGGTCATCGCCGGCTATGCTGGCATCCGGGAAGAAGAGGTTCGCAGGATGCGCCTTGCCAGTGGGATCGTGGCATCGTTTAAGATGGTGGATACCTGCGCTGCAGAATTTGAGGCATCGACACCATATTATTACAGTGTCTTTGGCAGCGAGACTGAGATAAAGGCAGAGAAGACGAAGAAACGTGTGATGGTGCTTGGTTCCGGTCCGATCCGCATCGGGCAGGGAATCGAATTTGATTTCTGTTCTGTGCACAGTGTCTGGTCCCTGGCAAAAAGCGGATATGAGACAATTATTGTTAATAACAACCCAGAGACCGTTAGTACCGATTTTGACGTGGCAGATAAGCTGTACTTCGAGCCGCTGACGCCAGAGGATGTGGAAAATATCGTAGATATTGAGAAACCGGACGGTGCTGTTGTACAGTTTGGCGGACAGACTGCCATCAAGCTGACGGAGGCGCTCCTGAAGATGGGAGTTCCAATATTGGGAACCAGTGCAGAGAATGTGGACGCGGCAGAAGACCGTGAACTCTTTGATGAGATTCTGGAACAATGTGGGATTCCAAGGCCTGCCGGGAAGACAGTATTTACAACAGAGGAAGCTCTTTCTGCGGCAAATGAACTTGGATATCCGGTGTTGGTCCGTCCATCTTATGTCCTTGGCGGACAGGGAATGCAGATTGCCATCAATGATGATGATATCCGGGAATTTATGTCTGTCATTAACCGTCATGTGCAGGAGCACCCGATTCTGGTAGATAAATACCTTATGGGAAAAGAAGTGGAAGTAGATGCTGTCTGTGATGGGGATGATATCCTGATCCCCGGTATTATGGAACATATTGAGCGTGCCGGAATCCATTCTGGTGACAGTATCTCTGTATATCCTGCTATGAGCATAAAGCAGGAGGTTCAGGAAGTCCTTGTGGATTATACAAAGAAACTTGCCAGAAGCCTTCATGTGGTAGGCCTTATCAACATCCAGTTTATTGTGTATGAGGATGAGGTATATGTGATCGAGGTAAATCCGCGCTCCAGCCGTACTGTGCCTTATATCAGCAAAGTGACCGGTATTCCTATTGTGAAACTTGCCTCCCGTGTGATCCTGGGAGAGAAAATAAAGGATATGGGATACACGCCGGGACTGGCGGAAAAGGCAGATTATATTGCGATAAAGATGCCCGTGTTCTCCTTTGAGAAGCTTCGGGGTGCCGAGATCAGCCTGGGGCCGGAGATGAAGTCCACCGGTGAGTGCCTGGGAATCGGAAAGACATTTAATGAGGCGCTCCATAAGGCGTTTATGGGTGCCGGGATCAATCTTCCAAAGCATAAGAAAATGATCCTTACTGTGAATGACAATACAAAGATAGAAACAGTTTCTGTTGCCAGACGGTTTCAGGCACTTGGATATGAAATTTATTCCACAAGGGGAACGGCAAAGTTCCTTGGAGAACAGGGTGTGGAAGTGGTTCCTGTCAATAAGATCGAGCAGGAATCCCCGACATTGATGGATCTGCTGCTGGGGCACGAGATTGATCTTGTGATCGATATACCAAAGCAGGGAGAGCATTCCCATGATGGTTTCCTGATCCGCCGGGTGTCTATTGAGACAGGAGTGACCTGCCTTACCTCTATAGATACGGCAAATGCCCTGCTGGATGCGCTGGAAGATGCGGAAGAAAGCGAGATGACGCTGGTGGATATTGCAACGATAAAATAATCAATAAAATATTTTCCGATGGGGAAGAGCTGTTTTTTTCAGGCAGCTCTTTTAAAATGCTTGACAAATTGGTCTATTCATGATAGACTTAGTATATGGTTTATATATGATAAACCATATTCAGTACTGAATAGTTTGATCAGGCACTTAGGAAAGTCCAGCTAATAAATGTCAATAGCAAAATGAGAAAAATCGAAAATAATTATT
>CANRWA010000092.1 GCA_947643415.1 uncultured Clostridia bacterium | reverse complement strand
GATAGGGGCAGTCTGCGCTTTTTTAGCTACCCTGAAGGTTTTGTTTCACAGTAAATAGAACGCCACTGGTTTTTTCACTTCTATTATACCTTTTGTGTATCGGAAAAATAAGAATATTTTTAACTCCGTCAGCATGAATAGACGATTTGCTGCCTGCGTAAATGGCAGACCGCCGCATATGGTGGTAAACCATAGTGCGGCGGTTGTCTTTTGCAGAGTTCCTTCATTCTATAAATCAATCATTCCATTCCTAATCTGCACAATTTCATCTGCTTCATTTGCTAAATATTTACTATGTGTAACCACAATTACACATTTACCCAGCTCATGGGCCGTCCGCTTCAATAACTCAATAATCCCCTCTGCGGTCTGTTCATCCAGATTTCCAGTCGGCTCATCCGCCAATAAAACTTTTGCATTGCTTGCCAGTGCTCTTGCAATCGCTACCCGCTGCTGTTGCCCGCCGGACAGCTTCATTACATTTCTTTTCCATGCCTCCTGCGGAATATTCACTTTTGAAAGCAGTTCCTCCGGCTGATCTATCCCTCCCAATTTTACATTTTCCTCCGTAGTAAGATAATCAATCAAATTATATTCCTGAAAAACTAAGGATACATGATTCTTTCTGTGATAATTCAAGCCTTTCGTAAGGATATCTTCCCCTTCATATAGAACAGTCCCTCCTGTTGGACTGTCAAGCCCTGCCAACAAAGACAAAAGAGTTGTTTTTCCGGCTCCGCTGGCTCCAATGATGGTATAAAACTTTTTTTCTTCAAACCGAACAGAAATATTGTCTAAAACTTTCCTTTCCTTTTGGGATTTATATGCATATTCCACATTTTTTGCTTCTAATATCATTTCAGCTGTCCTCCTTAACTTATTTCCAGAGAAACCCTTTCCTCAGCGTTTCCCTTAATACCTGCACATATAAACTGTTTACAGAGCCTGCAGGATATCCCTGGGATTCCTTTTCATTATGGCAATACCCGATACACATACAGATATTGCAATCAGCAGGGCCATTCCCGCAGCATCCTGTATTAACATCCCGGAAGTAATTTCTGCCTGCACACCCACCACATTCTGCTCTGATTTTTCGTAAGAAAATGCCACTTTTCCCTCATCCAGTAAATCCTGTTCTTCCATACTCTGTATCTGTTGTTCTACCAGATAATCCGCCATCAGATCTGACACTTCCGGCGCCGCCAAAAAAGAAATCAACACAGCCACTGCTGCAATCATAAATGCTTCTGTCATGATCTGGGCTAAAATCTGAATTTTTGAAGTTCCCATTGACAGCATAATTCCAATTTCTCTATTCCGGCTTTTCATCCAAAACTGAAAAATAAGAAACAGGATAACCAGGCTTGCCCCTGAAATGACCCAGACTAAAACTCTGCTGTACTTCTCCATTTCATTAAAATTTGCGGACAGGGTATTCATATTTCCGTTATTGTCAATCAGATCATACCGTTCCCATGCTATATCTGCCTCCATTACCTTTAGCTTTACATTTTCATATTCCTTCACATCCGCAATCTTAAAATATGCCTTCTCATATAATGGATCACCTGCTTTTCCATCCACCTTTTCAGGGAAATCCAAGTCCGTAAAAATAATATTTTCAGATCGGTAAGTATCTCCATACATATAAGGGGCTATTGGCTGGTTCACCTGATAGATACCCACAACTTCAGCTTCATAAGTCATTGAATCCTCTATATTACCACATTTGCCAAATCTAATTATGCTTCCGATTTCCAATTGATTTTTATCCGCAAGCTCTGATGAAATGACACAGACATCCTTTTCACCTTCTTGAATCATTCTGCCGTCCGTGATAAAGGCATTGCCCGAAAGAAAATTAGAGTCCATAGACATATCTTTGTTTCCAATCAGTGACACGCCTCCAAGATCACTATACTGGTCCACATCCTCATCCTCAATACGGATAAAATCAATCGGCCTTGCAGCAGTTGTAACTGTTGTAATATTGTAATCATCAATCCCTTCTGTACCAGCTATTATTTCAATATCCTCCACTAACAGAGTTTCAAAAGAATTATCCGTCCATGTTCTCCAGTTTTCTACTCCGTTTATTGTAATTTTTTCCTGATGGTATCCGCCTAAGCTGCCTTCCTCATGGTCAAGCTGCCCTGCTAACACATCAATCCTCCGGTGTCGGTCTGCTTCATTTTCTTCCAGCAGAAGCCCCGCCCCGATTGCCTGCCTTGTATGATCCTGCATTTGAATCGTTGCTTTCCCGCTGCTCAATCCAGACAATAGCAACAGGCTGATGGTAAATACAGTTACAAACAGCAGGACGCTTTTTACAGGCTTTCTAATAACAGAACGCCATGCCAAACTAAAACCCTTCATCTACTATCCCTCCATTTTTGATAAAATATCTTTTGGATTTGTCCATAAAATGGGCAGCAATGAAATACAGACAGCAATAACTGCTATACAGCCTCCTGCAAAGAACATTGCTGCAATATCCCCTGCTTGCAGGGAAACTGATAATAGAACTGCTGCATTTTCTTCCATGAGCAGTTTTTTCATAATTCCTGCCATTCCACTTCCTATTACAAAGGCACCAAATACAGACAAACAAAAGACCACTGCTGTTTCCATAAAAAACTGCATAATAATATCCACTTTTCTTTTTCCCATACTGATAAAAACAGCAATTTCTCTTTTTCTCGACCGCATCCACATACAGAGTAACAGGGAAGTAATTGTTACCCCTGCAGCCAACGTGAATAGCAGCATAAGTTTCGTCACACGGACGATTCTGTTCAGCGGCACCTCCAACTGACGATATAACATATCAGCAGTTGCGATTTCCACTCGGTTAGCTAAAAATTCTTTTAATTCCTGTACCAGAACATCTATTTGGTCCGGATTTTTGGTATATACTGCTATTTTAGAGTAACCTGCATGATCAAACAGCTCCCTAAAGGATTCATTGTCAATAAAAATCTGATTTTCAATACGGTTGACTGCCGGCAGGGTATTCATCTGGTTTCTCTCACTTCCCGCAACGAAAACACCTATAATTTTTACGCTGATTACACTCCCGGTTTCCGTTCCGACTTTCATCTCATCCCCTATTTCAAGACCATTCGCATCCGCCAACACATAATTGATCACAGCCCCTTTTTCAGAGCCCTCCGTAATCATGCTTCCCTTCATTAAGCGATATCTTAAATCACTAAAGGCACTGTCACGCTCCAGATCATCATAGGACAGCAGCGTTACTTTTTGGTTATTTTCTTCTTCGGAGTCACTATTTGTAACAGGATTAAAATCAGCAGGATAAACAGCGTTGCTGGTCAGACGGTTGACATATATCACTCCATCCAGGTCTCGAATTGCTCTAATCTCATTTTCTGCAATCTTTTGACCGCTCCCCTTCACTTCCAGCACTACCTTGGTTCCCATCTTTTCCTGCATGGTAATCCGGGAATCTTCTGTGGCATGCAAAATCATGTAGGAATTCAAAATCATACTGTTTATAAACAGCAATGCCAAAAGCAAAATAAATGTCTTAGACTTCTTTCGGCATAAATACCGAAATGTAAGCTGATAAAATTTCAAATTCAGCACCTCCTGTTCAGGCTGTTCTATGACATATGATAATTTTGTTTGCCGATACATGATGTGTATCTTCAAAACTTCCATAGACAATAACACTTGTCTGTTTCTTGATGTCAGATATAGACGCCTGCTCCAATTCTGCAATTCCGGTTGAAGTATAGATGGTTGCAATCTGGACCACACAGCCCTCCTGATATGTCACCACTACATTTGTATCCTCGCTTTCATGCCCAGGCGCAGCTGCTACGGAGGTTTTTCCATCCTCTTCCGTTACGGCAGCACTTACTGTACAACTGCCATCCGAAAATTCCACAACACTCCCTCTTATGGCTGCTGAAGTATACAAACTTTCTGCATCCACTTTCTCATCTGTACCGTTAGCTGTGGTATTATTCTGATTCTCCTGCGAAGCGTCCGCTCCGTTTGTGACCTTCCCATCCGGCAGGGAATTGTCTCCGTTTTCCTGGCTGCCATTGCCATCTGCAGGGGCAATGTTATCATTTTCATCTGAATGCCTGTCCTGGTCATCAAACATGCTGCTTTGCTCCTCTGTTACATGCCTATCCACGCCCCCTGTCTCTTCATTTGTTCCAGTGCCGCATCCTGTAAGAGCAGATATGCACAGTCCAATTACGAAACCTTTCCACATTTTTTGATTTTTCATCATAAAAACTTCCTTTCTTTTTTTTCTCATTATAACTGCAAAGTCCTAAAAAAATCTTGTAACCGGAATCTATTTAAACGTAATATTTTATAGGATTTTTATAGATTTATCTGCTATACTAAATAGAAAAGAGTAACCCGCAAATGGAAAAATGTCTTTCCAGCCATATCTGGAGCAACACCATGGAAAGAGGATTTGATATCATGAAAATACTACTGCTTGAAGATGATATAGAACTTTGCAGTTCCATACAGGATGAACTGCAAAAAGCCGGATATATAGTTGACTGCTGCCATGATGGGGAAACCGCCATGATCCATGCACTAAATATTGAATACTGCTATGATTTGGCAGTCATTGACCGTATGCTCCCCATCATTGACGGAATGACTATTATTAAAGCCATGCGCCGGAAGGGAATTGTAATTCCTGTCATTATCATTACGGGGATGTCAGAACTGAATGACAGAATAGAGGGACTGGATAACGGTGCGGATGACTATCTGGTAAAGCCTTTCCATATACCTGAACTGCTTGCGCGCATCAGGGCATTGATCAGGCGCCCGGCAGAAATCAGGCAGGAAACTTGTACCTGTTTTTCCGATCTGTCTTTCAACCAAACGGAACATATCCTGTCATGCGGTACAAATTCCCTGCTTTTAACTGCAAGAGAGTCTGAAGTATTATCCGTATTGATCAGCCACCCCCAGTCCCTCATCTCCAGAGAACAACTGATATACAAAGTCTGGGGAACCGATACAGATATTGTACCCGGAAACGTGGACAATTATATTTCATTTCTCAGGAAACGATTACGTGAGATAGGAAGCGGCTGCGAAATAAAAACGGTTTACGGATCTGGTTATAAATTGGAGGGCTAAAATGCTGGAACATTTATATAAAAAACTGCATCTTATTTTTATCAGTTCCATTATGTCTATCATAACCGTTGCTATCGTGTTTTTGTGCAATGATTCCGTTTATAGCAAACACCAAAACGACAGTATTTTTTTCGGGCGGCTTTCTATGTTAATGATTTATGAACTGGAAAATCCGGAAAAAAGTCCTCAAACAGTTATTAAGCCCTACGAAGATAGCTATTCCATTTTTGCCGAGCTGAAGGATGCACAGGGAAATGTTATTTATCAAAGCCCTCTCTCATTTCCAACCGATATAACCATTTTATTAAGGCAGTTTACAGAGAAGGCAAATGTGGAATCTGTCACCGCATTAGATCGGACAATGGCTACAACACAAGGCGGAATTTTATCTTTTTCCGGCTGTTCACATGATAAATACTGGGGAATCCCGGCTATTGTCATTGACAAAAACGGAACCCTGTTTTATCTGAGCCTGCTGCAGCGGCAAAAGACAACTTTTGAGCTGATAGGGAAACAACTGCCTTTTTATATACTGCTATGGGTTATCTCCTTATTCTGTATCGTAATTGTAAGCCGTTTTCTGCTGAAACACGCCATAGAACCAACTGAAAAAGTATTAAAAAGCCAAAAAGGCTTTATCGCCGCTGCCTCCCATGAGCTAAAATCGCCGCTTGCAGTCATACTTGCCAACAATGACAAAATAAACAGATTAAGTGGCGGAATACCAGATATTCAAAAGGCCACGAATATTATAGATGCAGAAACTATGCGAATGTCAAAGCTGATTAAAGATATGCTTTTACTGGCTTCCTCAGATTCCGGAACACGCAATATTAATAAAACAAAGGTGAATATTGATACTTTGCTGGTCTCCCTTTATGAGGCTTATGAACCCATATGCAGCCAAAAAGGAATGCCTTTAGATGCGGATTTTTTGGATGTCCACTTTCCCATACTATACACAGACCAGGAATGCCTTTTTCAGATTTTAAGCATTTTTATGGATAATGCCATTTCGCATTCTGAAGCGAAAGCATCCATCCAAATAAAAGCCACTCTATCACGCAGGGCTATAACTATTTCTGTTATTGATCACGGACGGGGAATTTCTGCCGAGGATAAACCTTACATTTTTGACCGCTTTTATTGTGCCGATAAGTCACATACAAATAAGTCACATTTTGGTCTTGGACTAAGCATAGCAAAAGAATTGGCAGGATTTCTGTCCGCGAATGTCGGGGTAAAAAATACAGAGGGGGGTGGGGCTACTTTCTTTCTTACACTTCCTTTAAAACAGGACCCCCAATCCCATAGAGCACAACTCTTCTTATAAGTGCCGCTTCAAAGTTCATTTACAGCCTCCTTTCCGAAACTGTGATTTTAAGTCAGCTGCCGACTTTTTTATATCAGGCTGGGCAATCACTGCGGAAACCACAGCCAGACCGTCAATCCCCATAGGCTGAAAAAGCATTGCATTTTCCTTATTGATGCCCCCGATCACAACAATCGGTATATCAACTGCCCTGCGGATTCTTCCAAGTTCCTCCATAGATACAAAGCCTGCATCCGGTTTTGTACCCGTTGGAAACATAGCACCCACACCCAGATAATCGGCTCCAGCTTTTGCCGCATTTTCAGCTTCCGCTACGGAAGCGGCAGAAACACCAAGCAGCATATCCTTACCAATCACCTTCCGGGCAATATCTGCAGGAATATCCTTCTGTCCGATATGTACCCCGGCTGCGCCCACTGCCATAGCAATGTCGATACGGTCATTTATGATAAGGGGAATTCCATAACTGTCAGCAATCTCTTTTATTTCCAATGCCAGGGCATAAAAATCCAATGACGAAATCTTTTTTTCCCGGAGCTGCACCATAGTACATCCGCCAATAATCGCCTGCTCCACTGCTTCCCCCAAAGTCTTTGTACTCATAAGCAAACGGTTTGTTACAAGGTATAAAGAATAATCAATTTTCATTTTCCACCATCCTTTCCTTCCTGCAGCCCGTATTGATAAAGGTGCCAGAAATGATGTGTCGGTCCGCAGCCTTTCCCAATGTTAAGGGAATGTTCAATCGCCATTGTTACATAATCCTTTGCTTTTTGAACTGCCTTCTGTAAATTCATGCCTCTTGCAAGCTGTGAAGCAACTGCAGAGGAAAAGGTACAGCCTGTTCCATGCGTATTATTTGTATCAATCCGAATAGATTCAAAATGGCAGACCTCTTTACCGTCAAACAGGACATCCACCGCATTCCCCGCTGCATGACCGCCTTTAACAACAACCGCCCTGCATCCCATTGCATGAATTACCTTTGCAGCTTCTTCCATGTCCTCAACCGATTTGATTCTGTTTCCCGTTATTTTTTCCGCTTCCGGAATATTCGGTGTCAGTACGTCAGCGAGCGGGATAACTGTCCCGATCAGCGTTTTTATTGACGCAGGTTCCATGAGTGGACAGCCGTTCTTTGCATACATCACAGGATCAATCACAATATTTGAGGGGTGGTAATATTTCAGTTTTTCAGCAACTTCGTTCATACAGTCCGGTGTGGAAAGCATGCCGACTTTCACTGCATCAACTTCGATGTCTTCAAAAACAGCATCAATTTGTTTACCAATCATATCCGGGCTTACATCCTGAATGCCGATTACCCTGCCTGTGTTTTCTGCCACAACAGATACAATGACGCTCATTCCAAATACGCCATGTGCGGAAAATGTCTTAAGATCTGCCTGTATGCCCGCACCTCCGCTGCAGTCAGAACCTGCAATACTCAATACTTTTTTCATTGTATGATCCTCTCTTTCGCTTCTTTTGCTTCTCCAGATAGCAAAGCCCTGCATCGGCAGCTATCATAAAATCCTCTTTAATTGGTTGGAAATGAAGTCGGCATATTCCAAAAATCAAGTTCCAGATAACCCGCCTTTTCAAAAATACTGCCCAGCTTTTTCTGGTCAGCTTCGGAAAGGCTCCCACATTTCTTATCTGCAAAGTCACACCATTCCTTGCAGCTTTCAGCATATCGGTCATCGGCATAATCCTGAATGAAGTCCCAATATCTTGACTTCCGGCTTTCCGGTTCATCTGCAAGTTTTCGGAATATATAGCTGTAACTCAGCATACATGGGAGTACCGCCATGAGTATTTCACACCCATTTCCACGCTCTGCCGTTTCAAACAGAAAATTAATATATTTCTGGTTTTCCGGCAACGGATCAATAGATTCTATGTCATCATCCGTCATGCCGAACTGCCTTAAATAATTCAAGCGCACCACTGACTCTGTATCTGTTACAAAGTTCAGGATAGAATAGTAAAGCTGAATCTCCCTTAATGTTTCCGCATGGTATATTGCCCTGCCATACACACGGGCATAATTTTTCAGATAGATACTGTCCTGTACAATATATTCCTTAAAATCTTCAATGGGTAGTTTTCCGTTCTTCATATCCTGCACAAACTTAGTGGCTATACACTTGTCCCAGATAGGCTTATTCTGTCTCAAAATGCCTTCCATAAATGTCATTTTCTTTTCCTCCTTGCAATAAAAAATAGAGCTTCCAAATCATCAGAAGCTCTTTCAGACGCAGTACGGCGTAAGAAATTGCTTCCCTACGCCGGTATTAGCCGACAGGTCAAGAGGTCAGGTCTCACCTTTTTCAACTTGTTCAGTTCCCTCGCAAACACATATCATTCTTATTCAGTTTTACCTTCTCAACTACACAGTAGTCCTCTGCTTAGATAATAGTATAGGTGATATGGAATTAAAAGTCAATAAATTAACCTGCATTATTACACCCTCTCCTGTAAGTTACCTAATCTGTTCAGCACTTCATACATCTGGCCATTGCCAAACATATAATTTTGCAGGAAAAGCGGCTTCCCCATCTGCCCACTTTCCCGGTACAGCTTCATATAGACATCCTTCGCTTGGTATAAGCTGTCCTCCAATTCCTCCAGCTCTTTTGTTGGCATTTCAGGAATATTCCCCAGAAAGACCTGTCCCTGGGCTGCTATTCTGGCACAGGATTTCTGCCATACCACTTCCTGGTCATATTGCAGATCCAGCCATTCAATTTCTTCTTCCTTTGTCAATAGTGTTCCATCTGCCTTATAATACTGTTCATTTTCATGGCGCCGTTCGATTTCAGAATACATCCTTGCATAACCCAACCCGCAGGCATTCACAACATCCGAATAACCATACTGCCCTTTTTCTTCACGGATTTCCTTTAATATTCCAGCCCTCATATCGCTGAGCGCTGCCGCCGACTGCACCACCATATGCTTAATTTTATCCATTACGATTTCCCTGTTTTTCGATAATTGGGAAATTTCCAGTGAATCTCTGTGAAATACTTTCTGATCTTCATTTTGCCTCCCCTGGGATTTCAAATACTCTCTATTAAGTTTATAATCATCCTGCAAATAAACAGGATAATCGGAAATACTAATTGGCATACTTTCTTTTACCTCCAAATTCTATAATAATATGTGTAACTGCCTTTCATCCGCCCCCCCTTGCAATATGCCTGAACCGTATGCTGCGGAATACTTTACGCCTTTATATCAAAACTTGCCCCTGTAGGCGCTGATGTACCGAAAACCGCTGCTATGAGATTCTGCGTGACGCTTTTTATATCCGTGCCATTAGTAGATATCGTGAATAATTCTGCTTCCTCATCTTCCGTCAGCTTATCCATCTGCTCTTTTCTTTCTGCCCGTCGTTCTGCCGCCTTTTCTTCTAATATTTTTCTCTCCTCACGCTTTTTTTCTACTCTTTCTTTTTGCCTCTTTTCCGTATTCAGTACGGATGCGCTTTGTTTCTTGCCGCTGGTTCTTGTTGAACCGCTACATGAGCATTGCATACTCCCATCTGCATTGATCCTCACAGCAAACCCATGTATCTCAATACCGTCACTTTTTGCCTTGGCAAGCATCTGCTCATGCGCTGCCGGTATACCCGCTATATCATTTTCGATTTTTTTTGCAAAATCTGGATCATTTGCCATTTTTTTCAGGCAGTCATTAGAGAGATTCAGAACGATATTATTTTTACCGCCGCCTGCAATGCCCCTACTCGAATTAATATTGATCTGGGGGAATTTCCTGCATAACTGCTCATAATATGCCCGCACCTTGTCTTTGCTGTTTGTTGATTTGCTTACCTTTACCTCTGCTGCTGCCCTGCTGTCCGGCTTTTTCGCAGTATCAACATGATTTGCTTCATAGTTGCCATGATTATTCGCAATCTTAATTGACATAATTCTCATCCGCCTCCCATATCTTCTCCATGTCCGCCACATTTTAATTGAGTCTCCCCTTCAGCGCAGACCTGTCAGGCGCGCCTTTAGCGACCTCGCTTTTCCGGAAAGCAAGGAACTTATTCCCCATACAGACGTTCTGCACCGCATCCTCTCTGGCATATTCCGCAATCTTCTCTCCCTAATCTTCCGGAACACGGGAGATGCCTGCCCTTGCTCTGTGGCTTATCCGGGATATTATTTTATGAGTTTCAAATTCTGCTCCATCCCCGATTCCCCAATCTGCCGGAACGCTGGGGATGTCTGCCGCTGCCTTGTCAGGCTACGGCTTATTAGGGATACAAAGCCGTGGATCTTATAAAACCTTCTTGAACTGATATTTATACATATCGGAATACATATTGCCGGAAGATTGTGGTGTCAGCCGACCATCCAGTGCGCCTACATCCACCGCAAAGCCGCTGTCCGCCACGGAGAACGCACCGTTACTGAACTGGAACTGTGAAGTGAAATCGGGAATCCCTAAGCCGCCGCTTATCCTGATATTTCCTATGATATTTTTCAGCGCATCCCTCACCTGCTCTGTTTTGGCATTATCCTTTGTCTTGTTGAGCAGATTAGCCGCCTTGTCTGGCAACCCTCCGATCTTCCCGTCGGGTGTCAAATAAAGATTTTCCAAGGAAATATTTTCTCCCGTGACCCCTTTCAGGTAGCGCCGGACTTCCTGCACATCCGTGGCATACTGGTATACACCACCGGGCAGATTCCCCACGCTGTCCGCTATCCCTATGTAATACTGGTACATCTTGTCACTATACTTTTCCACCAGCTCCTGCACCTGTTCCCGGACGGCATCATTCGCTATCCCACCCACGGTTACAGTTCCATTGCTCTCAATTCGTACTCGCATCCCCGCTATGTCATCACGGGAGAGGCCCCTCTGTTCCAGTTCCTTTACGAAATCCTCTGAAAAGTCATTTTTCAGCTCTGCCTTCTGCTGTGCTTTTTCAAAATCTTTCAGGTTGGCGAAGATTTTAACATATTCCCGTTCTGCATCACTTAAATCCTTGCCTTCCGCCATATCCTGCAGCAGTTCATCCACGGTCCGCCCGCCTTTATACTTCTTTTCTTCCGGCAGGCTCTCAAACTGTTTCTGATGGAGCCTTTCCATCTCTTTTATATAATTCTGCTCTGTCTCCCGCAAAACTGCATTATACTTATCAAGATATTCCCGCCAGTTTTTATCCTTCCGGCTGTATGCGTTGTGAAGTTCCCCGAATGCTTCCCGAATGACATCCGTCTTTTCATGCTCCTTATTTTCGGTAACATGGAAACTGATCTTATAATAGTCATCCGGGGAAATCTCCTCCCCGTTTCCGTTTTCCACTTTGATACAGTATTTATCCGTCTGCATATCCCAGTTAGGGATGGTCAGCGTTTTCCGGCCCTTCCCATCCCACTCTGCCTTCCCCACCTGGTTGCCGTATTCATCATACAGGGTAAGGTCGTAATCACAGCCCTCCGGCATATCTATATAAGCCTCGATGCCAAAGTGATTCCGTTGAAAGTTCATAAATGGGATGGAAAAGTTATAGAAATCCACATCATTTTCATCACTGAGATTTCCCTTCAGGCTGCTGGTCTCATCCTTAATCAGAAATCCCATATCCAAAAACGCGCTGCCCTTATCCCTGTCATAGACCTCATAGGTGGTATTCGGTCTGCGGTAAGTATTGTTGCTGCTGAGAGTGCAAGTGTCCTCCCACAGCTCCATGTTCCTGCGCATCTTCCCGTTGAAAAATGCCTCTGTCTCCTTTACTGTCATGAAGAATACCGGTTTTTTCCTGAAAACCGCTCCCCACGCAGAACTTTGTTCATTTACGTTATTTATTCCCATTGCTTAATCTTCCTCCATTATTGCCAATTGGTTATCAAACAGCCATACCCCTGTCATTTAGAGTCGCGTCAGCACCCAATCTGCCTAAACGCCGGGATTGCCTACCCTGTCTTGTTAGACTTATGCCTTCTCATAATTTCTCCAGCTTCTCCAAAAATGCCCTGTAAAATTCCCCTTCCTTGATACGGGCCTGCTGAACCGCTATGCTCCTGGGCGTATATACTACGGGATGTTCCAAGTCATGCAGCGCCTTTTTCGTTGCCTGGATCGCAGATTCCACTGTGTTTCCAAGGATGTCAAAATTCTCCGTTTCACCCTTAAGCTGTTTATTAAGCCGCTGCACCATCATCTGCGATATGTGGCTCATCATTCCGTTGCCCCGGATTCCCATGCCATTCGCATTTACTTCTTTCGCCGCCTCCATCCACGCATCCTTCACTTCCTGCGGGGCCCCCCGCCCGACCATCTCAAAGGCTTTCTCATCCTGGTCGGCTGCTTTTCCCTGCGCCGCCTTTTTTCCCACCGTTTCCATGAATCCCACAGTCCCGGATTCCGCACTTCTTCCTGTCTTCCTTGCCATGTATCCTGTCAGCGGATATCCCGCTGTTCCTATTCCGTTAATACCCATTTCCTTCAATCCTCCATTTCTTATGGCAGCCCATCTGTCAGTCAAAGCTGCACCTGCTCCCTCGTAATAAGTCCTTGCGGTTATATCCCGCCTCATAAAATCTATCGGCAGATACACCCGCATTTCAAACCGCAATTGCACCAAGCGACTATAAATTGCAACCCTTTCCCATAATGCGGAGCTTTTGATCAGAAGTTTCATCCCACAAATCTGACGCTTCCTGGTGCCGCCAATCGGATTGCTGGAGGTTACGGTTTTTGCGCTCCATCTGCCGAAATTCTATATAGAACGCTTCCGATACCTCCAAATCGTAAAACTCGCCTTGCCCATCCGTGAAGCTGATGAAATATGCCGTTTTCCCATCGCCACGGACTTCCGTTCGAAGCGTATAGACCTGATCCATGAATGTCATTCGCTCGTCCTCCTACGAAAAAGCTGGGTGAGAGGACTTGACCTCTCACCCAGCAGCCC
>CANRWA010000091.1 GCA_947643415.1 uncultured Clostridia bacterium | reverse complement strand
GGCTGACTTCTGAAATAGAGCACGGGATAATCGGAATCAATAAAGATATGCATGCAATTTTTATTGTTTCAGTAAACCGACTATCTATAAGGAGGGACATGCTTATGAGAGGAAAAAACAGAATGATACTTCTTTTTGCTGTGGCGCTCATATTTTTGTTACCCGGCATATCAGCAGAGGCAAAAACAAAGCCAAAACTGGAAACAGGGAAAAAGACTACGACAGTAGGACAGAAATGCTAGTTAAAATTAAACGGGGTGCCCGGCAGGGCAAGGGTAAAATGAAAACCAAAAATAAACGGGTGATTTCCATTATTAAGAGGAAGGAAAATACGGTTATTCACAAAACAGGCACACCTTTGAACAGCCGAACATCTGTTTGAGCAATTGTATATTGTGTAAGAGAACGGGGTTAGCCACCCTCTTTTATTTGATTAGAAAATTTGAGTTTTGTTTGCGGGCGGCAAAGGATTATGGTATGATGAAGGAAGAATAACAATCAGAATTTGGTGATTTGGTAAATCTTGATAAATTAATTTTATAGGGAACGGAAACTTTGAAGTTGAAGGAGGTATTATGGGCAGGAAAAAGTATTGGATACTATGGCTATTCTTTGTGCTTTTTACAATGTCCGTATCTGTTGCAATACTTCCTTGTGGGACAATAAATGTTTATGGCTTATTTGGTGAAGTAACAACACATGCAATAGTCGAAGATAAAGAACAAGAAATCATCAGTATTAAAGACGTAGGCTATAAAAAAGTCCAAACTGTAAAAGGCATAAACATTCTCAATATTTGGTTTGAACTTCTGGCAACAGTCGTATGCATTAGCTTTTGTACTAATTTAATTAAACTTCCACGAGGAGATACTATAGTTACATTAAAGGTTCGCATGGACGATTAAAACCTTTCTGCAAATAAAAAGCAGAAAGGAGAGATATTTTGTTTGAGCAGGATTATGTAATGAGGTCCATTAAAGAGATGGTGCGGGCTATTTTAAAGCTATTATTTAATATTGATACGGAGTTACCGACAGTAGAATTGTTGGAAAACAAAGAAGAAAAGGAAACATTGGAAAATCTGTTCGGCATGATTGACGATGGTAAAATCAATGAAGCAGAAAATAGATTATATGATTTGACCAACGATACAGATATGAATAGTTTAGAAATTGCACTATTATTTTATTCGTATTTGAATGACAAAACAGACGATTTTTTAGAAGAAAATGACTTTAGCAGAGATGAAATCAAATTAGGTCTTGAAAATGTTACTGATAGCTTTGGGCTAAGCAGTATTGCAAAAATGTTTTTGAAAGATTTTTAATGGAATTGTCTGGTTGTCAGTCGGGTAAGATGACCAGACAATTCCCGTTTGTCGAGGAGTTGACCAGATTGAAAAACTAACATTTGGAGGTAATATGGAAAGCGATTTTTTAGAGTTCAGATGTGTCGGCATAGAGAATGGTGGCAAAATTCCGATAGAAAATACCGGACGGGGACAAGACATATCACCTGAGTTTGTGATTGAAAATCTTTCCCCAAAAGCAAAGACACTTGCTGTTACACTGGAAGATTTGTCACATTCCATCAAAAACTTCACACACTGGATTATTTGGAATATTCCGGCTGCGAGTAAAGTTGAAAAAGGAATTGAGGCAGGAAAAGAGGTTGTGGTATTGGGATATGCCAGACAGGGCATTGGCTATGGTGTTCATCGGTATGCAGGACCGAAGCCACCCAAAGGGAAAAAGCATATTTATCGGTTCAGCGTTTATGCTCTGGATTGTGAGATTGATTTGAGTTCCAATTCTATGAAGAAAGCTTTTCTGAAAAAGGCACAGGGGCATATTCTTCAAAAGGGTAGCATTACTGCTGAATTTGAATAAGAATAGCGGCAGATAGTTTTGGACGTCTTTTTGAAGCAAACAGGAGAACTTCTTCTTGTAAATTAGAATGAGTTCTCCTGTTTTAATACTGGGAAATAATGGTAAAAGTAGATGTAGGCATTCTGGAGTATGGTATTATTGTCACATAAGTTCCCTCTCCATAAACACCTTTTTTGCCACAAATACGGCATTTAGTACTTTAGGAAATCCCGTATAGGGAATACACTGCAAAAATATTTCTATGATTCTTTCGTGGGTTATCCCTACATTCAAAGCACCGTTAATATGTACTTCTAGCTGTGGCTCGCACCCTCCGGTGGTAAGCAGGCTGGACAGGGTAATCAGTTCACGTTCTGCGGTTGTTAATCCTTGTCTTGTGTAAATATCGCCAAAAGCAAACTCCACAATGAATTTTCCTAAATCCGGTGCAATGTTCTCTAAGGAACTTATTACATTCTCGCCTCCTTTCCCGTCAATCGCCTTTAACTGTTCCATGCCCTGCATAAACCTTGTGTTTTCCATTTGATTCTGCCTCCTTTTTTGATTACAATAAGAGCATATTACTTAGAGTATAGTGTAAGTCAAGAACTTTTTTAGGAGTGATTTTATGAGGATAGGAGAGATGGCAAAAGCAGCAGATATCAGCGAGTATACCCTGCGGTATTATGAAAAGAAAGGGTTGATTCGGGTAAAACGGGATCATGTTGGCAGACGTTGTTATGAGGAAAGTGATATTGAATGGATAAAGTTTATTAAGCGTCTGAAAGATACCGGAATGCTGCTAAAGGATATTAGGGAATATTCCAGACTTCGGTATGAGGGGGATGCTACGATGTCGAAACGGCTGCAAATGCTGGAAAAGCACAGGGAGTATGTGTTGGAGCAGCAGAGGAAATGGGCAGAATATCTGGGCAATCTGGACGATAAGATTGCGTTTTACAGGCATTCCATTGATGACTTAGATTAAATGAAAAAATCTATTGACTCTAACGGAGCGTCATAGCTTATAGTGGCATTATCAGGAACAGGAGGTCAGACGCCATGAGGACAGTAAAGGAAATATCAAATATTACAGGTATCAGTGTGCGCACGCTTCACTATTATGATGGAATTGGTTTGTTGAAACCAACGGATAAGAGTGAGGCGGGATATCGGCTTTATGACGATAAGGCTTTGGAACAATTACAGCAGATATTGTTCTTTCGTGAATTTGACATTCCTTTGAAAGAAATTAAGGCGGTCATGGAAAATCCTGCTCTTGACAGAAACCACATATTAAAAATGCAACGTGAGATGCTGCTTACAAAGATAAAACGTATGGAGCATCTGGTTGCGAGCATTGATGATATTCTGAAAGGAGACAATAAGATGGATTTTGCAATTTTCAATAAGATAGAGATGGACGAGATGTTTCAGGCGATGACAGAGCATATGCCGGAAGAAATGAAGCAAAAAGCCATAGACGAATTTGGTGGTATAGAGAAGTGGCATGAGCATTATATTCAGGCTGTTTCCGGTGATGATATGCAGAGGCGTTATCGAAAAATGCTGGAATGGTTTGGAGGGAAGGAAAACTATCTTGCTGCGGTAAAAAATCCAATTAGCAAAGAAGTTGTGGCAAGCTACCAAAAACGTATGGATGGCATTTTAGAAAAATTGGCAGGCAAGCGGGAATGCTCTGTGGATTCCTTTGAAGTAAAGGAACTCATTGGGGAATATGGTTTTGTGATGAAGCAGCTATACCAATTGCAGGATGAGAGTGGTATGATGCTTTCTCTTGCAAAGACTTATCGCAGGGAAGAAGTCAAAAAAGCTACCGATGAAAAATACGGTAACGGGGTAGCACAGTTCTTTATGCAGGCAATAGAAGCATTCTACAAATAACAGTAAGTTGGTTTGCATAGTTAGCATAATGGATAAAATCAATAAAATATACCTACAGGGAAATAAGAGTGAATTTGTAAAGTCCTGTTCTGTAGCAATACGGAATGGGGCTTTTGAAGTTATTCAGAATACAAAGTGGATGAAATAAGTTTCTTGACAGATATAGTGGAAGTGTCTTATAATAGTTGTTGACCTCGAGTCAATAACTATTATAAGGAGGGTTATAAATTGGCGAGACCTGTTAAAAAGCCATTGGAACAGTGGAAAAGTGAAATTTTAGATGCAGCCAAAAGTTTGTTTATGACAAAAGGATATAAAGAAACTTCAATCTCTGATATTATGGAGAAGGTTGGTGGAGCAAAGGGAATGTTTTACCGTTGTTATCAAAGTAAGGAAGAAGTTATGCAGGATTTGGGAAATCAAATGTTTTTTGCAAATAATCCCTTTGATGCTGTTAAGAAACGTGAGGATTTGAATGGATTACAAAAAATCAGGGAGTTACTGATGTTGAATCAATCAGATGAAGAACGCAATCATTTGAACATGCAGGCGGTACCCATTCTCAAAGATCCGCATATTTTGGCAACAGCAGTAGAGGAGAATAGGAGAGTTTTAACACCACTATGGCTGGAACTATTAGAAGAAGGCATCAAAGATGGTTCTATTCAGACGGAATATGTCAAAGAGCTTTCCGAACTTCTTCCGCTTATTAACTTTTGGCTTATGCCATCTGTTTTTCCTGCTACGGCTGACGAAATTTACCATAAATATTGCTTTGTTTTGGAAGTGCTTTCAAGAATGGGATTGCCAATTTTGGATAGTGAAACAGCGGTTTTGGCGGAACAATTTCTTGCAGACATTTCATCAAAAGGGAGTGAATAGGCGATGTCTCAAAAATTATTTACAAGAAATTTTGTCCTTCTGATTTTAGGGCAGGCAAGTTCTCTATTTGGTAACTTTATATTGAAACTGGCATTGTCTATGTATGTGTTGGAAATTACGGGTTCAGCAGCGGTCTTTGCCGGAATTTTATCGGTTGCTATCATTCCTACGATTTTATTGTCACCATTGGGTGGTATTGTTGCTGACAGGGTAAATAGAAGAAATATAATGGTTGTATTGGATGCTTTGACAGGGTTGTCCGTTTTAGGAGCTGCTTTTATTTTGTCATCTGGCAATGCAATTACTGTCATCGGTGTGTTGCTTGTATTGCTTTCCATATTTGGGGCATTTGAAACACCTACAGTACAGGCATGTATTCCATCTATGCTGACAGGATATAATATTACAAAAGGCAATGCAGTGGTAAACCAGATTGCATCCTTGTCATATCTGATTGCTCCGATGTTAGGCAGTATATTGTATACTGTATTTGGCTTAAAACCTGTCATGTATGCAAGTATTGTCTGTTTCTTTCTTACAGCAATCTTTGAATGTTTTATTAAACTGGATTATCAGGCTTGGGATTATCATAGTGGTGTTTTTTTCATAATAAAAGAAGATTTTTTGCAAAGCATGCGGTTTATTTTTAAAGAAGAGCCAGATATCGTAACAATGTTAGGATTTACTGCTGTTTCCAGATTTTTTGTTATGGGAATTACAATGGTTGGATTGCCATATATTGTAAGAACCGTTCTTGGCCTGAATGCTCAATATTACGGAATGGCAGAAAGTATTTTAGCAGTTGCAACAATTTTGGGAAGCATTGCTGCCGGACTACTTGTTGAAAAACTAAAGAGTAACAAGTTATCTTACATATTGTCAGCAATTGGTGTATGCATTGTTCCGGCAGGTATTGCATTTCTTTTGCCCGTAAATGTAGTTGTAAGGTATATTATCAATATCATTTCTTTTTGTGGAATGCAGATTGCAATTAGCATTTTCTCAATTTATGCTGTCTCCATTATCCAGCAGAGAACACCCAATCATTTGATTGGTAAGGTTATGGCTTACACCTCTGTCATTACATTGTGTGTTCAGCCAGTTGGACAGATTATATATGGATATTTGTTTGATGAATTTTACGATGCTGTGTACAATGTCTTGATTCCAAGTGGCATAGTTGTATGTATTATTGGAGTGTTGGCAACAGGATTTTTTAAGAATATGGAGAAAGAGGATAATAGGGGATAGTAGCATAGTAATTGATATTATATATAGATAAAGTATGGGATTTTGCAAAGCCTTGTTCTGTAGCAATACGGAATGGGGCTTTTTTAGTGTATGAAAAAATTGATAGAAACTGTTGAATTTGATTTTCGACAGTTAATCAAATTCTTTTGGAAGTGCACAAGCAAAACGGATAAAAACAGATATTAAGCGGAAGATTGCTGATACCAGAGGCAGATTGGAACGCAGCCAATCCATGAACAGCAATCTGTATAATGATTATGCGGATGGGCTTTTGAATGAAAGGGATTATCTGTTTGCAAAGAAGAAATATGTACTGGAAACAGAAAAACTTGCACAGAAACAATGGTACAGTTAAAGACAAAAACGGAAACCGTTGGAGGCAGACAGATAAAAAGACCAAAAGAAAAGTGGGTACGAGTAGAAAATACCCATAAGGCGATTGTTAGCTATTCGCAATACATTAAGGCGGTGTCCTCTCTGAAACAACAGAAGGCGAAACAAAGAAAAAATCAGAAAAATAGCTATTACTGTGGATGCTGCGGCAGGGCATTATTCAATGTACACTATGGAACTGTTTGTTGCAGACAGCGATCATTTAAGACAGATTCGGCTTGCAAGGAGATTGAAATACGGAAGCAGGATGCAGATGTGGCAGTTTTGGAGGCGATAAAACAGCAGGCAGCTTTGTATTTGGACAGGAATAAGTTGTCAAAACAGGTTATCAAAAGAAATTCTCTTTTATCCGTTGGTGCTAAAATCAATGCACTTGTAAAGGCAATGGAAACCGCACAGCAGGGGTGGATTGCCTTGTATGATAAATAATGCCGGTGGGAAGCTGGATAGGGATGACTTCATCACTGAAGAGAAGAAGTATGATGCTGAAATGGAGTGTATGGAGGAGGAACTGGCGGCATTAAGGAAGAGGCAGAAAGAAGAACAGGAGAAACAGCAGGATTCTGGCAAGAATGTAGCGGAGGCATTGATGCTCTTGGAGGAGAATGAATTGACAAAGGATAAATTGATTGAGAAAGTGTTGGTGTATGCGGAGGGGAGGATTGAGGTGATTTGGAAGTTCAGGGATAATGTGGAGATGTTGAATATCGGATAGTCTTTTCTGGTCTGTGCTGAATCTGGTTTTTGTGCAGACCAGTTTTTTAGTTTGATTTATCCTATTGAGATTTAAGAGAAAAGTGGATTATACACGAATTTCGTAGATTTGTGTAAGAGTTTTGGATGATTTTTGTTGTAATAAATTAAAACTTTGAAAAGGGAATATGATGTCAGAAGTCAATAATTGTCTTTTAAGTTTGAATAATGTTGAAAAAGTGAATAAAAACGCACATAATGATGAACTATAGCTAATTGTTTCGATATTAGGTGTATTATATAATATTCTTGAGGTGAATTAGAATGAACCACAATAGAGAAATATTAGGAGATGTTGTTCGTACAACAAGAAAAAGCAGGCATTTATCTCAAGAAGCATTAGCGGAGCGGATAGGTGTTTGTAAAAGAACGATTATAGACATAGAGAGTAATACGGGAAATCCTAAATTTGAGATATTGTTTCCTTTGGTTAGGGAGTTGGATTTGCCACTTTATAAAGTATTCTATCCAGAGGTGGAGGAGAACTCGGAATTAAAGAATGTGCTTATACAGGAAGTGAGTAGTTGTTCGGAATTTGAGATGAGGGTTATATTGTCGGTGGTGAAAAGTTTAAGGGGGACATTGAAGAAAGAAGGTAAAACTGTTTAACTAAGCATAAATATCACTCTTTTACAACTTTTATTCAAAAAGCCTTGATGTTTTGCTTAATGAAATTTATATTAACGTTTTGTATTGTTTTTGACATTATCTATGAAATTGATGTAAAGCATAATATAGTAAATTTTAGCTGATATATTATTTTATACCAATAAATAATGTTGCGATTAGAAAGATTGGTGCCAAGTATGGATTTATTATATGTTGTTTTGTCTGTAGCTAATACAAGTGTTGCGGGAAATGCTAGTATTATTGAAAAAATAGCATCAATTCCCTTTTTTGAAGTGTATTTATCTACTTTTTTAGGATTTTTATCAGCATTAATTATTGAAACCATTAGTGATTATGTTACATCTAAACAAAAAAGAAAGCAGATTATAAAGAATCTTATTATTGAATTAGAAACTGTAAAAAATGAAGTTAAAAGTTTGGAAGATAAAAAATTGTATCCTTTACCATATTCTATTCCATTTTGGAAAGGTATATGTTTAAGTGGATCTGTGCTAAATCTTGATAAAATGAATTGCTATGCTGCGTTAGTGTGTATATTTGAAAAAGTTGAAGAAGCTAATTATATGGAAGGAAAATGTTTTGAAATTGTTTTATCCTCTCCACAAAAAAATATTGATAAAAATATGCTAAAAACTATTTTGGAAAATCGTAAACAGCTTTTAAATGAAATTGATAAAGGGTTACAACTACTAAGGGAGGTGAAGTGATATGTCTACTGGTTTTGATATTTCATCAAGTAGTAATAATCAGAGAAAAGTTGAGAACCTAATAAAAACAATAAAAAAAATTATGGCTAAACATGGTGTGGACGATCCAGAGTGGATTCGTGCTATTTCTGGACAATTTTTCTTGTTATCTCTTAGCCGAGAATTAAATTGGCATAGAAGAAAAGATTATGAAAAACTAATGAATAGTTGTCTTTCAAGTTTCAGGGTAACGTATCAAGGGGATTTTGTATTAGATGAGGAATCCTTGCAGGTTACTCCAGAAGAAACAAAACATATAATGGATTTAATGGAAGAGGAAGATCGTAAGGATAGCTACTTTACTAAATTTCCAAAAATATGTGCAAAGAATATAGATAGCCAATTGATGTATTTGAATTTTCACTATGCATTATTACTTAGTATTGTATCAGAAGAAGATTCAGATTTGTTTAAAATATTAAAGAATAGTTGTTTGGAGTATTTGTTTTCAGAGAAGGCATTAGATGCATCTGATGGTTGGTATCCATACCGAGTGCCCTGGATAACTGCAAGAGTATTAACGAATTTGAAAAGTATAGACTATACTGCTTATGCGAGTACACATGATATAGATGAAATTATTAATGATGCATTGGAATCACTTTTTCAGAGAATTAATGAAGTCAAACCAATTTGGCGTAGTGGCTTTGGTACTTGGGTTACTAATTGGGAATCTACAGGACTGTGCTTGGAGGCTTTATATAATTGGAATATTGTTTCTCATAGAAGTTTAGAAATTCGTAAAATTGTATCATATGTGTTATCTGCTGACGTGTGTGTGGAATGGTTGGATATGTCGAGAAAATTTGATGGAGAAGAAAACTCTAACGCTATTTTAGGTAGTGTGGTGTTGGCATCTGCTGTATATCGCATTATTCGAGATGAGACATCATTTAAAGATCTTTATGATGAATATCAAGAAAAGCTGTTTAATTACTTTAATTATATCATTGACATGATACATAAAGGAAATGTTGATCAGGTAGGTCAGTTTACAACGATTCCACAAATTATGTATTATATTCTGTTAGCTATTACATAGGAGGTGGTTGTTTGAGTGGATGGGGAGAAATGTTGGCATATACATGGACAAATAATGTTCCGCCATCAAGACCTTCGATTAATGAATTGTGTTTTTATCGAAGATATCTTGATAAAGTTCGAGAAAAAAAGCGAAAATCAATTCGCTTATTGGTTCTTGGTTCAACACCAGAGTTTCGTGACTGGGGTGTTGAAGAGGATTTAGACATAACAGTTGTTGATAAGAGTAAAGAATATTATGACACTATTTCAAGAGAACTTCGACATAAAAATATCAAAGAGACTTTAGTGATTTCTCAATGGGAGAATATGAAATTTTCGAACGAATTTGATATTATTGTAGGTGATTTATCAGTAGGTAATATTGAAAAGGAACGTGTTGATGATTTTATTAATGCAATATATAGTGCTTTAACCCCAGGAGGATATTTTTTAGGAAAAAGCTTTTTCTGGACAGATAATGATGTGGTACTTACACCTGAACAGATTGTAATTAATTTTTATCATAATAAGCAAATTCATCCATATACTTTTATTAATCATCAGTTGGGACTGTATTGCTTAGATAAAGAACGATTTGAGATTGATTTTAGCAAAATGTATAGAGAAATAGTAAAGTTAAAAAACAATGGAAATATCAATGATGAGCTTTTTGATTATTTTGAAAATGTTGGTTGGAACACAGATATGAAATTTACTTTTTTTGCACCAACTAGACAATTTTTTGAAGATAAAATTAAGCAAAAAATGGTGTTTGTAGGCTATATCGATTCATTGGAAGCCTATTCTAATCTATTTCCTGTATATGTTGCAATGAAGGAGGGTATAAAATGAAGAATGTTTTTTTAGTACATGGCTCTATCGGAAAGCCGTTTGAAAATTGGTTTCCTTGGTTGGAAGAAGAATTAAGCAATAGTTCAATTCCTTGTATTATTCCATCATTTCCGACCCCTGAGCATCAAGACTACAATGAATGGGAACGATTAATGAATTATTATGTTAATTTGGGAATTGTTAACAAGGATACAGTTTTGATTGGTCATAGTTGCGGAAGTGTCTTTTTGGTTCATTATCTTTTAGAAAAAAAGATAAAGGTTTCTGCAGTGATTTGTTTCTCAGGATATAATAACTTTATTAGCGGATATGAGTTCATGGATAAATTAAATGAAAGTTTTTATATGGATTCTGCCTCAATTGATATTACATCTTTTGCTAATAAGGTATTCGCTTTTTATGGTGATAATGACCCAAATGTTCCACAGGAATTCTTAAGCTCATTTGCAGTTAATATTGGAGCACAAAGGGTAAAGTGCGTAGAAGGGGCAGGACATTTTAATTCTGCAGCTGGATATACAAAGTGTAAATTAGCATTAGATACGATTATGGCTATATAATTATATTGTGTTAATGTTATCAACCTTCATTTGAAATGGGGTTGGTAACTTTAAACACAATTTTCGGAAATTCAATGTTGTTTTTTATAACAGGAAAAAGAACCTGCTACGCTGTTTCTCGCAAAGCATCTCATCTATATGATAATTCTTTCGAATGTTTGAAGGAAAGTATCTACTCTTTTTCGAAGCCTTGCATATTTTTTGATTTTTCTACTATTCATGCTTTGCTAAATTTTCTAATGTTTATATGTTGCTTTAGATGTCCTTATTTTGGCAACCCGCTTAAAGATGCTCGATTTACATTGATTCTGATACAGATTGTGGGCAAATTTCTTGCACATAAAGGGAACAGCGCACTGGATGCGTTGTTTCTTATAAAAGCAACTTTTGGGTTTAAGTTCTGTAGGAAATCGGAGCATTTTTGTTTCTTCTTCGTTGAATTTAAAATCAGTAAGGATATCTGGCGTTGGTTTCTGCATTAGGCTTGTGGTAATCAGTTTTATGTTTTTATCAGTTATAAGTTTTGTTTTTTGTCTTATAGTATACACTATCTGTTACTATAACAATTCTTTTATTCTTTTTGTCCATTTGCTCAAGTTGTTTATGGGGACACTATAAACTGGCAATCACTATGGTCAACTAGTATTTTGTTACAACGGAGTTATTTGCTTTTATGGGCTGTTCGTGTTTGAACGAATATCCTCAATCACTTGCATTTTCTTCTTGTTATGCTTCGAAATGTCTTTTCGAGATGAGAAGGATTCTGCAACATGGATGATTTCATGTCTTTATCTTTTTTCGTACGGAGGTGTCTATTTTCATTTTTAACATTTGTCTGCTATGATGGACATTTGATAAACAGGTCATATTTCTTTGAATCATTGTATTCAGATTCACATAGGGCAAGAAGTTTATCTCCATTTATCAGGAGCCATGTCATGCGAGTATTTGTATCAATACTGCACTGATGATAGATCACTTCGTTGAAATCGTTAGAATTCATATAATGTTTCAAATCGTCCCGCACAACGGAGGTGTTGTTTTTTATACACTGTTAGCTTTGACATTGCGGTCTTATGCTTTTTAGACATATATGGAAAAATATAATAGATCTTAGACGTTGTAGTGGGGTAAGAGCAGAATATGCTTATGGCACAATGAATAATAGTATTAACTTCTAGGTTTATGCCGCATAACTATTTTTACAATTCCCTGTTGTGGAATATATGTATATAATTGAGACAGAAAGATGATACTTTTTAGTCTATACTTGACACCAGCGTATCCCATCTGGTGGGGAAAAGAGCCGAAGATTATTCGTACTTTTTTGGAATCTTATAATTTGAAAGGCAAAAAGATTGTGCCCTTCTGTACCAGCGGGGGAAGTGGAATCTCCGGCAGTATGAAAGGTGTTAAGGCAGCGGCAAAGGGCGCAAAAGTAGTGAAAGGTAAGAATTTAACGGATTCGTCTGCTAAAAGTGTGCAGAAGTGGGCGGAGAAAAAGATGAAATAGAGAAACCGGATTATGTCAGGAGGATGGGCTGAATGGTTTTGCCTGTCCTCTTGTTTTATTTGCGGTATCTGGCAGAAACTGTCGGAGGAGGTGGCAATATAGGCAAGTTACTTATTATGGAATTTACGGATAATGAAAATGCGGTTTTTGCTGACATTATGAATGTGTTGCAAAAGTATCCGGATTTCCGTAAATATTCATTAAAGGATGAAGTTATATTATCCCTTCCCGGTCTGGAAATCCGCCCGGAACGCAGGAAGATTTACAGCAATTCTCAGGAAATCAGCATGACAAAAAAGGAATTTGACATCTTCTATCTGTTGGCGGTCAATAAGGGACGTGTGCTGACTTATGAGCAGATTTACCAAAACGTCTGGAATAGGGATGCAACAGGAGGGGAGAGTACAGTCATTGTGTACCATATACGGAATATAAGAAGAAAGTTGAGCAGTATTCCGGCTCTTTCCATTCAGTGCGTAAGGGAGCTGGGATACTGTATGGAAGTGAAAACGGAAGAATTAGAATAAATGAATCATATGGCAGTCCGGGTAAAACCGGGCTGTTTTTCTTATGTGAAGATTATTTGCAAATTAGGGTAGATTTGCAAAGTATGATGTTTGGGATGGGTTACCGGAGTGGATTTTCTTGCTAAATCCTTTGCAAAAACTTATTAATTCCTTGTTTATGAATTTATGGGGTAACCGTCCTGCGGTCACTTGTAACCGAACTGTGTACTCCACATCATGAAATAAGAGTTATAAAATAATCATGTGGATAGGATAAAGCAGGGAGTTTCTTAAGTTTTTCATTATTTTATCTGTTTTTTGCTTTTATCTGTTTATGTCAGAAGTGTCCGTCCCACGGTCACCAAAAGTGCCCGAACTATGGACTCCGCATTCTGGCATAAAGGCGGTACAATGGTATTACAGATTGCTTACAGAGTTTGGTTTGATGCCATATGGTTGAGGCACTATGGAACTGATGTTTTGAAAAATGTGGCAATTAAAAGAGGGGGTATGAATAACAGTGGAGAAATGCAAAGAATTGTTAACGGAGGATTTTGATGATGTGGAACTTGGCAGCCTTGTGGATATATCTAAAGTAAGGATAGACAGAAAACAGCCGGTAGAAAAACGCAGGCAGCGGTATCTTGAAAAGGTAGGGAATCCATATCTGGTCCGGGTGGGGAACATCAAAGTAAAGGTACGCTTTGCCGATAATGGTGTGTCTATGGAGGATGCCTTTGAAAACCTGCTTTTGAGTGTTTAGCTTATGATGGGCGAAGCTGTTATCGGAAATTGCCAGTATTTTTTGTTTTTAGGGCATATCGGACGGGGGATAGGCATGGACCGGCTGGGTTTCGTGTTTACGGATTCATATCTGTCAGGGATGAAATATTTCAAAAAAACAGCTGACAAACAGAAAGATGTGCGTTACAATGATTACAGGACAAAATCGAATGCAGCTCTTTCTATAAGGGAAAGGATTCCTAACGGGTTCTTCCGGCTAAAAAATATAGAAGGAGTGGTTATCTATGGTTACACAAAAAATCTACCATGCCGCCATCTAC
>CANRWA010000090.1 GCA_947643415.1 uncultured Clostridia bacterium | reverse complement strand
ATGTAACTAAAAAATCCTTGAAAAATAAGGAAAAAAGACTTGACTAAATAGGGAGTTGATGATATATGCCACAAATGAACAAAGGCGGTAAATTTATTTTCGGGAAATCACTGATACGAGATGATTTGACAATCCATCTCCCCACACAGGCTCTTACAGAGTACAACGCCACAATAGAGAAAAAAGTCTATCTTTTTACTGGAAGCAAAATCACTGGCGGCTTTTGTGTGACAAGAAAAGGATTGTTAGAACCGTCAAAGTTAGGACACATTCTTACTGATAATCCGGCTTTACTGAATTATCAGACCGCAGAGGGCGAATTTGTCAAATACAAAGGGCGGTCATACTGTTGGGTAAATATTTCAGAGAATGGTATAATTCAGCTTAATCAGCAGATATTAGACTTTCTTAATCTGAAGATTGGAATGGAACTATTGTCTATCCGAAGCAGTGATATAGCTTTTACAATGGGTGCAACCGGTCCTCTGTTGGAAAGAGCTGACAACTATGAGGGAGAAATTCCTCTTTATTAAAAAGGCAGGTATCATGATACCCGCCCAAAATCCAGTATTTCTCAAATAATTAGAGCCATTTTAGAGCCAAACGGCATAAAACACTCCCGGAAATGCCCATTTTATCAGCATTTCCGGGATTTTATCCGCTATTCGAACTCGCAAAATCAAATTTAGTTCTATACAGTTTTGTATAGGATATTTGATTCCATTTGTTTCTATTTGGTTCCAACTGTCATGTTTCCATGGTCTGTCTCTGCTAGTGTTATCAATTTGTTATCATGAAATTGTTATCATAGTTAAATTTACACTACTTTATCCCTCTAATCTTTTATCTTCCTTCTCGCTAATTCACGCATTTTCATAATCCATTCATTTCCATAATGCGCATAAAACTCATTTTTACATTTTTCTAGGTCAGCCAATTGATGAGAGTAGAACGCATCAAAATAACCCTCTGGTATGCACAAAATAGTAGCGAATTGTTTTTTACGTTTTGGTATAGTTCCTCTACAAACCGCATATCCTATCACAGATGTCTTAACGCCTAATATTTCTCCCAACTCCCACCAAGGAATATTATATACTTTTGCTATCGCATCATAAATGTTAATTTGCGTTCCTTTTGGCGTTTCATCTTCTTCTAGCTTTCTTAATGCATCTTCAAGATATATTTTCCCTCTATCGTAAGCATCTTTAATATACCACGGCATTTTTTCGGTTATTTCTGTGAAATAATCAAAGGAAATCCCCCAACCATCACATTCTTTATTGAAATCCTGAATTTTTTGTCCGTAACTATAATTTCCCTCGCCAGTACATACCCCTTCAACATTAAACTCACATGTTTCGCACGTTTTATTAATCCGCATTTTTTCCTCATACAATAAACAACTGTTTATGTTGCTTTATTATCAGTTTTATATCTATGGCTCATTTATTCCACTGGTTTGAAGAGTAACTTGAATAAATTGTCGCATTTCATCTATGGATTTCTTTAATTCATCTCTAGTATACCTTACATTATTTCGGTTTTCAGGATGATGAATTTGATGCCTGATATATTCCGTCAAAACTTTTTGCTCATCAACCACTCTTCCGTCTTTTAATTGCCTCCTATACAATCTCGTCTGCTTTCCAGAAATATAATTATTTTTCCAGCCCTGAAATTCAATGAAAGAATATAATTCGTCATGGTATTCCTCCGTAGCCTCACCAAATGCCACGTAATTAACTTCATTTAAAGATGGATATTGAAGTTGCCCCGGTAAAACCCCTAATACTTCCTTTTGATGATTCTCCCCATTTTTTATTAAACGAAGATTTGCAAAATCAAGTTGTTTTACAATAAAAGAACTATGCGTTGTTAATATAACTTGTGTATGCTCTGTTGCTGCCAGAGTCTTAAAGGCTTCTATTAATAATCTCTGATTATCCGCATGCTGTGATGTTTCGGGTTCTTCTATTGCATATATTACACCAGCATTATCATCTTCATTTAGTCTGCGCTCAGCTTCAGCTCTGAAAAAACTTAACAATACTAGCCTTTTTACTCCGCTTCCTCTTTTATTAATAGGAATATTACTATCACCAGAAATAGAAACATTCTTGAATACATCCTGCCATTTCAAACTCTCTGGTGATGGAATTACTGGCATAAGGCTATCTGCAATATCAGGATCAATTTCTCTTAATTTTTGTAAAGTTCTGCTTGATACCTGCTGTAATTTTTCCTTAACCTCATTAGCAATTTCGCTTAATGTTTCTTGTAGCTGAGTTTCCCCCAATATCTGTTTTACCGCTTCCTTTAATGGATCTTGTACCTCGTTATCGCCATCACTATTCTTTCTATCGGACTGGAATAAAGAATAGACCGGCAAATATCCTGAAATCTTTTCCCATATTTTTTTAGCATCTTCCTTTGAAGCATCAATTTCAACATCTGTTAACTGCAAATCATCCTTATATTTGTCCCAAATACTCTTTCTTAATATTGCATTAACAGATTGGTTTTCACAATCTATCGCTTCATTATTTACTATTTTTTTAAGATCACTATTTTTCTTTAAAAGCAGATCAGAGCACTTCGGATTACATGGGTGATTAGCTTTTATATATACCTTAGGTGATCCGCCATTTTTATACTTTTTAGCAATTTCTAATTGTCCCTGAGAATTAAGCATGTACTCGTCATGTAAAGTTGTTTCTACAGATGAATCTATAACAATTCTTGCAGGTAATTCTGTAAAACAAACGGTAATGATAGAATCTTGACTTCCACTTTGCTGTTCATACACGTTTACATCTGTCTTATCAATCTTAACAGCTCCTTTTCCCTCATTAAAAAAAATGTCCAATGCTTCTAATATTGTAGATTTCCCAACATCATTTTTCCCAACTAACACTGTTAAATCATCAAACTTTATTTCTATTTCTTCTTTATATCCTCTAAAATTCTTTAATTTCAATGATTCTATTTTCATATGTGAACCTCTTTTTCAAAATCATTTTGCAGGAGCAACTGTATGATTAGCATATGTATCCCAAGTTGGTTCATAATCTTCTGTGGCTTGATTTCCCCACATATCCCAGCCTTCTCTGACTCCTCTTGCAAACAATTCAATTCTAGGCCCCTGACTGCAAGCCTCAATAATTGGTATGATTTCATCTGGTTTACGGCTGTGCTCCCGTTTCATTGCTCTGATAATATTCACCTGTGAGCGAGCAGGCTGAAGAGTTCTATTTGGGGCACTTTTTTTCTTAATTCCAAACAAAATCAACTCTGTAACATTTCTAAAGTAAAAGCCAACTCCACGACCATCCGGGCCTCCGTCTTTTCTCACTTTTTCCCACACAAGATTCCCCTTGTACTCAAATCCCCATGCATCCATTACAGCTAAACCATCTGGAAGTAGCGCATTAGGAACCCATAAATATAAATGAGCTTTATCACCTGTAATATCAGCAATAGGCAATGCCTTGATGTCCTCTATTGTCATAGTTTCATATCGAGTTAACCGTTTATGCTCTGGAGCAACCTTCCCTGTTCTATTCTGGAACTGCCATGGCGGATCTGCATAAATTGTATTATATTTCTTCCCGTTTGTGAATTTCTGTAAGTTTTGTATAGTACTCGCTAAGTCTGCCATATTCTTCAATACATTCCTTTCCAATCCCTATTGCTAAAATAGGACAACCACCATTTCGCCGTGAATCAAGTCTATATGTCAGTTTCCCCATCCATGTAGTACTTGCACCATATTTCTTAATCAGCGGCTGTCCATTATTGTCTTTTTCTTGCTTAAAAATGTCATTAAGCGCCTCTGCTCTTGTTACGATAACTCCTACATCAATTAAGCCACAATCAAAATACGTTCTCATAGCCAGCAAATCACGATCAAAAGTTTGATCTTTGCTATTCCATTCAAGGTCAAACGCAACTCTATTTTTCAAAAAATCAATATTATGGCCGTCAATATATCCTTCGATTGTCTCAACTTCATATGGTTCATCTGCGAAACGCCCCCTACGCTGTGCTGTCTGCCGAGGATATTTCTTAACAATCAAATCACCGCTTATTCTGATTTCTCTCCATCCGTAAGGATATAACACATCATCAAACTTCTTTGGTATCGGCGATTCATTCCCACCTGCTTTTTTGATATCTGCCAGCGTAAGCTTCAGTTTTCTTAAGCATTCCTGCAATTCGTCCCATTCCACTGGGAAAGCATCATGAAGAATTTCTAAAGCGTGTCCATAATTATAAAACTCAAATCGATCCAAAAGATCGCTGTCTATGTACTTTTCTATATCCATATAGCATTATCCTTTCACTGTTTTTTCTGGAAGTACTTCCATTATTTCATCCATTGAACACCCCAGTTCTAAGCATATTCTAGTCAAAACTTCTACTCGTACATCTTCATTCCTGCCGAGTCTCGCCATAGCATTAGTACTGATTTTGGCTCTTTCACATAACTGAGTCTTATTCATTTTCTTATCAATAAGCAACTTCCAGAGTTTATCATAGCTGACAGCCATATATAACCTCCCTATTTCACGCATAAAATCTTCTTTATTATATTACCATGAGTTAATATCTGGTTCAAGATGTTCTTGAGTTTCTCAAGTACATCTTGAACTTATTACTGCTTAAACTTTTGGAAGGATATAAACAAATTCTTTCTTTACAATTTTTTCTGCTTTATCTGTCACCGCTTTCATAGCTGCTCTCCATTCCATTGGAGAAATTTGCTTCATATCATCACTCAATCCCTCAGCTTGTCTGATTTCTTTAATCAAAAAACGATACCTACAGTCTGCCCGTTTATCTAAAACTGTTAAATATTCTCTCAGCTCACCATTTTGTATCATTTTCAATAATGCTAAAGGATATTTCTGCTTTAAATATTCTCTATGGAGCATCCCCCATTTTCCTATATGTGTACTATTTTTTATCTCCTCAGAATAAATACAACTTATTACCATTCCTATCCAACTCCTTTTCATCTAACAACTAACAACACATTTACCTTGCCCCTCTGTCCATTTTTCGTCTTTTCACCCGTTTCTGCTCCTTCTCCGCCTGCTCCAACATTCTCTCCCTCTGAGCTATATTCTCAATCATATCCTTTCCTAACGCCCGTTCTATCCGATTAAAATCTCCCAGCCTTTCCTTTAGTATTCTATTCTCATTCCAAAGTTCTTCTACACGAGCTGTAAGAGAATTAACCTTACTCCATGCCCTCTCATATGACCTCTGCATATCGTTAAATCTTCTGGAAAGATCGAGGTAAGCCCGGTAGACTGACCGCAGTACCGTCACGACCTTCTTAATCAATGGCTTTGCCTTTTTCTCCCGGTAGGATTTCCCTGTTTCCAGCGTTCCCGCCTCCGGCAATACCTCTTCTGGATCAGCAGAATATTTCTCTGCAAATCGCTCCATCTCTTTTATCATAGGAGCAATCTCTGTCAGCTTTTTCTCATATTGCGCCGCCTTTTTCTTTGCCTGTTCTGCCTGCTTATTGGCTTCTTCCTGGCTTTCCTGCGCTGAGAAGATATCTTTCTCAAAGTTCTCCAACTGATCAAGATATTTTGCATTGACTTCCTGCATAATAGCATTGTGCTCTTCTAACTCAGCTTTTTGTTTCTCAAGCGCAGACACTTCCTTTGCCCGTTCTTGTTTTTCAAAATCCAATAGAGACAGATGCTTTTCATGCGTGCCTTTCTGCTCCCATTCAATCCCATGCTCCAGCATAATTGAGGCAAGCTGCTTCTTTTCAGCCGCCACCCACTGATTTAATTCTGTCTCATGCCTCGTTCCACCTTTGAAACCAAGAGCTGACAACGCCTGTTTCAAGGATACTCTTGTATCCAGTCCACGCTTACTTCCTGTCGTATATGGCACAAAATCTATATGCAGATGGGGCGTTGCCTCGTCCATATGGAGATGAGCTGAAAACACCCTTAATGTAGGATTTCTTCTCTGGAAATCCTGCATATATTCATCCAGTATCTTTGCCGCCAGCCGTCCTTCTTCTGTTTCCGCTCCCATTGTCTCCCTGTCGCCAATCTGCAGAATGATCTCATGAAATGACTTCTCCTGTTTCCTAGCGTGGATTTTTTCATAATAGTCATCAATCCGGCGGTCATTCCTCGTCTGTTTTTCATTATAACGGGCTAAAGCTTCATCAAATAATTCATGATAAACGTCTTTGATATTTTCATTGCAGTATTCCACATTCAGATAACTTCTCTCTGGATCTGTATTCTTTGCATGGAATTTTCTGCTATTGTGATTGACAGAACCTTTCCCTGTCATAAAGCTGATTGTCCTCTTCAATAACTCTCCTTTCTCCCTCTTCGGGTAGTATTCAGCGCCGGATACGGCGCATAAGCTTTGTTACTTTCGTCGAAAGTACATAAAAGCACTTTTGACAGCCGTTCCGTCCATCAAAAGCTGCCTTTGCGCCCTGCCGGGAGCTTATCCGTCCTATGGACGGAGCGGCTGTTCCAGCCGCTTTGTTTCCGCTGCTATCGCTTTTCTCATTGCAGATACCACATTTGCCACTGTGCTTTCCTCCCATCCCGCAAGCCATACCAACGTCTGCATTTCTCCTTTTGTCAGCTCTACCTCTCCAAAAATTTCATTAAGCATAGCAATCTGTCTCATCTCCATCTCATAAAATTTTTCGTTAATATTCCGTGTCCCACGTTCCGGCTGGATAATCATAAAATTCCTCCTTCCGCCTTGTCCGCTATCACAGGAGCGTGCCACGCTCCTGTCCTATATCCCCAAAGAAATCTTTACCAACGAAAGCTGTCCGGTATCCCCCTCCTGTCCAGATATTCCTGCCGGGCTTTTTCCCGTTCTGTCTCTGTCAGTGCAGTCTTAGACTTACCATATAATTCACGCAGTACCATCGCATCCAGTTTTTTCTCCAATCCTATCCGTATCTCATCCACATGGCTGTCTTCCTCCATCAGATGATAGCGGAGCAATAATATGAATAATTCCTGCGGTATCTGAACCTGCTTCATCCAAATCTCCTTTCAAGGTGGCAACATTACCTATTCTTAAAGAAATGGTAATCTTGCCATGTTGACTTATTGTTCCGGCAATCCCCACGACCAGTGTCCGCCGGTTTTTATCGACTGAACGCCAAGAGCCTTCTTCGCATTCCAAAGCGTTTTCCCTTTAATGCCATAGCTTTCTGACTCCCTAATAATCAGATTCTGTTCGACTGCTCCATCCGCCAATATCTCTAGCAGGAACTCTTTTGCCTCTTTTATCTTCTGTCCACGATTATTGCCGCTCAGCAGATCATCCGCACTGATGTCATATTCCCCGATCCACTCAAATCCGTTGTCTTTATCCAAACGGAAAGCGATTGATTTTCCTTCTGGCGCAAGGGAACTTTTTACATGGCATACTACTCTAATCTCCGGCTCGTTCTTCACACGCCCTACGATCAGAACGCTCCTTGCTGCCGCCTGAAAGTCGATAGAACCAAGCCCTCTGTATGAAGATTTCCCAGTGCTGTTCTTATTCATATGACCGATCAGTACGATCGCACAGTGGTATTTTTCTGCCAGCACAGATACCCGTTTCATCAGTGGACGGATTTCATTTGCCCGGTGCATATCTACTTCCGCTCCAACAAAACTCTGGATCGGATCTAAGACTACAAGACGGGCGTTTGTCTGCTGGATTGCCTGTTCCAGACGTTCATCTAACATTGTTAACGGCTGTTCACTATCGTCAATGACAAGCACTTTAGAACAATCCGCGCCTGCCGCCAGAAGACGGGGCTTTATGGTATCACCCAGCCCATCTTCTGCGGTCTGGTAGATCACATTGACTGGCTCACCTATCTGTTCTGTTGGTTTTTCCTCACCATCTTTTTCTGGCAGCACAGGCTCCCCTTTTGTCAGTTTTGCTATGATCTGCAATACCATTGTTGTTTTGCCTTCTCCGGGATCGCCCTGTATAATCGTCTCTTTCCCATAGGGAATGAATGGATAGAGCAGCCATTCCACCTGCTCCACCGCAACATCTTCCATATTGATCAGCCGGAGTCCCGGCTCTGCTTTTCTGTTTTTCAAAATTACCTCCATTTCTGGTTGAAAGCATTATGGGACTCTGGTAGAATACAGATAGATTGAATTTGGTATTTTACCAAGTCCCTGCCTTTAGGTGTTTGCCGACACTTAAAGGCTTTTTTCATCTTTCATACCCTGCATTGTATTTGTGATCAATTCAATTGTATCTAATAAATCTCTGGAAACGCCGACGCCTGCCTCTATGCGTTCCAATTGTTCCAGTACTTTCGCTAATTCATTTTTCAAAGCCTTGTACACTCTGGGATTTCCGACCACTACAATCTCTTTCTCCTGCAGACGGCGGATAATATAATCCTGCTTTGTTAATCCCGACAGCCGTACAGCCGCTTCGAGCTGCTCATCTTCTTCCGGTGATACCCGGAAAGCCACAATCTTATTTCTCCAACGCCCTTGCCTGTCCAAAACCTTTACTGACATACTTTGTTTTCTCCTTTCTCTGTCTCACTTCCAATCCGTTCAATATTGAGTTTATCTGCCATTTCTGTCTGCTTTGAAGGAAACAGGTGGGCATATCGGTAAGTAATCTTTTCGCTTTCATGCCCTACCCGATCTCCAATTGCTAATGCTGTAAATCCCATATCTATCAGCAGGGAAACATGGCTGTGACGAAGGTCATGGATCCTGATCCGTTTTACCCCGGCAGCTTTACAGCCTCTGTCCATCTCATGAGATAAATAGTGTTTTGTAACCGGAAACAATCGATCTGTGGGTTTCAAACTGTAATACAATTTCATACAGTCCTCCATTTCCTCCGAGAGAAACTGGGGCATTTTTATTATTCGGTTACTTTTCTTTGTTTTTGGACTGGTAATTACATCCCTGCCCTTTAATCGCTGATAGGATTTATTGATCGTTACTGTCTGGTTATCGAAATCGAAGTCCGCTGGTGTCAATGCCAACAGTTCTCCCTCCCTGATGCCACACCAGTACAACATTTCAAATGCATAGTAGGAAAGAGGTTTATCCATCATCTCTTCTGCAAATTTCAGATATTCTTCTTTCGTCCAGAACAACATTTCTTTGCTTTCCTCCGTCCCCATGGTTCCTGCCTTTCTCGCCGGATTGATATTCAGATCGTAATAACGAATCGCATGGTTGAAAATAGAACTCAACTGTCCATGAATCGTTTTCAGATAGGTGGGAGATACGGTTTTTCCTGTTTTCCCTTTTTGGCTCCGCATTGCATTCTGCCAATCAATCACATCTTTTGCCGTGATCTCAGACATTTTTCTCTGCCCCAGATAAGGAAGAATTTTGCTTTGAATAATGCTTTCCTTTGTAAGCCATGTGTTTTCTTTTAATCGTGGACGCACATCTGCCTCATACAACTTGCAGAAACTTTCTAATGTCATATCCATATTTGCCTGTTTCTGCAACTGAAACTGCCGTTCCCACTCCTGCGCCTCTCGTTTGGTGGTAAATCCCCGCTGGCATTTCTGCTTGCGTTCACCTCTCCAGTCCTTGTAACGAGCCATCACATACCACGTTCCGTTTTTCTCATTTTTGTATACCGGCATTTTTAATCCCTCCCCTCATATGACTGTGTACCGTAAAACTGTTCGTAAAAGAACTTGCGGTCAATCCTGCCGGGGATTGTAACACACCCTGTCTTTTCCAGTTCTTTGTTAAGTTTTCGGATCAATTTGTAAGCATAAGACTCGGAAACATCCAGAGCCTCCATGACTTCGCTTACTCTCATAAACATTTTCTCCATAGGCTACCTCTCTTTCTTTGTTTTCTATACTTTTTTGTATAGTCACATATTACTATACATTTTTGTATTGGTCAAGTGGTTTTACAGAAATTATTAAACTTTTTTGTATTGGTTTTTCTTGATTGTTTCTATACTTTTATGTTATACTCAACCTATCAATAAACAGATAGGAGAGCATGATTATGGCTATTGGCGAAAGAATCCATTATTTTAGGATACTCCGTGGCTTTACGCAAAAGTATTTAGGGAAAATGCTCGGTTTCAGCGACTCTCAAGCTGATGTCCGAATCGCCCAATACGAAAAAGGCACCCGCAGTCCCAAAGAAAAATATTTAAATGCACTGGCACAGATTCTTGAAGTATCTCCCCATGCATTAGATGTCCCGGACATTGATAGCAATATAGGATTGATGCACACTCTCTTTACCCTGGAAGATACCCGTGGTCTGAAAATCGGAGAGATTGACGGTGAACTCTGCCTCCGACTGGACAAAAGCACTGGGATGGACTATGTGGAACTCTACGACATGCTTTATCAATGGTTTCAACAGGAGCAAAAGCTCCAATCCGGCGAGATTACAAAAGATCAGTATGATCAATGGCGTTATACCTATCCCAAAATGGAAGTCGAACGAACTCGCCGGGAACGGGCAGCACTACGCGAAAAACGAAAAGCTGAACAAGATATGCAATAAAAATACCAACAAAAAAGGTCTTGCCAAATTGATTTCACTCAATTCAGTAAGACCTTTTCTATTGGTTTCAGTTGGATTTTACCTGATAACCTCCGGCGAAATATGAATAAACTCTTTTCAGCCAGTGTTATCAATTTGTTATCAAATAGAACCTTGATAGGCTTCAAACGCCCTGTTTATGCGGGTTCTCATTTTTTTTGTCACGCAAAAAATGATTTTCGCTTTTACACCCTCAAAAAATGCAAATCCACTTTCGCTTTTACAAGTCCAATTTGAAAGTCCATTTGCAAATCATCCACCCTGTTACAATCTCATTTCAAGCTCATTTGAAAGTCCTTTAGCAAATCTCATTTCTGCATCACAAATTTATATTTTAGAGGTAAAATGCTTTACACTCCAACGCCCAATCGTTCCCGAACCGCTTACTTTTGCTACATAAAATCATAAAATATTGGTTTTCCTTCCTCATAAAATTCTAATTTTAAGTTCTGCTAAATCGTCTGCAAACCGCATAGTTACTGGATTTGACACTCTATTAAGAAAAAAACTTTCCTGACACGCTTTGAAAAATCAGCTACTTCATAGTAATAAAAATAGACCTCCGAAAGACTGATGATAATACTCAATCTTTCAAAGGTCTGTTCTATTTGATTCTATATTTTTTACTGATTCCTTTTGCTTTCTGCTACCTGTCACTAACTTTTTATTTAGGCTGTTGATTGTTCCGCTGTCTTTTTGTTAGCGAAAATCAATTTGCATTTTTTTGTGATAGAAAGCAAAAATGATGTTGTAGCGTGATATTTTTTACTTACTCGAACTCGGCGTGTTCTTTGTTAATATTAACTATTTTTATTTAAGTTTTATGCAAATACACGCCCATTTTTACATCAATTACATCATTTATTATGGCTTGCTGATTTTCTGTTGCCAAAATGTTGCCACGCATCTATTATAGCAAATCCCCACAAATTAGCAATCCATTTTTGAAAATCCTTTTTTGTACTTTTTCGTAAAAGTGTTCCCTATAAGATATTGGCATAATATTGTTTCAAATAGTTTCTAATATCCTGTGGTGTAACAGGAATTTCCGTATCCAAAAAAGGATACTCCAAATGCACTTTTTTATCATCTGATATAATATGTACTCTATGACCATGCTCATTAATTCTCACATACCAATAATAATTTGTTCCTTCATATACTATTTTTCGTTTGTTTTTCTTGGATACCATACTTTCCTCAACTATATAAGATTTTCAACAGAAACACAATCCCGACAAGGTAGTCGATTTTTGAAATGTTACGCAATAAAAGCTATTTTTGAGGATAGAGGTATAAAATATCCTCCCCGCCCTGTTCATATTCCAAATGCCTTGTAAAATAAGGTATTCCCAAAGCCTAAAGCGTAACAACGCCAACACACATTTTCTCCTTAAACGCCTTCATAACATGGTGCTAGCACCATGTTTGTACCATCAACAAGGAAAAACATTGATTCAATAACAAGAACGTTAGTCCCACCAGCAATAGTAAACGCGCTGCCCCTCATGGGATAGTTCTGTAATTGAAATCAATTCCCCATTATCCCCAATCATAAAAGTTGGTTGTGAAAAATCTGTTTCTTCTCCAATATCACTCGGAAATATATCTTTTGGTTCATTAAAAATCTGCTTTATTTCCACAAGCGATAGTTTACTGAAAATAATCAAAGTATCTGCGGTTATAACCTTGTCTTTATTGTCCAGCCCATAAACCTGCACAAAGATTTTTGCCGTTTTATCTTTATTGATTAAATTTTCAATCAAGGCAATATATTCATGCTTTCCCTCAAGACATTCACAGCAAAAATCCGTAAAATCATCTGCCGGGTCCAGATAGTCTTTATATGAGAACCAATAATTATTTGTATAGTTGCTGCTCATTTCATCCGTTTTCAGCAACGTTAAAATAGAACCTTTTTGTAGACTATTCATATTGACGCTCCTTAAATATAATAATATCTCATCTTTCCGCTTCTTTGAAAATAAAACTATTGATTTTTGAAACAGTCAAGGTTTAATCCCTCTCCAATACACGAAACAATATCGTGGTGATTGAAGCCGATAATCCATTGATATTTTTTTGAAACAACATAATAATCTAACCAGCCATTATCTAAAAAAGCTGTATGATTTAGTAAATCAAGGGCTTTCACTAATTCAGATACATAACTTTCAAATATCCAAAATTCTTCTCCACAATACCAATCGCTGCTCTTGTCGATTAGAAAATAAACCATTTTATTTTCTTCTTTTATAATTTGAGGCAAAAAATGAAACCATGTTGAATAATCAACCGCATAGCACCCAAGAAGTTTTTTCATGCTTTTAGGACTATAACCATTCGTATTAGCCCAATGCAGACCGTTTTTCCACGTTTTTGTTTTATCCGCATATTTTTCTGCAATCTTTTGATATATATTTTCCCACTGGTTTTCACTCACTTTACGAAAACGTTCTTTCGATATGCCACACTTTGTTATTATTTCGTGTTCTAATCTAAATATATCACTTGCAGACCTGTTCATACTCTATTCTCGCTTTCAATCCATAATTTCATTTATAAAATCATCGTCTTTCAAAACTCTTTATTATAACATCTGAACAATAAAATCCTATTTCATTTTCTTCATAATCACCGACCTCATACTTTGAATTATTTTCATATCCTCTCACGGTCATATCTTTAATATAAAATCCAGAAATTTTACCACTTCCATGAAAGCGCCAAGAATTTACATCTACAAATTCTATGAAAATCTTATAATTATCTGGACTGGTCATACCTAATATTAAATTTGTATGTTCTTCCCAAGAATTATTATCTAATGTTGTTTCCCATTTCAAAAATATAATCGTATCAAACATATTGAAGTGGCTCATTTGAAAATCCGGTAAAATAGATTTGATTTTATTCAAGTTCACCTATACCCCACCTTTGCAACTTTATGATTTACGAATTTGATTATATCACTTTCACGCTCCATTTACCATAAAAACATAGGGCATGACAACCGCCACGCCCTACATTTCTTATCGTTCCAACGACTTCTCAATCTTCCACTTCTGCCCTTTCAAATCATTCTGTTTCTCATACAGACTATTGCGCTCTTTGCAAAGTTCTTTCATACGCTCCAACTGCGCCCGCACTCCCTCCCGGCAATCCGGCTCTATCTTTTTATATTCCCCGGTCAGATTGCGGATTGTATTATTGTTTTCCTTTATCTGCTCCGACAAACATACCCAGTCTATCAGATTTTGTACTTCCTTGTCCGTTTCGTAAAGGTCTGTTTCTGCTGCAATTTTAGCGCACAGCCGTATCATAACTTTTTTCTCCATATCTGTCATATCAAATCAATCCTCTCTTTCCTATCGGCTCATTTCAAAGGCACGTTTCGGGCGTTTCT
>CANRWA010000089.1 GCA_947643415.1 uncultured Clostridia bacterium | reverse complement strand
TACGGATGGTATCAAGATATCATTTTACTCCTATCATATTTCTGACTGCATTATATGATGAACAACTGACGATGTATTCATCAATCCATTGTTACAGGTTTATCGAAAAGCCTTGTGATTATGATGAACTGGAAGAGGTAATACGTGATGCCATCCAGTTCCGGACGGAGAATGCAAAAGACAGATGCCTGTATTACAGGGTAGGCGGAGTCATCTACTCCATCGAGATCAGAAAAATCATTTATGCGCAGAGCAAGCGGCATGATCTAAAGATCGTGACGACAGAGGATGAAGTGACCGTACCTTATAAGACTTGTAAAGCATTGCTGAAAGAACTGGATTCTGAGGATTTCCTGCAGTGCAGCAGGGGAACGGTAGTAAATAAAAATTTTGTGAAGAAGATAGATGCGGTAAATCGGTACATATATTTAAAAGGGCGGCGGGAGATACTGGAGATTGGTGTTGTCCTGAAAAATGGATTTCTGGAGCACTTTACAGGACCGGATCCAGTTTAGTTAAGAAAAAGCACAGTTTAAGGTCATTTTTCTATATTTTGGAAAAAGATAGTGTATACTGGACATGGTTTTAGTGTCAGAAGGAGGTTTGTGTGCGCATGGGCAAACTTCATTATATAAGGCAAACATGCGCAATGGAGGATAATATGCATATTCGTCACAGAAAACGAGTCTACAACAGAAAAGAGAAAGTCTACATGGAGACACTTCATATTATGGCGGCTGCCTATCACAGGATTGCCTTACTGAATATGAAGACAGGAGTCAGCCATCTGATCCGGGCAGATTCAGAGGAACAGGAATACCTGGAGCTTTCAGGAACAGAAAGTGCAGGAAGTATTTCTTATGAAAAATGGCTTGCCAGGGCTTCCATGGAGCTGGTGCATCCGGATTTCAGAGATGAGTTTACAGCTAAATTTGGTGTGGAGAACCTAAAAGAGAGATTCTGCAGTGGAGAAGAGAGCCAGACGTTTATTTATAAATGCCGACGTCATGTAGGCGGCGAATACCACTGGGTGCAGGCAGAGTATGTGGCACAGAAAAAGGCAGGGATCTCCGACGAAGTGTTGTACTATGTCACAGATATAAATGACAGGTGGCTGGCCACAGAAAGGAACCGCCGGAGACTGGAAGATGATCTGTGGAGGGCAGAAGAGGAAAATAATATAAAGATGGACTTTCTGGAACAATTTTGTCAGGAATTGAGGATTCCGGTGGAGGCAGTCTTTGAGTTAAACCGTCTGGTACACCTGAGTATCAAGTTGGAAGATACAGAGAAAACAGAATATTATCTTACAATTATGAACCGGCTGACAGAACATCTTAAGCTGGTTCTATCTAATATTGTAGATATGGCGATGGTACATAAAAGAGGGATTCCATTGGTCAATGAGCGGTTTGATGTGGGAGATCTGAAAGACGAGTGCCATGCATTCTGCCAGACATTGATCCGCGATAAACAGATCTCCCTTAGCTGGACTGGAGACCTGCAGGGTATCTATCTGGGAGATAAGGTTAGGATCAAGCTGGCGTTGTATAACGTAATCGAAAACGCAGTGAAATTTAACCGGACAGGAGGAGGCATCCAGATCACATCAGAGAAATTACCTGGCTCAGATACAGCAGATTCTTTTGTATTTTGTGTCAGGGACAGCGGTATTGGCATGACAGAGGAAGAGAAGAAAAAGCTGTTTATGCCTTTTGCCCATAGGAAAATGAGTTCCGGAATGTCAGGCAGCATTGGGATCGGATTGAGCGTTGCCCGCTATGTCCTGGATGCAATGGGCGGAAGCATTCAGGTAGCCAGTGAACTCGGTGCGGGGACGGTGGTCACAATGAAATTTTCCCTGCAGAGGAATGAGGAAACTTAGAATTATGCAAAATATACAAAAATTCTGTAATCAATTTAGTTAAAATGCCAAAGAATAAAAAATTTTGTCCCAGTTCAGCTTTTTCAATCGTTATTATATATAGAGACATATATCAAAATCGTTTGAAAAATAAAATGGGAGGACACGATATGAGAAACACAAGAAGAAAGCTCTGTCGGCTGGCAGCCATTATGCTGACCATATCGGTAACAGCATCTGGCATGGCCAGCGGCAGGAAACAACAGGAGATCATCAAAGCTGATACTACAGACAGCGGAGAAGCACCACAGGAGGATATAACTTTAAACAAAGCTTCCATCACCAGTGAGATCACGGGCAGCAGGAACCGGTTTACCAAACAGTTCCGGATGTCTGACGGCACCTGCCTTGCCGCTGTCTATTCCATGCCAGTCCATTACAAAGAATCCGGAGTTTTTTCCAGAGATGGCAAATGGAAAGAGATCAATACGACATTGAAAAAAGCCTCTGGCAAGAAATATTACAAAACAAAATCCACCAGCCTGCAGATCCAGGCAGCGGCAAAAGCCGATGCACATTCCCTGATCAAACTGAAAAGGGGATCCTCTGCCCTGTCATGGGCACTGCAGGGAAAGAAGCTGCGTGCAGCCAGGGCAGTCATAAAAAATCCCAAAAAGAAACAAAAAACAGATCTTCAGAACCAGAATCAGGTTCAGTACAAAAAAGTCCGGAAGGGTATAAATTTATGCTATCAGATCTATCCGGAAAAGGTGACGGAGATCATTACAATTACAAAAAAACAGAAAAAACGTTCCATCACCTATCGTATCAACAGTGGAAACCTTAAAGTAAAAGTGAAAAATGGCAGGGTATATTTCCGCACAAAGAAAGGAAAGACTAGATATACCCGTCTGAAAACTATACTTACGGATGCGAAAGGGGTATCTTCCACGAAAGTAAAAGTTACCTATAATAAAAAAAAGAAAACCCTTACCATCACGCCGGATAAGAGATGGTGGAACAGTAAAAAGAGAAAGTTTCCCATACAACTGCGGACTGCCACTATCACAGACAAGCACGAAAGGGATGTCCGGATCGGCGCTGCCTATGCAGGGGCACCATCAGCAAACTATACCTATGACAGTTCCTTGCTGCTGCAGTCAGGAAAATGTACTGCATTCACCAAAATGTCAAAACTGGATGAACTGAAAAACCGGAACGCACAGATCCTGTCTGCCAGCTTTCATTTAAATAGTGAAAAGACATTAAAGCTGGGGGCAGGAAAGACTTTTGACATTGGTATCTATAAGGTGAAGGAAAGCTGGAGCCCAAAAAAAGTGACGTACAATAACCGTCCGGCATATGAAACCACATCTGCCGGGGCTGTCAGCCTCACTAAAAAAGGCAGCTATACGACAGATATCACTGGTATTGTAAAAGGCTGGTACAAAGGGGAGGCTGATTATGGCATCGCCCTGGCAGCAGAAAACACCAACGGCACGATACAGGCAAGGCTGGACAAGAATCCTTATTTTACCATTCGCTATGAGATCGTAGGCTTTGACGGGGCAGAGGAATTAAAGGAAAACCAGCCAGTCAAAAGAGATGTTCTGAAAACCGGACAGGAAAATTATTACTACTTTGATGCAGAGCCAGGTATCGCCTATGATTTATATACCACCTCAACATTAGACACACAGGGGACATTGTATGACAAGGACAAGAACCGCCTGGGTTATGATGACAACAGTGGAGAGTCAGATAATCTTGCCTTTATTCGCAGCTATAATGGGAGGCATTACTTGAAAGCCAGTACCAAAGGCAACGCCGTAGGCAGCTACACTCTTACTTTGAAGAAGCGTTTCGCTGTGCCAACGCTCACAGGGAAACAAGGCCAGGACCGCTACATAATCTCATGGAACCCCATTGAGAAAGCGAAAGAATATCTGGTGGCAGTCTATGATGCCAAAGGAAAAGTAAGTGAAACAGTAGTAATGGGTACAATATATGAATATGCCTACACAGACAGTACAGCGGGTAAGACACTTGCTTTTACTGTTACGCCGAGGGAGAGCAGTGAGCTCACAGGAGAGGAATCCCGAAGGATCTACAATACAGACAGCCATTCGCCCTGGAGCTACAGCACTCCTATGCTGGAAGAGAGACAAAATTTCTCCAGTGCCGTATGCGATGGGAAGATCTATGTGCTGGGTGGTGAGAAAAGTCTGGCTGGGAACCGCGGGCTTGTCTCGCTCACCGGACTGGAAGCCTATGACACAAAGAAAGAAACATGGACGAGGCTGACGGATTATCCAGGAAGTGCAGATGGAATCTGCCATGTTGCTATGGCAGTTATAGGAACAAAGATCTATGTTATTGGCGGGCAATCCTCCAGCAGTTCTAAAGCGAAGGTATATAACGGAGTATTTGTTTATGACACTGTTACGGGGACATGGGAGAAGAAGAAAGATATGGCAGAACCACGGACGAAACTCAGCACAGCAGTCCATGAAGGAAAGATCTATGCCTTCTCCCAGATCGGGACGACAGAGAGAGTGGATGTCTATGATCCCACAGAAGACCGCTGGGAAGAACATATTTATGCTGATAAAAGCACCATTGTGCAGGCATTTACCATAGATGGGCGGATCTTCGTGCTGCGGGAAGAAGGAAATTCCGGAAAGGGCATGTATGTGGAAGAATATCGGCCTGAGACAGCAGAATATGATAACGCGGGAAAAATGTGTCCTTTCGCTAATGCAGACCGTTATACATCAGGAACTGTCATAAATGGGAAAATCTATATGAACAAAGAGAAAGAGACGAATCAGGTTGTTTCTTATAACATTTATACAGATGAATGGGCGCAGGAGCCGATTCTGAACCTGCAAAAAGAAAAAGCACAGATTCAGGCTGTGGATACCACACTCTACAGTATCGGTGGCACAATGACAGGATTCGGTACACTGGATGTAGTAGAGAAATATACATTGGACAATACCGCCATATCGAAACAGATGGAGGTCAAGAAAGGCGAGGACTATGAACTCCAGACGACAGCGGGCAGGGCAGAAGATGATACAGAATATATCATTACCCTGAGAACGGATCCTAAAGTACTCTCTTTTTGCCGCCTCTCTTCCTTTATGCAGAGGGAGGAACTGGAGAAGGGAAAAGATGGGATAAAGCTGATACACTGTGCACCAGATAAAGGAGTTCTTGTATTCTCTTTCCGTGATACGATGGAGACAGGCGAGACAGCACAGGCATATCAGTCCGTTCCGGTCAGGGGACTGGCAGATACTGTTACCACAGTGCAGATGCAGGTAGAAAGAAGAACTAGGAGGGCTTAGTGTGAGATCTTTTACAATGAAAAAATTGCTTGTTGGATTGTTTCCTGCCCTGTTTGGGTTTGTGGCTGGCATCGCTTTTCCGGATATGCAGTCCCATGCAGTGAATACGGTATACGATACAGCACTGGAGGCTGCTTACACCAATACATACAAGGATATCTTCTATGACAAGACAGCCGGATCCCCACTGGAAGCAGAGGCAGAAGAGGGCGTGGATACATCGAATGGACACCTGATATTGCGCCGGACAGATCTTTATCTGGAGGGGACAGGCGGCATGGACTTTGAACTGTCCCGGTATTATAACAGCAACAATGCCAATATAGGAAGCCCACTGGCAGAACATGTGGACAGCCTGAAAGTTAGGACATATGATGTATTTTTCAAGACAGGGGAAGGAAAGAAGCATTCCATCGCTGTGGCGGAAAAAATACTGAATGGCCATCCCGGGGCCGTGAAAGGGATGCTGGTGAATTATCTTGATGATGAGACGAAGAAACGCGCAGATCGGACCGAGACAGACACCCAGCGCACCAAGGTGGTCAGCAGCCGGCAGCAGAATGTCTATGGAATCAGTACCGGATGGGCATTTGATCTTCCCTGGATCGAGACTATGACAGTAAAGAGCGGGGAGGGAAGCGGCTGGGCAGAAAAACCTGTCTTCCTCCATATGGGCAGTACCGGCACTATGGCAGTCAGCACCCAGGCAGAGGAAAAGACAAAAAGTTATACCATCACCGGGCTTGAGAATTATCCTTATGAAGATATAAAACTGGAGACGATCAACAGGACGGTAGACGGGACAGCATGCCGCTATTTTCTACGGGATAAGACAGGGATGCGTACTTACTTCAATCAGGATGGCGTAGTGGTGCTGCAGAAAGATGCCCACGGCAATGCGATTCATTATACCTACCGTGATAAGATATATTTTGATACCATTACTGATTCTGTGGGACGGAAGATCCAGTTTCACTATGGGGCAGAAAAGCATGGAATGCGTTTTTTAGAAAAAATAACAGTAGAGGGCACAAAGGCGGCAGGAGGCGTATCTGGCAAAACAATAAAATACAATATAAAGGAAACCTCCTATACCACCATGGATTCAGCAAAATTGTATGGGAGTACCCTGAATCAGGTGACAGTCAGCGGAAGAAAGGAAAAATACAGTTACCGCACGGTAGAGAGCCTGGTGAATACAGCCGGGGCGGGTGTGGCGTCACAGCGCGCTGCCACCAATGAAACATATCTGATAAAAAGCGTGGAGAGAGACGGCAGCACAGACAATTATGAATACCGTGCCGGGGCGGTCCGGGGAACCAGGGATGCCGGAGCCGGGCAGAAGAGAGATATTGTGACCCAGTTTTTCTATGTCACAAGAGAATATGAACAGGATATAAAGACAAAGAAAAAGACAGGCGGCATCAAATACGATTATTTTCAGAAACAGAAGGGAAAGATTGTTACCTTTGATGATCTGGATGATGAGAAGCATGAGGCATGGCAGTATGGGGAAGAGGGGCTGCAGACGGTATCTGTCGTCAGCGGTTACAGCCCCAAAAAGCATAAAGATAATGGGAAGATGTCCGACTATGCTTATAAGAGGGAAAAGCTGGATACAGAGACACTGCAGCTCAAAAGTAAGCCGGCGAAACAGGCCAGCCTGTACCACTATAACCTGAACAGGCTGATAGAGAACGAGACAGAAGAGAGCAACGGAAAGAACGAAACTCTGTACCAATATGACAGAAGTGGTACGGGTTCCCTTGTAGTGCTGCAGACAGAGAAGCGTTATGGAAAGAAACGGAGCGGCAGGCCGAAGACAATAAAAAGAGGATTCGCTTATGACCGTTACCGGAATGTGGTGACAGAGACAGCGCCAAAGGCATACCTTTCCAAATATAAGGGAAAGGAATCGCTTTTCACACAGACCATAACGTATTTTGATCAGTCCGGTGGGTACCCTATGGAGGATAAAGGATACACGCTGTCGGCCATAAAGACCTGTGAATCCCATACGGCATCCAATATAATATATAGGACAGTAAACACCCTTACGCCGGATGGAACAAGCATCGCCGCAGAGGAAGAGCAGATGAAGAAGGGAAATGCGGATTACCAGACACTGAACAGGGTGGAATATGCCTATGACGCACAAGGGAATGAGATCAAGGGAGTGGAATACCCGGACCGTGTCTCTGATCCGGAATCTTATACAAGCAGTACTTATAAATATAATGGGATGGGGCAGCTGATCCAGCAGGAGAGGGGGATCTATTCCTCCAAAGACCCCGGCCAGAACAAGACATACAGGCAGGCTGCCTATACCTATGATTTCTTTGGAAATGAACTGACTATGACCGATGAGAATGGCATGACAGACAAAACCACCTATAATGAAGAGACGGGTGCAGAAGACCATGTTACCTATGCGGCAGGCTCACCTTATGAGGCATCTGAGAGATCCTATACGTCAGAAGACCTTCTCTCCAATATGACACTGGACCAGTATGGGCGATGTATTGTGGAGATCATGGATGCTTTTGGAAATGTGATAATACGGAAAGATGAAGGGGCAGGGATATGGACTGAAAGCGAGTATGACTATGGAGAAGAGGGAACAGAAGGAGGGGAAGAAGAGGAGAGCGAGATGGCAGCTCCGGAGACCCGGCTGGTGGAAGAGCGGATCTATCCCTTTGACCCGTCTGGTGAAGCCGTGACCAGCTCTCCAGACGGCAAAGAAGAAGTACACTATGATATAGGCGGAAAAGGAAAAGAGGTTCTCAGTGCCAGCCGCCACACCTATGATGATTATGGGGAAGAGATCGTCAGCGCAGAGTTCTCCGGCGGTGCTGTGGATGCTGCACACTGTTCCTCCTGGACTGTCAGCAGGACAGAAGAAGAACCAGGAGAGGAGCAGACCATCTCTACCACATATGAGAAAGAGCTGGATCCCTCGGCTTATCAGGAGCAGGTGGACATGGAACGTTATTACACACAGTTTGACAGTCATATACTGTCGGAAACTGTGACAGTTACTGTCACAGATGAAGAAGGGAATATCATATCGGAGACAGCTACTGTAAGCTGCGATGGTGAGAAAAGGGAGATTGTCACTGCCAGTGAATATGATGACTTTGGTATCACCATATCGGATCATACAACCATACAGGACTATAAGGGCGGGAAGTGGAATCTATCACAGGAGACAAAAAACAGTTATGAATATGATGACAGGGGAAACCCGACGGTCACTACCACCCAGAGCCGACTGTTCGGTACAGGAAAATGGGAGCAGCAGATTACAAAAAATAACTATGGTACCAGAGGACAGCTTACGGAAAGTTATACGCCCCGTGGTGTGGCAGAGGACTATGCCACCCGCTATGAATATGACCTGCAGGGGAGGCAGACACAGGAATGGAGGCCGGTGGAAAAAGAAAATGGGACTCTAAAGACACAGCTCATCACAACAGAATATGATGACCAGGACAGGGTTACTGCCGTGGAGGAGCAGCTTACTGCAGATACCAGCAGCAGAACTGAGTATACATATAATGAAGAGGGAGAACTCACCTGTGTAAAGACATGTTCGGAAGACGGCATGCCACAGTATGTACAGTATGCCTATGATGTGGAAGGCAACCAGATCCGCCAGTTCACCGGCATGACAGAACCCCTGAACATCACTGTCTGTGAGGGAGAGGGAAAGGACAGTTACACTTATGCCGGGAAAAAATACCATATAGAGGTCACAGGGGGAAATAAGAAAGATAATTACAGTGAGACAAAATATACCTACAATAAAAAGAACCAGCTTACCTCTGTCACAGACCCGGAAGGGAACAAGGAGACCTATACTTATGATGTATATGGGAACCAGACGCGCACGGTGGACAGAAACGGTGATACCACAGATACTGCCTTTGATTATCAGGGCCGTATGGTGTCGCAGAAAACAAAAGACCATGAGACTGGTGAAGAGATAAGCCACACCTGTAAGTATGATAAATATGGAAATCTTGTCAAAGCGGACGGAATCACCTATACTTATAATAATCTGACAGGGCTTATCGTAAGAGAAGAGGAAAAGGCTGCCGGGAAGATGGTACAGAAAACCTACACCTATGATGGCGGGGACAACTGCCGTTCTTTCCGGGTATCTGCAGGAGGAAAGACGGCACTGTCATTATCCTATGAGTATGACGGGATGTCCCGCCTCACTCATGTGAACCTGCATGATGGCAGTACACCGGAAGAGATCGCCGCCTATACCTATGACCAGGACGGCAGCCTTATCACCAGCGAGGGAGGAAAAGAAGGTCCCTCCGCCAGTTATACTTATAATTGTGCCGGGGATGTCACCAGCCTGACGAACCGGGCAGGAAGTGGAAAGGAGCTGTCTTCTTATACCGCTGCCTACCGACTGAATGGACAGAAAACTTCTGAGGAGGAGAAAAAAGAGACAAAAGAAGGGAAGAAGCAGACGGGGGATGCAGCCTATACTTATGACCAGATGGGAAGGCTGCTGACAGAGAGCCATACGGGGGAAGATCCCATTTCCTACACCTATGACTCACATAACAACAGAAAGACCGTTACACAGGGTAAGAAGCAGACCGCTTATCGGTATGACAGAAATGACCGGCTGCAGCGGACGGACACACTGAACACGAAAACCAAAGAGGATGCAGTGGCACTTTATAAATATGATGCTGCCGGAAATCAGCTTGCCACGGTGCACCGGAACGAGATGGAAGAGGACACCCCGGTATTCGGTCTCAATGTAACACTGGGGGACAACCGCCTCAATGATAATGTGGTCAATACCTATGATGCCGAAGACCGCCTTGTGCGTACCCTGACTGGAAACCAGAAAGCTGCCTATACATATAATGCCGAGGGATACCGTGCCAGCAAGACCGTAAACGGAAAGACTACAACTTATATCTGGGATGGTGACCAGATCGTTCTGGAACTGGATGGCAAGGGTGAGGTAAGCAGGCGGTATCTCCGTGGGAACAGCCTGATCTGTGCCGATACAGGAAAAGGGACGGAACGCCAGTATTATGTCACAAATCCCCACGGTGATACCGTCCAGTTGGTGGATAAAGAGGGGAAGATCCTGCGCCAGTATGATTATGATGCTTTCGGAAATGAGATAGAAAAAGATAAGAAAGATGACAACCCATTCCGGTATGCCAGGGAGTACTATGACAGCGAGACGGGTAATATTTACCTGAGGGCAAGATATTATGCGCCGGGGCTGGGAAGATTCCTGACAAGGGATACCTATACCGGGGAAGAGGACGATCCGCTGAGCCTGCACCTCTATACTTACTGTGATAATGATGGTGTGAACCAGATAGATCCCAGTGGGCATTGGGGGACGCTTAAAAAGGCTGGTAAAGAGGATGAATATGTGCATCAGACCATTACTGAGAAGGCTTTAGAACAAGTTCTTCCATCACTGGTAAATAGAATAGAGGGACGAAATCAATATATGATATATGGCAAAGACAAGCGTCTTTTTTGTATATATATGAATAAAATAACTTTGTTGGATGGTTGTATTTATCCTGATCTTATTGATGCAGAGCGACAGTTATATAATAAAGAGAAAATAAAGAAAAAGAGTAAAAAACAAAAAGAGGAGATTAAAAAGTTAAAAAATAAAATTAATAAGTATATTAATTTTATGAAAAGTGGTTATAAAGATTCCTATCCCCAAAAGATATTGTTAAAACAAAACTTGTGGAAGCATAATATATTCCATGGAAAAAATGAAGAGAGGCTTACAAAGCTAAAGGAGGAAGCTAAAGCAAGTTTTAAATGTGCAGGTCATAAAGAGGAAAAGGTACTTCTGCTTGGCTGTGTGCTTCATTCGATACAGGATTATCCCGCACATAGTTATGCTGGCGACTTAGAGAAATATAAGAAGGAATTGAAAAAGAATAGGGGAGTTAATATGGATAAGTATCAAAAAATATACCATTCAGATTGGATATATCAAAATGGTAAAATTAAGCAGGATACAAAGAAACACAGTAACCTAAAAGACAATCCAAACAGGATGTTTGGGTATGATTCTACAAAGGGAAAGTGGGGGTGGTTTAGGGTGAAAAGAAAAAATAATCTTCGTTACACCAATGCGATACGTGAATCAGTATTATACCTGAATGAAACCTTAAAATATTTTGGATAGGAGCGCTATCATGATGAAAAAAATAATTATAGCATGTATTTTATGTATTGCTATTATCTGTTCCTGTACCGCAGATAAAAACAAGAACGTAAGTAATCGTTCAACAGGCTCTTCTATTGAAAGCAATACCACTGGCAGCATAGCTACTGCTAGTGGCTCTATGGTATGTGTAACAGAGGCAGCAGTGAAGACTGATAAAAGTAAAAAAATACAGACAGATAACATCAGTACACTAAGGTATGCCAATGATAAAAATATTTATCTGGGAGATGGGGATCAGAAGATTTACCAGTATGACCTGTGTGGCAGAAGAACAAAATGTTATGATTTGTGTATAGAAATGGGGGGGAAAAAGAAGGATTATTATTGGACAGAGGTACTGTGGGTGGATAATGACAGTATTTTTTTCTCATGCTACAGGGAAGGAAATAATTGTGAACTCTGGCATGTGCCACTATCAAAGAAGAAACGTCCCCTAATGCCCCAGAAAGAAAGGATAGCAAAAGTGAAACAATTGGATTGCCTGGTAACAAAGACCAATGAAGAGATTGTTTACTGTGCAGATGAAAAAATATATAAAGTTAATCTGGAGACAAAACAAAAACAAGTGCTGAACATGGGTATTGGTTCTCATCTTTCAGTGTGGGGAATCATAAAAGACAGACAGGGAATTCCCTTTATACAGAACAATAAAATATATTATAAGGGTAACTGGTCTAAGATGTACCAGTTAGATCTTGAAGATTGGAAATCTATTTATATTGGGGAAAAGGGAGGGGTTAGAGACTTTGTAGAGAAAGAAGGTAGTAACTTATATTTCGAAACACAGGATGAAGCCCCTAACCATTCTTATCTTTTAAAATGGTTTGCGAGATATGATCTCCAGTCAGGAAAAAAAGTAAAGCTTTTCAGCCGGGAAAAGTTACGGAAAGAAATAAAAAAGTCAGAAATAACATGGAAATCTTTTGCACATAAAGTAAATGGGGAGGAAGGATGGGGGGGATTTGATATTGAGCAATCTTATTACTGTGAAGGCCGCTTGTATGTTGCTGTCAGGATAACTGGCGAGTATAATGACTGGGAGGCATGGCTTATGTTTAGCTGTCAGGCATTGGATGGTTCAGGCCTTCGGTTTGAAAAAGAAGTTACAGAGTATCTCTGGAAGAATTCTATTCCCTATAAAGATGATGTTGATGGAGAAGAGGAAAATACATCGTGTGATCCTATTATCTGGGATTTGAAACATGTTACAGGGGAGTTCCTGTATTATCTGGATGGCTGTATTGTGATGCATTTTTATGATAAAAAGGCAAAAGGGGATAAGGATGCACACCAACGTTTTGTGGTGTACGACATCGATACAAGAACATTTCGGAAGATTAAGAAGTATTCAAAAGAATATGGTTATTTTAAGGCTCTTGGATTTAGCGAAACCAGTGAGCTGGTCAGGTAGTGTATTTTATTACAGAAGCAGAAGGAGGAGATGTACTCGGATTATGATTTAATTAATGTATAAATATGATGTTTTCGGGAATGAGATAAAAAAAGATAAGAAAGATGACAACCCATTCCGGTATGCCAGGGAGTACTATGACAGCGAGACGGGTAATATTTACCTGAGGGCGAGATATTATGTGCCGGGGCTGGGAAGATTCCTGACAAGGGATACCTATACCGGAGAAGAGGACGATCCGTTGAGCCTGCACCTCTATACCTACTGTGATAATGATGGTGTGAACCAGATAGATCCCAGCGGGCATTGGGGGAAGAAGGATGGGTTTGGCTATAAAGGAGATAAGTATGTGCATAAGAGTATTACAATGGAAGCACTTTCATTTTATCAAATCGAAACAACAAAAAGCTCTTCCAAGCATTCAAAGCTTGATTTTATGTATATAGTTGGAATAAATGAAAAAGAAAAGTATCTGTTGGATGGGAGTATTTTACCAGATTATCTTCAGGCAACAAAAAAGAATAAAAAGAAATATGCAGATATATTTGATAAAGAATATAAGGAGTATAGTACAAAAAAATTATTGGGGATAAGGTTATGGAATAGGGATAATAAGGATAAATATAAAAACATATTTCATGGGAAGAGTAAAAAAAGATTGAAAAATTTGAAAAAGAGAGCATATCCTAACCTTTTGCTTGGCTGTGTACTACATTTAATACAGGATTATTCAGCCCACAGTTATTATGGGGATCTGGATAAATTCAAAAAATATTTAGAAAAACATCATAAAGCACTAAAAGGAAAGAAAAAGAGAGTATATCATATGGACTGGTTTTATGACAAAAAAAGAAAGAAATTGATACTGATAAAAAAATACATTCTCAAACCAAGGATAATCCATATATGGATGTGGTTTTAAGCCATAATGAATGGATATGGTTTAATATGGGTTCTGTATGGAATAATAAGCGGTATGTAAAGTCAGTACGTGATTCGTCAGATTATTTAAAAAAATATTTATAAAGGAGAAGACCTATGAAAAAAGTTGTCTTTTTTGTAGTTATCTTATTTGTCTTTCTAAACTCTTGTAGGGCAGATTCTGGAAAGACTGGAATGGCAGATGATGGGCAGACCGGTGTTGCTATCAGCAGGGGAGTTTCAGGTGGATCATCTTCTGGCAGGGAATCATTGACTGGTTTTGCACAGGAACCAGTGAAACCAAATGAAGATAGGCTGATACAGACAGATAATATCAACACACTGCGGTATGCCAATGACAGAAATATTTATGCCGGGAATGGCAAAGCAGGGATATGCCA
>CANRWA010000088.1 GCA_947643415.1 uncultured Clostridia bacterium | reverse complement strand
GCAAAAAGGTATGGGACATTGAGATTTATTACCGTTTTGTCGGGAAGATTGATTAAATACAGGAACTATGGGGAATATGCCATTTATGGCAGTTCCCCGAAGGATTATCCTTAAGTAAAGTAAAGCGGAGACTATCTGATACCGAACTTAATTCCTGATCCGGAGCCGGAGGGAGAGTTGAGAAAGTTTGGATTGATGCGGAAATCTTATTTAGAGAATCATAGGAGAGGTATTTATTCGGGGTTATTGTTATCGGGTAAACTGAAAGAGCATCTGCTGATGATACAAGAACAGGCGGAGGAAAGGTTCGATTTGCTGATAGAGCAGATGGCAAAACAGGAGGGAGTGACGGAGCGGTTAAGGGCACAGGATCAGATGCTTTGGGTGCGGAGAATGAATAATATTCGGGCGAGGGCAGAGGAGATTGTGAGGGAAGAAATTATATACTGTCTGTAAAATATCGGAGCAGAGAAATCTGCTCCATGTTTGTATATATTTTTGTTGATATCCGGCGTTTTTGCGCTTATAATATTAATGGAATATTTTGCTTTTTGGGGGAGCGAAAGTATGGAATACATTACAATTAAAGAAGTTGCAGAAAAATGGAATCTTTCAGTAAGGCGAGTACAGACTATATGTAATGAAGGTATGATACAAGGCACTATAAAATTTGGTCATGCTTGGGCTATTCCGAAAGACGCCGAGAAACCAGCGGATAAGAGGATTAAGACTAAAAAATATATGAAGCGATAATTATAAAATATACAGTTTGAATTAGAATATGAAAGGTGCAATTACTATGATGCCAGAAGAAAGAGCACGCATAAAAATAGACAATCAGCTTGTCAATGCTGGGTGGGATGTTGTTTCCAGACATGAATATATCCCAAATAGTGCATCAGCGGTTAAGGAAGCATTAATGCAGGGAAATACAGAAAGTGACTATCTGCTTTTTGTGGAAGATAAAGCGATAGCTGTTGTAGAAGCAAAGAAGGAATCTGATCTATTAGGAAAAGAAGTAGAGAAACAAGCCGAAAGATATGCAGTTCATCCGCAGTCATGGTATGGCTTGTGGTTTGAAGGCCTAATCCCGCTTGTGTATATGGCAAATGGAAACAAGATTTGCTATAAAAATATGCTCATTTCGGACAGTGAATATGAAGAACTGACTGAAATGCATTCTCCTAAGAAAATGTTGCAGATTATAAACAAGGTATCTGAGTATGGCGCTTTGCCAAGGCTTGAGAAAAGAGGACTTCGTGACTGTCAATATGATGCTGAAATAGAATTTGAAAAATCAATTAAGGCTGGCAATAAAAAGAATTTGGCGGTACTGGCTACAGGCGCCGGCAAGACATATTTGGCGTGTTTGGCATCCTATCGCCTGTTGAATTATACATCGGTAAAGAGGATTTTATTTCTTGTTGATAGAAACAATCTTGCAAGACAGACAGAATCAGAGTTTAGTCTGTTTGACAAGACGGAAAACCGTCAAAACATGAGTTCACTTTATCAGATAAGACGCTTAAAAAAAGAAAAGGATATCAAAGGAGATATTATTATCTCAACAATCCAGAAGCTTTTTTCAGTCTTGACAGGACAAGCTCTGGAAGAAAGTAATGAGGATGTTGAAGATGAGAACATAAAGAAAGAGGAAGAACAGGAATCAGCAGAAAGCATTCAGCTTGGCAATGATTTGAAGCTTCCGCCAGATTATTTTCAATTCATTATTGTGGATGAATGTCATAGATCTATTTATGGGAAGTGGAAAGCCGTGCTTGATTACTTTTCAGATGCGAAAATACTTGGTCTTACTGCGACACCTACACCAGAGGCATACAGCTTCTTTAACAATAATATCGTCAAAATGTATACATATGATGATTCTGTTGTCGATGGTGTAAATGTACCAGCAAGAACTTATCGTATAATGACAGATGTTACTGAGCATGGGGGAACGATTGAGGCTGGAACAGAAATTATAGAAATACCACGTCGCAGGAATGAGCCTGTTGCGTATACAGCGACACAGCCAATAGAATATACGCCTATACAGTTGGACAGGTCAGTTATTAATCAGGATCAGATAAGAAAGGTATTGATGGCTTATAAAAATGCTATCTATACAGAACTATATCCGGAACGGGAACAAAAATGGGAATATATACCCAAGACATTGATTTTTGCCAAGGATGATAACCATGCTACAGAAATTGTTGATATGACAAAAGAAGTTTTTCGGGACGAATTTGAAAATAATAAAGTTCCGCAGAATTTTGTGAAAAAAATCACCTATTCATCAGAAGATTCAAATGGGCTTATCAGAGAGTTAAGAGCAGAGAAAGATTTTCGTATTGCCGTAACAGTTACATTGGTTGCTACGGGAACGGATGTGAAGCCATTGGAGATTGTCCTTTTTATGAAAGACGTACATTCTGATGTGCTTTATACCCAGATGAAGGGACGAGGCTGTCGTGTCATCAGTGACGATAAGCTGAAAGAAGTGACGCCCAATGCCGATACAAAAGAATGCTATTACATTGTAGATGCTGTAGGTGTGACAGAGCATGAAAAATATATGCCACATCCAATAGCGACTTCCGGAGGAGGAAAGAGGACACTAAGCCTGGATCAGCTTTTGGAACATTTGTCGCACAATGAAGTCAGCGATGAGAACTTAATGCTCCTTAGAGATTATTGTGCAACGATTAATAGGCGTTACGAAAATGATGCATTATTTGGCAGACATCTTGATTATTTTATAACAACCTATGGTTTTGCACCAAGAACTGTAGCAAATAATATCAATAACGCATTTTCGGAAGGAATTATGGTGGAGTATATTAGTCCATCACGAGATAATTCTATGAGAATGGGACTTATCTATAAATTGATTAGCAATATTCCGGCAAGAAAGAAATTACTTGAAATGCAGCGAGGTTATTATGCGATAACAAATGATGAAGATGAAGTAATCTATGCCGGCTTTTCAAAAGAGTCAGCGATGGCTTATATTGATCATTTTGAGAAATATTTGAATGAGAATCGTGATAGCATAGAGGCGCTTCGGATTCTGTATAATTCGGAGGACCTTGTAATTACGCATACTATGCTCGTAGAACTTAGAGACAGGCTTCTTGCAGAAAACAAACAGTATGGTATTTATCAGATATGGAGAAACTATAAGATTCTTGATTCAGAGGGTAAGGTTGAAGAACTTGATATTAAGACAAATGTAAATGCGTTGACACATTTAATTCAGATCGTGCGTTATGCGTATAAGAGAAATCAGAAGCTTACTAGCCTTTTCACAGGATATGGACAGAGATTTAACCTATATTGCGGACAGAATCAACGTGTTTTAACAAATGAGCAGGAGCAGATTATGAGACAGATTGCAGAATATGTGATAGATGCAGGAGCAATTTCAGTAGCAGAATTGAATGAGGTAGATACAGATTTATGGCGGAAGGCTGTAACAATTTTCGGAGCATCTACGCTGAAAGAGGAGATGTCAGCTTTATCAAAATTTATATTGAAGGTGGCTTAAAATGGCAAATCAAAAAAGTGAAGCGGCTTTATTGAAAAAAGTATGGGATATAGCGAATGTTTTGGCAGCGGCAGGTGTCGGATTTACAGACTATATCACACAGCTTACATATATTCTTTTCCTGAAAATGGATGAGGAGAAAGAAGAACTTGGGCTTAACAGTACTGTTCCCGAGGGATATAAGTGGAAGGATTTAGCTGGTCTTAATGGAACGGATCTTGTTGAAAAATATGAAGAAATATTGAGGGAGCTTTCAAAGGATGAAGGATTAATCGGAACTATTTTTACAAGGGCAACGAATAAGATTGACCGTCCGGTTATGCTTGCTAAAGTCATAGAAATGGTCAGTGAAGAAAACTGGTATATGATGGAGGGGGATTTTAAAGGCGCTATCTATGAATCAATTCTTGAAAAAAACGGACAGGACAAGAAAAGCGGAGCAGGTCAGTATTTTACGCCGAGAGCTCTTATTCAGGCTATGGTTGAAGTAGTAGACCCCAAAATTACAGAAACGGTTGCAGATCCGGCATGCGGTACTGGTGGCTTTCTTCTTGCAGCTTATGAACACATGAAGAATCAAAGCAAAGATATAGAGAAACAGCAGTTTCTGAAAAACAATGCGCTCTTTGGAGCGGACAATACATCTTTGGTTGTAACGCTTGCTTCTATGAATTTGTATCTGCATGATATTGGTGTCAATAAGAGTCCTATTGCATATCAGGATTCTTTGATAGATACATCTGACAGGATGTTTGATGTAATACTGGCAAATCCGCCTTTTGGAACCAGACCGCAGGGAAGTGTGGAGGTTGCGGTCAATAGACCTGAATTTGTAAAAACATCAGATAATCAGGTTAATTTTTTACAGCATATCATGTCTATTGTTAGAAAGGATGGACGTGTTGGTGTGGTACTTCCGGACAGTGTTCTTACGGATATGGGACCTACGGAGAAAGTAAGGGAAAAACTTTTGAAAGATTTCAATCTTCATACCATTCTCAGACTGCCCACGGGTATATTTTATGCAAACGGAGTAAAAACAAATGTGCTTTTCTTTGAGAAAGGGAAGCCAACTAAGGAAATTTGGATTTATGATTACAGAACGGGTATTAAGCATACATTAGCAACAAAACCAATGACGAGAGCGCATCTTCAGGAATTTGTGGATTGCTATTGTGTTGGTCATCAGCAAGACAGAGTTGCCACTTATAGTATTGATAATCCGAATGGACGGTGGAGGTGTTTCACAGAGGAAGAGGTTAGCAACGCAGATAATCTTGATTTTAAGTGGATTGATTTGGAAGAGAAGGATGAGAGAACAGTGGCAGAGATACTTCGGGATATGCAAGAGGAGTCTGACAGTATTGCAGCAGCAGTTGAAAGACTGCAGACCTTATTGGGAGGAATAGAGGTTTGATAGATACGGCAGCATTAAGAAAATCAATTATTGACTTGGCTACATCAGGTCAACTATCAAGCATATGCGATGGTGATGATAGTATTAGAAAAATATTAGCTCAATTACCTGTAGTGTCAACTAAGAGAAAAAAACTTCTGGCACAAGAATACGAATATGATGAGTTGTTTTCGATTCCAAAACACTGGAAATGGATGAAGTTAGGTGAAATTTCATCTTATGGAGATGCCGCAACTAAAATAATGGCTATAGACGTAACAGATAATACATGGATATTAGAATTAGAAGATATAGAGGCAGGAGGGAGACTTTTAGTAAAAAAGCGAGCAGATAGCAGAAAGTCTATTGGAGAAAAGACCGTTTTTAAAAAGGGACAGGTATTATACAGTAAATTACGCCCGTATCTTAAAAAAGTATTGGTTGCTGATGAAAATGGAATTTCAACGCCTGAATTAATTTCGTTTGATTTATATGCTGATATTAATGCGAATTATATCAAGTATTGTCTGACTAATTCGTATGTAGACAGAGTAATTAATAAAAGATCATATGGAATAAAAATGCCGAGAGTAGATGCTGGTTTTATGGTTAACTTGCCTATTCCAGTTCCTCCTATACAGGAACAAGAAAGAATTGTTAAATTAGTTGAAAATATAATGGATGAAATTAATTGTATTGATGAAGCGCAAAAAAAATATACCAATGACATAGAAATTCTTATAGCTAAGTTAATTGATTCTGGTATTCAAGGCAAATTAACTGAACAGCTTTCAGAAGATGGAAATGCAGCAGATTTATATGAAGAGATTCGTGCTGAAAAAGCCAAACTTGTTAAAGCGTGTAAGATAAAAAAAGAAAAAGCACTGCCTGAAATAACAGAGGATGAGATACCGTTTGACATTCCTCCAAATTGGAAATGGGTTAGGTTGGGTGAGATATCGTGGTTTCAGGGGGGATATGCTTTTAAAAGCAATTTATATGTTGAGGATTCTGATAATCAGGTAATCCGCTTGGGAAATGTAAAACAGAATGTGTTATTAGTTGATGCAAGACCTGTTTTTATTTCGGATGAGTTAGCCAAAGAAGTCGAGGATTATAGAATTAGAGAGAATGATATTTTGATAACTATGACCGGAACGAGGAGAAAGAAAGATTATTTTTATGCCAAATGTGTTGAACAATCGGATTTACAAGGAAAAAAGTTGTATTTGAATCAACGTGTAGGCTGTATAAGGGTAGTAGATGGAGTGTACCCGCAGTTCTTAGTTATAGCACTACAAAATACAGAAATAAGGAAGATTATTTTTGAAAGGGAAACAGGAGCTGTAAATCAAGGTAATTTAGGCTCCGAAGATATCAAGAAGTTTGTATATATTCCACTTCCGCCATATGCTGAGCAGATTCGAATTGTAGAAAAGATAAGGGAGGTTATTTCATGTGGACAGATAATGCATCTAAAATAGATATGTTATTTTATAAACCATATGCTGATATTGTATCAGAGACAGCCATTGGTACAGATGAGGAGCCGCTGACAGTGGGTATATTTGGATTATGGGGTGCGGGTAAATCCACTCTCCTAAATCTAATTGGTAAGAATTATGAAGGGAACAAAGATGCTATTTATGTCTCTATTAATGCTTGGATGTTTGAAAATTACGAAGATGCAAAGACCGCTATTATGGAGGCTTTGCTTCGTGAATTAAAAGATAACGAAAAGATACCTATAAAAATAAGAAAATCATTTGTTTCATTGATTAAGAAGATAGATTTTCTGAAAGTCGGAACAAAGGCGGCAGCTACAGCCGCACCTGTTATAGCAAGTTTTGTTACGGGAAATCCATTGCCATTAGTTTTGAATTTACCTAATGAGGCAAAAGAAATTGAAACAGCTATTAAAAGTGTGTCTGATTCTGTAAGAGGAATAAAAGATGACTATCTAAAGGACGATGAAACGGTAGATGATAGTGTTGTTAATAATATAAGAAATTTCAGAAATGAATTTGAGAAAACGCTTGAATCAGAAGAAATAAACAGAGTCGTTGTTTTGATTGATGATCTGGATCGCTGCCAGCCAGAGAGGATTATTGAAACTCTGGAGGCAATTAAGTTATTTTTGTCAGTGAAAAAGACAACCTTTATCATAGCTGCTGATGAGAATGTAATTCAATATGCAATAAAGAAGAAATATCCTAATATTGACGGATTCAATATTGAATTAGATAAAGAGTATATTGAGAAGATGATACAAGTTCCTATTCAAATACCGGAATTATCAACAAAGGATGTACAAAATTATTTATTGCTACTTGTGCTGCAAAAGTACATGGAACCAAATGGATTTGAAATACTTGTATCTAAAATAGAACAAGAAAAACTGATGGTTCAGTCCGATGTAATTGAAGTGGAGCGATTGGAAGAAATATATGGCAGTTTGAACGACAGTATTTCCTTTGAAGATAGGAAGGAGTATAAAGAGGTAGTGGGTGCTATTCTACAGATTAGAAAAATTGCATCCCATACGCTTAAGGGAAATCCGAGACAGATTAAACGATTTTTAAATACATTTATTTTGAAGAGAAAGCTATCTAAAATGTATTATGGTGATGATTTAGACATGTGTATTATGGCAAAATTACTTATATTGCACAAATTGAATCCGGATTTATTTAATCAATTAAATGTATGGAATTCAAATTTTAATCAAGAAACAGATTCGGGAAATGAACAGTATAAACTAATGAGGCAGGGAATAGAAGAGAGTAATCCTGCTTCTGAATATCAAAAATGGTATAAACCACGTATTAAGGCATGGGTAATGTGTCCACCAGTGGAGTTGGAAAAGGAAAATCTTGACAGGTATTTCTATTTGACAAGAGAAATCTTAATTCAAAGCGATGATTTGGAATCAAATTTAAGTGAAGCAAGCAAAGCAATGCTAGATAGAATAGGTCATTTGTCAGCTCCGTTGGTTCCCAGAGTGGTAAATGATATGCGACAAATGAATTCCAGTGATTTAGATGATGTAATGACAATAATTATTAAAAGAATTGAAAAGGGAAATATTGAATCTTATTTCTATGCTTCTTTGTTTAAGGAATTTACCGATTATAGGAGAGACATAATTGACGGGATATTAAAGGATGAGAGTAAAATAGAACCGAGCCAATTGCCCTCTCTAAAATCTATGTATACTGCAGATCAAGCTATAACAAGTGAATTATTAGATAAACTTTTGTCGGATAAACGTATCACACAGGCTGTTATTAAAAAGATAAAGGATGTGAATAAATAAAATGGGAACATCAAAAGGTTACATTGCACCCAAAACACCACATTGGTCGCAGGCAAAAAGAGCGGTTACTTCATATATAAATAATGGAGATAGTGGTTCAAGAGCAAATGCAGCAGGGAAATTTGCAGAAGCCATGAGGCATGATATATCCTCATCTGAAAGCTTTTTCAAGGCAAGTGGAAATGTGATTGCCTTTGCTAATGCTGTATCAAGAAATGGCTTAAATCAGGCATTGCATGATTTTGGTAGGGATGATTTAATAGGAAAGAGTTCAGAAACAGTGTTTAATGAACTTCTGCAAGACTTTACTAATTACGGAAGTACAACAGAGGATTATCTTTCGGCGGAGGCAATTTCATCTGCCCTAAAGGAATTACAGGTCACTGATATGGAACAGCTAAAGGATATTCCATGTGAGAAAATATTAACAGAAATCCTCATTGAATATATTAAGTTTAGTTTCGCCTTTCGGTATGAAGAAAAGATTCGGATGAAAAAAAGTCCATCAGAGACAGAAAAACTTTTAAAAGAAATGAATAAATACATATCAAACGAACTACATGAAAAATTAGGCATTAAAGACTTAAAAAGTGTAGACTTTACAAAATTAGAAACTTCAAAGCTGGTAGAAAATGCTTTAAATGATGCTTATCAGGTATTTGAATTATTTTATGGGGAGGCAGACTAAATGAGATTTTGGGTTGATAAGGAGAACGAAATGTTTCCCAATAAAGAATGGGATGGTGCTTATATTTTTACACTGATTAGAAGGGGTTACAGTACTATTTTTACAAATATAGCTGATATATGGTATAGAATGGATCAGCTTACAATACCTGAAATATATGAAGATTTATTCATAATTGGTATAAGTGTATTTGCGTTGGACAAGAGGATTGATAGACGCAAGTTTCCTGATTGCTGGACAAGGAACATAAGTGTAAGTATACCAGTTTTAGAAATAGAACGGTGGAAACAAACAGAAGAACTGTGGAACAAGACATTGACTTTTTTGACAGGAGACATATGGGATATTCATTTTAGAAAATGTGAAAAACAGTTTAGCAAGAGGGAAAATCCGAATAGAAAGCATTTGAATCTGGGAGGATGTAATTGTGTATGCTTATTTTCTGGCGGTCTGGATTCTTATTGCGGTGCAATCAGGTTGTTAGAAAATGGAAATAAGCCTTGTTTAATAGGGCATAATGAATACCCCAAATTAAGGAGTAAACAGAGCGAATTTGCAGAAACTTTTCAAAAGTTGTATCCAGGGCAAGAAGTGAGATTTGTAAGTTTTACAGCCAATTCGCATGCACCTAAGAATCTGCTAGGAGAATCTTTGGTGGGAACAGAAAATACATCGAGGGGAAGATCACTGCTTTTCTTATGTGCTGCGTTATCAATAGCAGGAATTTTGGGGCAGAATGTACCTGTTTATATACCGGAGAATGGTTTTATAGGCTTGAATATTCCCCTCACGAATAGCAGGAAAGGGACATGCAGCACTAGGACAACGCATCCATATTTTTTGAATTGTTTTTCTGAAATATTGAAAAGTGTTGGAATTCATAATACAATTAACAATTTCTTTGCATATTCAACTAAGAGAGAAATTGTAGATTTGGTAAAAGATACGGAAGCTTTTAAAAGTCATTATAAGGATACAATATCATGTTCCCATCCCTGTCTTGCCCGTTATAATGAGAAAGGGAATAATGAATATCCTATAAATTGTGGATATTGTTATCCTTGTTTGATTCGAAAAAGTTCATTAATGAACGCACAAGATTTTAAATACTCGTTTTCTGCTGAAACCAAAGATTTTTTGAACCAATATGGAGAATCTGAAAAATCTAATGATTTGAGGGCAGTGATTTCGGCAGTATATCAATACAAATGTATGCAAGATAGTGATATTAAAAATAAAATCAGGTTGGCTGGGCATTTAGCAGAGGAAGAGGTTAATAAGTTTTTACGTTTGTATAAAGCAACTATGGAGGATTTGGATGAATTATTTTCCGCTAATAGTGATATGAAGAAAATGTTAGGTAAATAATATGATTGGTTTAATTGATACACATTTTCATTTAGATATGTATAAAAATTATAATGAAATATTTCAATATCTTGAAGTGGAAAAACAATATACTCTTTGTATGACGAATTCGCCGGGGGTGTTTTTGAGTTGTAGAGATTTATTTCAAAATAGTAAATATGTAAAATTTGCATTAGGCTTTCATCCTTTAAATGTGGGTTTGACATCAAGGGATATTAATGATTTTGTGCATTTATTGGAATATACTAATTATGTTGGAGAAGTTGGACTAGATTTCACGCGGAAAAAGGGAATTGAGAAAAATAAGCAGATTGGCTTTTTTGACAAGATTATGGCACTGTGTGCATATCAGAACAAAATAATATCAGTGCATATTCGAGGTGCAGAGGAAGAAGCTGTACAAATAATTAGTAAATATAATCCCAAACGCTGTATTTTACATTGGTATACGGGTTCTGTTATAATGCAGGAACAATTTATAGAATTAGGCTGCTATTTTTCTGTTAATGCCAATATGTTGCAAAGAATGGAAATTATTGATAGGATACCTAAAAATAAGCTGTTAATAGAGAGTGATGGACCATATTCTAAAGTAAATGGTAGAAAATATGAACCACAATTTTTGATAAAGATGTATGATTTGATTGCTCGTTCAATGAATGAACCTGATTTGATTCAAAGGGTATATTCTAATTTTAAGGAATTATTGGAAAAATAATGTGTTTTTATATAGCTGTGATAGTAGAAATTAATATTCAAATAGTTAGATAAATGTTTGTAATAATGGAGAATTTAATGTAAAATTCAATACTCGGTAAGGTAAAGGCTATAATTGCAGAAAGCAGATGATGATATGAAAACAATAGATGAATACATAAAAACAGATGATAAGGCAATATGTGAGAATATAGACGATTTAGAGTATAAGACAAGGGATAAGGTTGCGCAGAATATGCTGAGTTATTTTCGTAATCTTGTGGAACATATTGCGGTCAGGGTGTATTCGGAGCAACACGAAAATGCCTTTGTAGATTATGATACAATACCAAAGGCTATTGAATTTTTAAAGACAAGCAATGAGTTTTATTTTCTTAGGAAGTTTCATCATATGTTGCAGGAATCGCGTTCTCATTATACACCAGATAATGATGGGGCGGAACGGCTGCTTTTAAAATATTATGAATATTTACTACAGATTAAAGATTTCGTATACAGAAGATATCGGATGCAGATTCTTTCCAATATAGACAAGTTTCCGATTGATTTGGATGATACGCTGCAACAGTATTATGAAAAAATTGTAGAGAAATTAGATAAAGTTCGTTATCAAAGAGCTTATGAGACATATAATGAACGATTTTATTTGCAAAAATCAAAACCATTTTTTGTGAATCATCATGTTTATTACGAAAATACATTAATTCCAACAAATGATGAGTCCAGCAAATTTAATAAGTTGGTGGTATTCTCAGCCTTTAAGATTCCTGCTAATTATGCGATAAAGGTAGATTTGGATGATGATATCATTGAAATATCCGGAAAATTTATGCCGATTAAGATTGTGGCTGCATGGAGCGTATCTATAAGACCATGTGAGTTGAAAAATTTTGCAAAAATATTTGGATATAATATCGAGGTGCGTAGCGATCTTTCGGAATATATTGGATTAATGAATTATATATCAAGAACAGGGCTTAATTTAGTTGAAATTCTGGAATTTTCAGATAGAAGGTATCAGGCATTTAAAGAAAGAATTACGGAAAAGGCACAAAAAATTGTTTTATGTGATATTTTTGATAGAACAAGAGATTGGATAAGAACAAATAGGTTAGGCAGTAATAGTGTCCGCTATTTGTTATACGGTCTTAATAACAAAATAATAAAAGCGCAGTTGTCGAAGGAAGAAAATTATAGAATGAAGGGACTTTATTTAGATATTAAAGTTCTCCCATTTGAGGAAATGCCATTTAATTCAAGTCTTTGCAACCATAACCCATCAATATATGATTTGCTTTCATGCATAAAAACAGAAGGAAGAGAACACGAGTTGTTAGCTCGTCGTATAAATATAAATGCAGATACATATGGGAAATTATATACAAAAACAGATGAACTGGCAGGGTTTGAGAATATTGATGAATTAGTAAAGATTTATAATGATAGTCTATATAGAAAGCATCAAAATAGAAGATTGGAAATTATGGGTAAAAATCTTTTTGTGAAAGGTTATGAGGATGATACAAAAGAAATAATTCAAAGCCTGATTTCTTTTACAGAAGAGGGAGTGGTTGATTATAATGCCTCTGTGGAAGATTGGCTTATTGAGAATCCGAAGGTGATAGATAGTGACGAAAAGAGGGCTATTTTGCTTAGAATGTTTGATAACTCAAGTCTTGCAATGATTTATGGGGCAGCAGGAACGGGCAAATCAACTTTGATAAAACATATTTCACAGTTTTGGGAAGATGGTTCTAAGGTCTATATAGCAAATACCCATCCGGCAGTTGAGAACCTGAGAAGAAAGGTTAAAGACAATAGCGGTGAATATTTAACTATTAAAAAGTTTATTTGTTCATATCCAGCGGATAAAAATGTGGATATATTATTTATAGACGAATGTAGCATGGTTAGCAATCGCGATATGATAGAAGTTCTTAGAAAAAAGAATTTTAAGTTGTTGGTTTTGGTGGGGGATATTTACCAGATAGAATCAATTCAGTTTGGGAATTGGTTTAGTTTGGCAAGATATTTTGTTCCTGTAAAAGCACAATATGAATTAACAGAACTCTATAGGACAGAAAACAAGCAATTACAAGAACTGTGGAGTAGGGTGCGCAATTATCAAGATAATATTACTGAATGGATGGGACATTGTGGATATACGACAAAGTTAGATGAGTCAATATTTGAGCGGACATCAGAAAGTGAAATTGTTCTGTGCCTTAATTATGATGGTTTATATGGAATCAATAATATTAACAGATTTCTGCAAAGTGATAATCCAAACAAAGCATTTGTGTTGGGAGTTTGGACGTATAAAATAGGTGATCCGATTTTATTTAGTGATTCTTCAAAATATGATTCTATACTATATAATAACCTTGGAGGAAAAATAGTAAATATTGAGGAAGAGGAGAACAGGGTACTTTTTTCTATTGAGATTGACAAGGTGTTAAATAGCATCCATGTTTCAGGAACGGGACTTGAACTTATGCCAAAATTAAATCCGGGTAAGTCAGTTGTAAGACTTGCAGTAAAAAAGAAAAATGCCGGAGATGATGATAACGATGATGAAGATGCAGAAACTAATGTACCATTCCAAATTGCTTATGCGGTATCCATTCATAAAGCGCAAGGGTTAGAGTACAATTCAGTCAAAATTGTTATTACGAAAGAAGTAGATGAAATGATTACACATAATATTTTCTATACGGCAATTACGAGAGCAAGAGAAAATTTGAAGGTGTATTGGACGCCTGAGTCGCAGAAAAAAATTTTGGATAGTTTTATAAATGATGAAATATCATACGATGCAAAGATTTTTTCGGCACGGACAGGGTTAAAAATTATTAAGAGGCGGGTAGTTTAATCTATAATGAGGATAGGAACATGGAACAATATGTGCAAAATATAATGTGTACAGATGAAGAAAAAGTAATCACATACTGTAAAAACATTATTAAGGCAGTTGATAAAACACGTGATGTTGCCGCGCAATCTAAATTAAAATCACGTAAGATAAAGGATGCGCTGCAAACGAAGGACAAGCAGACAATGTGGAATGTGTTGCAGGAGTACATACATAAGCATCCGAAATTGTTTACAATGGCTAATGGCGTGCAGCTTAGACGGGTAGATGAAGATTTTTATAGAAATGTATCAGAAAAAGATGTGGCAAGGCAATTGGAAATTGTGATAGGGCTTATATATCTGAATGAAGCAAAGCATTGTGTGGCAAAAGAGACAATAAAGGCGTGTTTTAAGAAGTTATTAAAGCAATC
>CANRWA010000087.1 GCA_947643415.1 uncultured Clostridia bacterium | reverse complement strand
GGGTGCGACACGAAGTCGCTTAATTTAACTGTTTGGCGGCAATGCCGACCAAACCATCCATTCCGTTGGATGAAGCCGTTGTCCCCGGCTCTGCCAGTAATGGCACTGTTCGGAAGCGGACATAAACGTAACCCTACTTGGAATCCAAACCGTGAGGGGAGGATGAAACTGCGAGCTGCAATGCGGTTAGGGTGCAGGCTTTCTTTGATAGCATGGTTAATTAACTGAATCGCCGTAAGCTTCGTTAAGGCTGAACAAGCCAAAGCAGCTGACAGGCTTGAACCAAAAGGTGTGCAGTCGGTTACTCCTCTCCACGCTTGGGAGTACACGGACATAATGACTGCCGGAGTAGAGGCGGGACCTAAACTATCAGATAATTGTTGATTAAGTGGAACGTGTCAAGCCCGTATTCCTGCCCATATGGGCAAGCCGACCGTAAGGGAAGCCGTTGGGAATGCGGGTATAGGATTGCGGAAGAAGCGAATGCCGACCCTGTAATGGGGACGGACAGGGGTTCAAAATTTGCCCCACCCGAAAGGGGGCAGAATTCCGCAGGGTGCTTGATTACGAGAGAGTTTATAGAATTTTTGAAAGGAGTAAAGCAAATGAACGGTAAAACGTGTGCGACTTCTGACATTGCAAAGGCATGGGATTCCATTGACTGGAATAAAGCCGAAGCATATGTTAAAAAACTGCAAATGCGTATCGTAAAGGCTCAGCAACAGGGCAGGACAGGCAAGGTGAAATCCTTGCAATGGCTGCTCACACACTCTTTTTATGGACGTGCTTTAGCTGTAAGAAGGGTAACGAGTAATAAAGGTAAAAAGACAGCAGGCGTAGACAAAGTTTTATGGTCTACCTCAAAATTGAAATACGAAGCAATTCTCGGCTTAAAACGCAGGGGTTATAAGCCACTGCCGCTAAAAAGGGTGTATATACCGAAGAAAAACGGCAAAATGCGCCCGTTGAGCATTCCATGTATGAAGGATAGGGCAATGCAGACATTGTATAAATTTGCATTGGAGCCGATAGCAGAGATCACAGCAGACCCGAATTCTTATGGATTCCGGGCAAAAAGGTGTGTGCAGGACGCTATTGAGCAGTGCTTCACCTGTCTGAATAAGGGAAAATCGCCAAAATGGGTGCTTGAAGGAGACATTAAGGGCTGTTTTGATAATATCAGTCACGAGTGGATTTTGAACCACATCCCAATGGATAAGGATATTCTGCGGAAATGGTTAAAAAGCGGGTATATCGAAACAGGAAAGTTATTCCCGACTGATTTGGGAAGCCCACAGGGTTCGGCTATCTCACCGACTATCTGTAACATGGTGTTAGACGGTCTGGAAGTCCGTATTAAAAAGAAATACCACAAAACAAAAATAAATGGGAAAGCATATTTTCCGAAAGTGAACTTTGTGCGTTATGCTGATGATTTTATTGTCACCGGCGAAAGCAGGAAGATTTTGGAAAATGGCGTGCTTCCCATTATCCGGGAATTTCTGTCAGAAAGAGGGTTGGAGCTGTCGGAAGAAAAGACAGTCATTACCCATATCGGAGACGGATTTGATTTTCTCGGAAGCAATATAAGGTGGTACAAAGACAAACTTCTGACGAAACCGTCCAAAAAGAATTATAAAGCCATAGTCAGCAAGATAAGGGAGATAATCAAGAAAAATCCGTCCATGAAGCAGGAAGATTTGATACGAAAACTGAATCCGGTTATCCGTGGGTGGGTGAATTTCCAGAAATATAATGTTTCCTCACAGGCATTTGAAAGATTCGATTTTGACGTATGGAGATGCCTGTGGCAATGGTGCAAACGGAGACATCCTAAAAAGAGCCATAAATGGATAGCAAAGAAATATTTCAGACGGGTTGGCACAAGAAGCTGGACATTCAGCGTCAAAATGCCTGATTCGTTTGAACTCAATCTGATATATGCCACGGATACTAATATCGTAAGGTGGCTGAAAACAAAATCAGAAGCGACGCCATTTGACAGCAGGTTTACAGGATATTTTGAAGAGAGAGATACGGAGAGAATGTTTCGTGAAATCAAAGGCAGAAAGAAGCTGAACGCCCTATACAAAGCACAAAATGGTGTCTGCCCTATATGCGGCGGTGCTATTACTGTAGAGAAAGGGTACAGAATCCATGAAGCCATGGGGAGTGACTATAAGATAATGAGAATTTTAGTAGACGCAAGCTGTCACAGAAAACTGCATTACTCAAAAGAAGTTGTTGAACCGGCTCTGGTGACACAGGGCTTATAAGTGCTTGAGCCGTGTGAGGGGAAACTCTCATGCACGGTTCTTAGAGGGGAAGGCGGTAGTAATACCGCTGACCTACTCGACCATAATGACCTGCTGGAGCTGGCCCTGAACCACCTGCACCACGAATCCCTTACGCCGCATTTTTTCTTATCTCTTTCAAGGACTGTTCCTGCAGTCTGCACGGGGATCGAAAAGGATATGGCAGACTGTGAAAAGGCCTGTGCCAGATACCACCGCTGCAGCAATATAGCCGAAGCAAATGACAGGAGCAGGCAGTGGGAGACACTGGCCTCCCTGATTTCCATGCACAACAATGGCGGCTGTACCTGCGGCAAGGATGACAGCGGCATGGAATGCCCGGCGGCAAAATACCTGAAAGGCACCTGGGATATCAGCGAATTCTTCCATCTGGAAGACAGGAAGGAGGCGGCATAAGATGTCAAATATCTGTATGGACACTGTGGTTTTTTATGCCGCATCGGAAGGGCAGGAAAAAGGGCTTGCCGCACTGCGCAGTTCCATCGCATCCTGTTACCCGGCCGGGGCATCGGCCAACGATATCAGGCTCTGCCGGATATTCGAGCAGAATAACATCCCAACGGACGGTTTGAACCTACGCAGCGATGTGGTGGATACTACCCTTGCCGGAGACGAACACATCACCCTGTACTGCGACTCTGCATGGAGTCCCATGTATGAAGCGTACTTATGCCTCGCAGGCCATTTCGGTGTGAGTTTTGAACTGCAGGCGGAGGAATCCGGATGCGACGTATATATCAACACCGATATAAACGGGACGTACCTGCCTACCCACTATAGGGCATATCTTTCAGAAAGGCCAAAGGACGGCTCCCTGGATGCTCTCTTTGACGATGCAGACGGGGATACGGATCTCTATTTTGATTCGGAAGCTGACCTGCTCCGGTGGTTTGCGGAATGCGGAGGCATTGTCGCAGACTCCGCCCAGGCACTGCAGGACATCCTGGATGCTGATTATGTCTCCATCCATGAATTTGTAAACCCATATTAGAAGGAGGGACAGGAAATGGCACTTTATAAAAAGCTGGATCTGTGGTCCATATATGAGAGCCTGGACAAAATGATGGACTACTGCTACAACGGAAATGAAAAAGACAGCCCTTACTGGGATCATTACTGCGACCAGATCAATGAATTATGCAACATGGCGGCTGACCTGTATACAGAGTTGGATGAGATTAAGAGCAGGCTCTGGTACCAGATGCCCGCCAAAAAGATTGCCTTTTGTGATGAGGACGACTGCAGCCAGACGGCGACTGCATGGTTCAACACTGCGGCCGCAATGTTAGCCGATACTGACATGACGGAACTGCTGGAACACGAGAATATTTACTGCGCAGATGAATGGACGGAAAAGCAGAAACGGATCTCTGCCCTGGGCAGGCTGACCAAACAGCAGCAGATGTTCCTCTATACGGAAGTCACCGGCTTCATCACCCGGTACCTGGAACTGTCCGCAGCATTTGATACCATCGAAGCCGTCATCACTGAACTGGATTACCACCAGTCCGCCATGAAAGGCAAAGATGGCGTCACGTTCCCGCAGTCAGCATACGTTTAGGACAATATAGAAAGATAGGATTATAAATAAACAACAAGGAGGCTCTTATGTATATCACTACATCAACTTACGGGGGCATAGACTGGCATGACTCCCGCACCATATACGAACAGTTAAAAATCGGTGGTTCTTACAATATCAGGGCGAATGATGTTCCGCAAGCCATCGCAGATGACATTGCCAAAGATTTCCCCTATGTGGAGAACATCCGGGAAAAGATACTGCAGGCGCTTTCCGGAAAAACCTGCTTCCAATTTGCAATCAAGGAGGAGGAAACGGACAATGAAGGGAATGTAACCTATAAGGACTGCGAAACCAGTGAATCTGACGGTCAGACCTGTCTGGAGCGGGAAGCTGTCTTTGATGGCAGCAAACGGACATTCCGCCGGGAGTACGCTTTCGGACAGGTTTCCTACATTACAAGCTACCATGTTGAAGATATCCCGGACGACCAGATTGGCTATATTGTTACGGAAGATTTCCTTGCCCCATTCAAAGGCGCTCCAATGGTACAAAGGCTGTACCATGACATCTTTGATGATGAGGATGCCGCACAATGCTATGCCGACGACCTCAAACTGCATGCATCCGGCTATCCAACATCCATTGTTACTTTCCTTGTATGCAATAAAGGGAATGTGACCCAACAGGAATGGTATCAGCAGCAAAAGGAAGCCATGCAGCTGATGGAAGAAAAAAAGCAAACGTATCTGGATGACAGTTTCCGCATCTTTGTCAAATCCCATATAGAAAACCTGAAAAAGTTAGAATGCAGAAAGGAAGCCGCATAATGCAAGATAAAAAAGAGAATATAAAATGTTCCGGATGCCGGCACTGCAGCGGACTTCGTCGAGTGGGCAACACAAGGACAAGCTTCACCTGCTCCCATCCCGACCAGGACTATATCCAGAACTATTTTACTGAAAAAAGAATGCAGAAAATGCCCGGTTTCCTTGGATACGGGGCAAGATATTCGGATGCCGTCCCTGTCAAGACGGCGCCTGCATGGTGCCCTGAGAAAAAGGCACCAAAAGAAAAATAAAACAGGCAATGCCCACTTTAGAAGCAACCGGGGAGATGCAGCTTATGCTGTGTCCCCCCTTTTCCTTTTAGATAAACCATGCCGTCTTTTATACAGGAGCATATTCCACCCCCGTCTCATAAATCGCCTTATATATTTTCAACGGATAATTTGTAAGGAACCTGTCCACTAATGCTTTCGTAAGGGCATGCTCCCTGGCGTAACCTGTAAGAATCCGCCCGCAGACCTCCGGCTCCTCCTCAGCGCATTTCTCCAGATCCTTCAGGCAGTCCAGAAACTGCAGGACAGCCACGTTTTCATCCGTGACCTCCACCACAGGACATCTCAAGATATACTTCCGGTTCTTTATTGTAAGCTCCCTGACCTGTGCCGGCGCATAATTGCTGGTTATCTCCTCCGTAAGCGGAACCTGCGTGGACAGCCCCATACGGTTCGCCAGGGTATATCCTGAATAATACCCTACCCTTCTTCCCCTGCGCCTGACATATTTATGGAGTGCAACCGTATCCGCTGTCAAAGCCATCTTTTCCCCGAAAATATCTGTTTTCGGGAAGTAATATATCCCTGCTTCAAACCTGCAAAGGATGCCGTCATCCGTAAGCCGCTTTAAGTGATACCGCAGGTTTTCTTCCGATAATCCCGGAATGGAAATATCCCCGGCAAAGATTGGTTCACCCTGTTCATAATTCCCCTGCAGGTATTCATACAGCATGACATCCACTCCTTTCGTTTTGTAAATTATTCTTTTACTTATTGTTAGTATATCCGGAAATTAAAATTCTGTCAATGAAAAGAAATGGCAAATGCTATCCTCATATAAAGTCTCATCTACATTTCAATACTTTATACAATATATAGTATTTAATATTTGACTTATCCCATATATTGTGCTATCATAAATTTGTTATTGAATTTTGTGCAGTTCCAGAACGAGAAGCACACGCTGTTTAAGTTTGTACGGAGTCAGAAAGTATAAAGTGCAGGACACTTTACGCCTTCTGGCTTTTTTATGTCTGTAAAGTACCATTTTGCAGGCTTTCATACAGCATATCTGTACGCAGGCAGGAATGACTACGGCAAACAGGCCGTTATCATCTCCTGCCTTTTTTCGTTCAAGGAAGGAGGCCGGAAACAGGAATTCACAGATCCAATGGCAAACTAAAAAAGAAAAGAGGTAAAACGAATGTCACAAGCAACAGAACGTATCCATGAGCTGGTAGACAAACTCAACCGCTACCGCCACGAATACTACAATGAAGATGCACCCAGCGTATCCGATGCCGTCTATGACCATCTCTATGATGAGCTGGCGCGTGCAGAGAAAGAAACAGGGATCATCTTAAGCAACTCCCCCACCCAGACGGTGGGCTATAAGGCTGTCAGCAACCTGGAGAAGGTACGGCACCGCATCCCGCTGCTCTCTCTGGATAAAACCAAGATGGTGAGCGATTTGGCTTCTTTTGCCAAAGACCATGCCGCTCTGCTCATGCTGAAGCTGGACGGCCTGACCGTAAAGCTCGTTTACGAGGATGGGAAACTTGTGGAAGGCTCCACCAGGGGCGACGGCGATGAAGGGGAACTTATTACCCACAACGTAGCCGCCTTCCGGAATGTGCCGCTGTCCATCCCGTATAAGGGGCACCTTGAATTATCAGGCGAGGGATTCATCCATAAGAGCGATTTTGAACGTCTGAAGGATACTCTTGCAGGAAGCGATGGAAAACCCTACCGCAATGCAAGGAACCTTGCCTCTGGCTCTATCCGGTGTCTGGATGCAAACACCTGCAGGGAACGGGAAATCAGCTTTTTTGCCTTCAATATCCTTGCAGGCATGGACAAATTTGAGGATATAAGGGACAGCCGCAGCGCACTGCTGCTTTCCATGATTGATTTCGGTTTTGGAATCTGTCCTTTTGTGCCGGTTCCGGCAGGCGCCTCCACAGAAGAAATTGAAAAGCAGATCCGGAACCTGCAGGACCTTGCGGAGGCTTCGGACATTCCCATCGACGGGATGGTGCTGCGGTATGACAGCCTTTCCTATTCCGCAGGTCTCGGCAGGACAGCGCGCTATTATAATGATGGCATTGCCTTCAAGTTTGAGGATGATGTTTATGAAACAATCTTCCGCTCCATTGAATGGCAGACCGGACGCAGCGGCGAAATCGCACCTGTTGCTGTTTTTGACACAGTGGAGATTGACGGCTGTGAGGTCTCCAGGGCAAGCCTCCATAACCTGACCTTCATCAAAAACCTTGAACTGCACCCCGGATGCCGCATCCTGGTATCCAAACGGAACATGATCATCCCCCATGTGGAGGAGAACCTTGACCGTGGCGCATATGAAGACATGGTGCCGGATACCTGCCCCTGTTGCGGGCAGCCCACACGCACCTATTCCAGGACCGGTGACAAGGGACGCATGGTGGAGACCCTCCACTGTGACAATCCTGAATGCGGCAGCCGTATCCTCCAGCGCTTCGTCCACTTTGCGGAAAAGAAAGCCATGAACATCAGAGGGCTTTCTGAGGCAACGCTGGACCAGCTCATCCGGATCGGCGCCTTAAAAGGCTATCAGGATTTATACCACCTTGACCGCTACCGTGAGGAGATTACCGCACTGGAGGGCTTCGGGAAGAAATCCTATGAAAACCTGATCGCTTCCATCAATGAGAGCCGCAACACGACATTTGTGCGCTTTGTGGTGGCAATGGACATCCCCCTGATCGGCAGGACTGCCAGCAGGATACTGGACAGGCATTTCCACGGCAGCCTGCGGGAACTGCAGCTGGCCGCACTGGACCGCTTTGACTTTACCTGTCTTGACGGGATCGGTGATATCATGAGCAGCAGCCTCCATAAGTGGTTCCGCAGATCAGACCACCTTTTGTTATGGTGCAGCTTACAAAAAGAATTAAACTTTGAAAATGGTTTGGATGCACAGGCATCCGGAGAGGAGAACACTATGAACGGAACAAATAACAAATTTGCAGGATGCACTATCGTAGCCACAGGGAAACTGAAGAATTTCACCCGTGACGGCATCAATGCCAGGATCATCAGCCTCGGTGCCATGCCCGGCAGCTCCGTCACCAAAAAGACGGATTACCTGATCTGCGGTGAAAAGGCAGGAAGCAAGCTGGCAAAGGCGCAGCAGCTCGGTGTAAAGATCCTGACAGAACAGGAATTTTTAGAGATGTTGCCTGCATAAAAAGGAGGTTCTGTATGGAAACAAAAGTAGACTGGATCATACACTACGTTTTTGACGATCCCGGGCCATATCCATACCTCTGCAATGCGCACACGCATGGAATGGAGAAATACCACCACCCGGACTTCCAGATGGTCCTGAACCTTTCCCGGAAACATATCTGCTATCTTCTGAACACACTGGGCAGACGGGTGCAGAACGGGGAGAACTTCCATGACGGGGATATGGTATCCGGCCTGTATGAGGACTGCAGCATACGTCTGAAGAAAGTCCGTGAGACAGGACGCGACGTGCTACGGCTTATCATCCCGGATAAGCATAACCGTTTCCCGGAGGATGAAAACTGCATGGAACCATACAGGCATCAGGAAGTGGAAATGTTTGAGGGATGAACCCGCAAAGGATACCGGCATATCCCATGCCGTGAAAAAAGCTGTACGGAAGCGGCAGCTTTTCAAAGGAGGAAATAGCAAATGAACATTTCAGGTGTTCCGCTGCTGGTGGAATTAACAAACCTTCCTGCCGGCAGCCAATCTACAGAAACAGATCAGGAAGAGATTTCCATTCACAAAGATGTAGTTTCGGCTGTTATCTGGCAGCGCTGGATTGCCTGCTATATGCTGTATGACTGGAACCTGCTCAATGCTGAGTCCGCTTATGAAGACGATATGTGCATCTGGGTTTTGGAAGTATGCAGGCGGCTGGAAGGCACAACCATAAATGCCAGGTCTTTGGAAAGCACTCTGACTGATACGTTCAACCACGTCCTGCTTGAGGATGTGGAAGGCTTTATCCAGCAACATATGAGCGAATGGAAATGTGACCGGGCAACGGTTGAACTCTGGATCGCATGGGCAATATCGGAACTTTTTCCCGTAAAACCACTGCCAGGGAGGCAGTGACCCGGTGCGCCCGGCTGCTCTTTTCACATATGCCAGAAATACGGTTACTTCAGCGAAGAATCTTACATGATTCCGGAAATGCAGGCAGTGCTGCCTGTGTGTGGACGCGGAACACAAAAGGAGGATATGGCAAATGAACATTTCAGGCATTCCGCTGCTGGCAGAATTAACAGATCTTCCTGCCGGCAGCACACTGACAGAAACAGATCAGGAAAGCATCACCATCCATGAAGATGATTTCTCTTCCATTCTCCGGCAGCGCTGGACTGCCTGCTATATGCTGTATGACCGGAACCTGCGCCATGCAGATGATGCTTATCTCAGCAATAAGTACACATGGATGCAGGAAGTATGCAGACGGCTGGAAGGCACAACCATAGATGCCGGGTCTTTGGAAAGCACACTGACTGATACGTTCAACCACGTCCTGCTTGAGGACGTAGAGGATTTTATCCAGACACATATGAAGGTATGGGAATGCGACCGTCTAACGGTTGAATTCAAAGTTGTGAAAGCGGCAGCTGAAATCTTTTCTGGACAAAAATCATAAGAAAGGAGGCGGGAACCTGGTGAACCGGGTTCCCCTTTTCACATATGCCAAAAGTAAAGTTACTCGACGAATGCTGCCACAAATGCGGCAGCCGGATGAACAGCTGGGACAGGCGGCTCACAAACACCTTCAAAGTAGTGGACACCTGTGAGCGCTGTTTCTGCAGCATATATGACATGGACAAGGATGCCTTCCGTAAGCAGATGGAAGATTTCTTTGATATTCGCCCCTGCCAGGGGCTGTAAGGAGGCGGACATGGATCTGGAATACAACAAACTGACCACCGGACTTCTGGCCCAGGGCTTTACTGCGGACAATCATCCGGACTATGTAAAGCTGCCCGGCTGCATACCCGACAAAAACAACCCGCTGAGAAACTATGACGGCGGCTTTGTATACCAGGGCAGTTACACCGACGACCTCATCTATAAAACCGGCTGCGGGAAGTTCGTAAAAGGAAAGAATGTCCTGCATGATATGGGCTACATGGGGATCGACTGGTGCCATGAGAATGATAACCCGGTAATGCGCTGTCCCTATGACAATCCTGAATGCAGCAGGAACAATCCCCTGCTGCACGGGACCCACGGCGGCGTGCTCCGCGCCCAGTGCTGGTGCGAGTGCCACAAAACTGCAGAGCCTTACGATTACCAAAACAGCATAGAGCTGGCAAATGCGGAACGTGAGGCGGAGCGCAGGCAGAAATATGAGGAATATGTGTCAATGCACCACGGCAGGGTATGCGCAAACCACATGTATTATGATGAACACACGCGCACCTGGTCACAGCGCTATGAGCCGCATCAATGCTTCCGCAGGTGCTGCTCCCATTTCTGCCCGATACAAAACCGGGAACTGAGCAAAAAGCGCGGGAATGTATATTATGACCTGAAGACCATCCGCATCCGGCAGGACGGGACCCTGTTCGACGGTGAAAAGATCGTATCGGTCACACGCGGCATCCGCTACTATGACCACCCTGTCAGCATGGATATATGCGAGGCTTTTGTAAAGCTGCAGGGCGGCAGGATCTATGAGGAATACAAATGGAACCACTCCCAACTCTGGGCTTTGGACAGGACTTTCCAAGCGGAGATCTTAAACATCCGCGCCGAATCCAGGCCAAGCCGGGATCTGATGCAGGACCTGCAGGACATCAAAAATGGCATTGAGATCCGTTATGACGCTGACCTTCGGAAAGCTGACAAAGAGCAGAAAAGCCGGAAACGCGCGGAGGCCATGGAAAAGAAAATACAGGCGCTTGAACGGAAGCTGCGGGATGTGGGCTATGAAAACCTGGAGCCATACTCCCTGGATAAAATCCATGCCGACAAATGGCTTACGCCAGAACGGATACGGGAGCTGGCTGAGATACGGGAACAACGGATGCAGGAGGAAAAAAATCAGCCGGTGCAGCTCAGCCTGCCCCTGGATGTGCTTTTTCCATGAAAATTTTTTCAAGTATTTGCGCCCTGCGGCGTCTTTATTTATTGAGGGCATGAAACGCTGACAGAAACAACAAATTATGTTATAATGTGAGAGAGAGAGGTATATTTTATGTCAGACACAATTAAAACCATCCAGCAGCTGAATCTGGAGGACGATTTCCTTTTTGCAAAGGTAATGAGCGATAAAGAAGTATGCAGAAGGGTACTGGAAAAAATACTGGGGGTTTCCATACGGGAGGTTTCAATCCCTGCCACACAGAAAACCATCAATCACCTTTATGAAGGCAAAGGCATCCGTCTTGATGTATATATCAACGATGACGAGGGTACGGTATACAATGTGGAAATGGAACGTGGGAAGCAGAAAAAGGCCATTCTTCCCAAGAGGTCGAGGTACTATCAGGGAAATATAGACCTTGACATCATTTCTGCAGGGGAAGATTACCGGAAACTGAGAAAATCCTTTGTCATCTTCATCTGCACCTTTGATCCGTTTGGAGAACGCCGTCATATCTACACCTTTGAAAACAGGTGCGTGGAGAGTCCTTCCCTCACGCTGGGGGATGAAACCACAAAGATTTTCCTGAATACCAAAGGCAATATGCACGATGTGGATGCGGAAATGCTGGAGTTCCTCTCTTATGTGGAGAACACAACTGATGACTTTGCAGCGCAGGCAAGAAGCCCGCTGATAAGAGAGATCCATAAAAAGGTTACTGAGGTAAAAGAAAGTAAGGAAATGGAGGTCGAGTATATGACTTTATTACAGAGGGATAGAGAAAATATTGAATTAGGGCGTGAAGAAGGACGTGAAGAAGGCAGCAACCAGATGGCTTCCTTAATCAAGATACTTCTTTCCGAAGACCGCACTGATGATTTAAAACGTGCTTCAGAAGACACGGATTTCAGGAATGAACTTTTTAAGGAATATGGCATTTTATAACAGCAAACATATTAACAGGGGAGGTATGTGCTTCCCCTGATTTTGTATAGCAGAGGTCGAGTACATGACTTTATTTCAGAGAGACAGAGAAAATATTGAATTGGGGCGTGCAGAAGGCAGTCTGTATGCCACAAGAATTTTGAAACTCTATAATAAGGGAAATAATATTGAATACATTGCTAATACTTTGCAACTTGATTTGGAATATGTAGAATCTGTTATCTCCGATTATGAAAATGATTAGGGCATGAAAGGGGTACACAATGACTTTACAGCAAAGAGACAGAGAAAACATATTGCAGGGACAAGAAAATATGGCTGCATTGACTAAATTTCTGCTTAAAGGAAACCGTACTGATGATTTGAAACGAGCTTTAGAGGACGCAGACTTCAGGAACAAACTTTTTGAAGAATACGACATTTTATTAACCAGGAGGATACCATGACAGAAGAAAAATTATACCAAGACAGGAATGCCTTATATAAGGTTCTTGCCCGTACATACAAAGGGAAACAGTTCCCAGTATTCGGAACCTGTCTCCCGCCAATTCAGGAAATGCTCCCGCCAATCCCTGTGGATGACGGTTACATTGACAGCTTATTCCTGCTGGCAGACGGAACATATATGCTTGTGGATTACACTTCCGGATGCCATAAGACGGATATGGTCAAATATCCAAAGCATATCGCGAAAATTATGGAAAAATATGATAAGGAAGACGGAAATTTTGACCTGCACCTGCTCATCATTTACACTGGTGATGTGGAAAAAGCTGATCCCGTCTTTGACTGCGGCTGCCTTACCCTGCGCCCAATACAGATTTTCTTATCCCGTATGGATGGCGGGGAAAGATTGGATGCCGCCCGGCAGAAGATTCATTCAGACCTGCCGCTTACAGACTGTGACCTGATGGAGCTGGTAATCCTACCCCTGACGGTTCCCGGTTCTGAAGGGAAACAGGAAATGCTGGAAAAAATTGTGGATCTGGCAGAGCAGATACCAGATGAAGAACAACGGATTTTTACTCTTTCCGGCGTAATTGTTGCAAGTGATAAATTCATCAGCAGAGAATATCTGGATCAGATAAGGATGAGAATCAACATGACACAGTTAGGGTAGCTTTATGAAAAAGAAAAAATTGAATACGAAAATCAGAAAGCAAGGGAAAAAGTCATGGAAATGGCTAAATCTTTGATGGATGAAGGTGACGACCTTATTAAAATTATGAAGGTTACTGGACTGACTGAGGCAGAGTTACTTCGCCTTCAGGATGAAAATGTAATGGTATAAAAGGTATGCGCAATGACTTAGGACCGGTTTTCGCCGGTCCTTTTCTATTATGATATATCTTCAGTTTAGGAGCGTTTGCGGAAGGATTTGAACCTTCGGTGCGTTGCCGCACACCATCTTAGCAGGATGGCACCATAAGCCTCTCGGACACGCAAACGTAAAGTGGATAGGGCAGGACTCGAACCTGCGGTGTTTCTTTGTAACGGATTTACAGTCCGCTGCCCTCGCCGCTGGGCATACCCATCCATGGGGTGACCAGGGGGAATCGGTCTCCGCTCCGCTTCGGTCGGCGCAGAGCAGATGTCCCCCGGACATCTTGCGCCCCCGTGAGCAGAGCCACATATCTGCAAAGCGAACTGCGTTCGCTTTACTGCCACTGTCCTATGGCCACAGTAGCTCCTGCGGGACTTGAACCCGACATCTCCGGCTTGAGAGGCCGGCGTCCTGACCTTTAGACTAAGGAGCCTTAATGATCCCCATGGGACTTGAACCCAATACCTCCGGCTTGAAAGGCCGGTGTCCTGACCTTTAGACCAGGGGACCTTATTGCAGGCATATCTCAGCCCGCTATTTTTATTATTTCTTTTTTCCTTTTCATGCGCTGATCTGTATCTGGTCTGCCGTATCAGTAACCAGAATGTCATCCACGCGCACCTGCAGGACTGCTGCAAGCACCACCAGATTGTCTATGGTCGGCAGCGCCACGCCCTGCTGCCACTTGTATATGGCCTGCGGTGTGGCGAATCCGAAAATATCCTGCAGATCCTTTACAGACAATCCTGCCTGCTTCCGCAGCCTTCCAATGTTCTGTCCTGTCCTTGCCATATCTATAACCGGCAAATTCACCATGATCCTCACCTCCTGTTATCAGACTCAATATACAGGCGGTCATGCTCCATATGGGACTCGAACCCATGACTCCTCGATTAAAAGTCGAGTGCTCTCCCAACTGAGCTAATGGAACATAAAAAATACCGCCTACCTCATTTAAGATAAGCGGTACATGAAATCCATGTTCTATTTCCGGCAGCCTCCTAAAGATCCGCCACCGGACATTACACAGTTTTTCGCCTTTTTCTTATCTTGCATGAGCGCATCTTAACCAGACTCTGTTCTTTTTCTTTACTGAACAGTGCCTCATAATGTTCGCTATGCAGATAATA
>CANRWA010000086.1 GCA_947643415.1 uncultured Clostridia bacterium | reverse complement strand
GCTTCTTCCTGCTGAGATAATCACCTTCTCTGCCTCGTACTTCTGCCCCACTGCTGATATACGGTAACCCTGTTCTGTTTTTTCCACCCTGTTCACTGGTGCCTGAAAGAAAAATTCCACTTTATCTTTCAGTTCCTGATACAGATTCTCCAGCACAATGTAATTAATATCCGTTCCCAGATGGCGGACAGAAGCATCCAGAAGATGCAGGTCGTTTTCCACACAGAGCTTTTTGATCTTTGTATTGGCAGTGGAATACAATGCTATTCCTTCCCCACCATACTGGAGATTGATCTTATCTACATAATTCATTAGGTCTGTTGCCTGTTTTTTCCCAATGTATTCATGCAAAGTTCCCCCAAACTGATTGGTAATATTATATTTTCCATCCGAAAATGCCCCTGCGCCTCCAAAACCATTCATGATAGCGCAGCTCTGGCAGTGTATACATGATTTCACTTTTTCCCCATCGATCGGACATTTTCTTTTCTCCAGCGAAGTGCCCGATTCAAATACTGCGATTTTCATATCGGAACGCAGTTTTGTCAGCTCATATGCTGAGAAAATGCCTCCTGGCCCTGCTCCTATGATAATAATGTCATATTTCATTGCCCAGTCCTCCATTCATCATCTTCTATATTCCCGCAGCACTGCTGCCAACAGTCATTGTACCGTTATTTTATGTGTTTGTAAATACACGATACTACTTTTTCCATCTACATAAAATTTTTAAGGATTATTTAATATTTTCTCTGATATAATAAAGCTACTATAGTATAAAGCCGGCTGAATTACAAACGGGAGGTAATTATGTATCTGAGATTATTAAAAAAAGAACTCAGGCGGAAGAAGACCATGAACCTGATCCTTCTGGTCTTTATCATCCTGGCTTCCATGTTCATCGCCAGCAGCGCCAATAATATGGTCACAGTCTCTACAGCCCTGGATAACTACTTTGTCAAGGCAAATGTACCAGACTATTGGCTGGCCACTACCATTACATCCGAGGCAAAAAGGTTCGACGATTTTGCCCGAGATAACAACTACACCTGCAGCCGCCAGGAATTGCTTCAGATCAATCCAAAAGATGTCACCATCAGCGGCGAAGTTATGAACTACAGCAACAGCCTCTGCCTGTCCAAAACCGGCGGCATCAAAATATTTGACAGCAACTCGGAAGAACTTGAGGAAATCCAGGATGGAGAGATCTATGTCACAGCCGAAATATTTGAGAGTGATAAAAATGATTTCCATGAAGGGGGCAGCCTGGTCATAAATTCAAATGGCATTCAGAAAGAATTTAAGATTAAAGGCTACACAAAAGATGCCCTCTTTGGTTCTTCCATGGTGGGCATGACAAGGTTTCTCATCAGTGAGAATGATTACAAAGCATTTGCCAATGAAAGCGCCAGTATATACCATTCTATCAATGTCTATACCGATGATCCGGAATATCTGGACAAATATGGGAAACTTAACCTGAATTCCATTTTTAATATGGACGGTTCCCGAGTCAAACTGATGTATCTCATGGATATGCTCACTGCAGCCATTTTACTGGTGGTAAGCATATGCCTTATATTGATCTCCATGGTGATCCTTCATTTTTCCATCCGGTTCACGGTAAATGAAGATTTCCGCGAGATTGGCGTAATGAAAGCAATCGGGATCTCAAACAACTGCATCCGAGGGTTATATATCGCCAAATATTTTGCCATTGCCCTGGCAGGAACAGCAGCAGGACTTATCCTCAGCTTTCCTTTCAGTGACCTCATGCTGGAAAAGGTGGCAAAAAAGATCATTCTTTCTAATGATAACCGCATCTTTCTCAATATTGCCAGTGCCATGCTAACTGCATTTGTTGTAGTAATGTTTTGCTTCTTCTGTACTAGAAAGATCTGTAAATTTTCTCCGATTGATGCCATACATAATGGTGAGACCGGTGAACGATACACCCACAAGGGAATTCTTCATCTGAACCGCACCAGGCTGGGAGTCATACCATTTTTATCGCTTAATGATATTCTCAGCGGAATCCGTCGGTTTATCTCTATGATCCTTATCTTCATCATAGGCATTCTCCTTGTGATCCTGCCGGTAGATGCAGTTAACACACTGCGCTCAGACAATCTGATCACATGGTTTAATATGGCGGAATGCGACCATGTCATCTCAGAGGAAATGCTCTTTACCTCAGATGGCAGCAATAAAGAAAAAATCGAGGATAAGATTACTTCCATTAAAAAGAGACTTGGTGATGAAGGGATCAAAGCAGATGTCTTTCAGGAAGTGATGTTCCGTATGAACATCACCTGCCATGACAATACCATGTCGTCTCTAAGCTTTCAGGGAAACGGAGATGTCACCACAGATGACTATGTTTATATCGAGGGGAGTGCCCCGGCAAATAAGAATGAAGTAGCGATCTCACATCTTGTGGCAGCAAACATCAAAGCAAAGATTGGAGATGAGGTGCAGGTCAACACAGGAAATGAGGTGCGCACTTACATCGTTACAGCCATCAATGAATCGATGAACAACCTCGGTGAGAGTATCCGCTTTTATCAGGATGAAGAGCTTGACTATGACCATGCAGCAGGATGCTTTGGCACACAGATCCGTTATACCGACCAGCCAGACAGCCAGACACTGAAAAACAGAAAAGAGCTTCTGAAAAAATGGTATACTGATACAGATATCTTTACATCAGGTGATTACATCAGCTATATGATTGGTAACAGCGCAGAAGAACTGGAAGAGATCAAGACCCTGATCCTCATAGTCGTGCTGTGCGTGAACCTTCTTGTCGCTGTGTTGATGATAAAAAGTTTTATCGCGAAAGAAAAATATGAAATCGCCCTGCTGAAAGCCACCGGATTCAAAAACAGCTCCCTGATCCTGTGGCAGTCCATGCGGATCGGACTCGTACTTCTGATCGCCATCATACTGGGCACATTACTGTCGGCACCCCTGGGCAGCCTCATCATCAATCCGATCTTCCAGCAGATGGGGGCAAAAAGTATAGAATTAAAAATAGTACCTGTCGAAGTCTATGTGGCATACCCCTTTATAATATTCGCCATTACCTTATGTGCCGCCTTTCTCTCAGCACAGAGCCTGAGAAAAATAGATACTTCAGAAATATCAAATATAGAATAAGGAGGACAAAATGAATCCTATTTTAAATGTGACTGATCTTTGTAAAACATATATTATCAATAAACGCCAGAACAATGTTCTGAAAAATATCAGCCTGACCATCCAGGAAGGTGAGATGGTGGCTGTCATGGGACCATCTGGTTCCGGCAAATCCACTCTTTTGTATTGTGTATCGGGAATGGATACGATCACCGCCGGAGAGGTGACCTTCAAAGGAAAAAATCTTGCCTGCATGAGTGAGAAAGCACTGGCAGGGCTTCGTCTGGATGAGATGGGATTTATTTTCCAGCAGATGTATATGCTGAAAAACCTCACAATCCTGGATAATATTATCCTCCCAGCCTGCCAGTCCGGCAAGATCAGGGAAAGCCGTAAGGAGACTGTAACAAGAGGGGAAGATCTTATGCGGAAGCTGGATATCATTGAGATCGCAGACAATGACATCAACGAAGTGTCCGGGGGACAACTTCAGAGAGCCTGTATCTGCCGAAGTATGATCAACCGTCCTGGTATGATCTTCGCAGATGAACCCACTGGAGCCCTGAACCGCAACACCTCTGACGAGGTAATGGAAGAGCTTGCCCGGATCAATGCAGATGGTACAGCAATTATGCTTGTCACCCATGATGTCAAAGTCGCCGCCCGGTGTACAAGAGTCCTTTATCTGGTTGACGGTGATATAAAAGGAGAGTATACTTTAGACAGATATACGGACTCCTCCCAGCTCAGAGAACGGGAGCGCAGGCTCAATGGATGGCTTATGGAGATGGGCTGGTAAGGGCTGACTGAGAACCGCAGCCCTCTGAAGAACCGTCAAAGACGGTTCTTCGCTCCGCGCCAGGGAGCACTTCAAAGAAAGGAAGGGCTGGCTGAGAGGCGCAGGCTTTCCGCACCAGGGAACAACTCAAATAGGGGGTATTATGGATATTCTGATCGTGGAAGACAATAAAGAACTGGCAGACCTTCTGTGCACTTTCCTCCGCGCTGAAGATTACACTGTCAGCATCGCCTCCACAGGCGAAAGAGCACTTGAATTATTTGCACAACATGGAGCAAAGCTGGTCATACTGGACATCATGCTGCCCGGCATGGATGGCTTCGCTGTGTGCCAGAAGATCCGGGAAGAGAACAACACTCCCATTCTTATCGTCAGCGCAAAGACAGATAAAGAGGATAAACTCACCGGGCTTTCTTATGGGGCGGATGATTATATCGAAAAACCCTATGACATTGATATCATGCTTGCAAAGATCCGTGGTATCTTTAAACGCCGTTATGCTATGGATGAATTCACGGATGGCCTTTTGCGGATCAACCGGATCAGCCGTACAGTATACAAAGACAACGAACCTCTTACAATGACTGCCAAAGAATATGACCTTCTTCTGCTTCTCATGGAAAATAAAGGAAGGGCACTCAAAAAAGAATATATATTTAACCAGATCTGGGGAAATGACAGTTTTTCTGAACCACAGACACTGACTGTCCACATTAAGTGGCTGCGCCAGAAGATTGAAGATGATCCCCATCACCCCCAGATCATTCAGACTATATGGGGCGTGGGGTATCAGTATAAATGAAAACATTGAACCGGATCTTAGGCACTGCCTTAGCAGTCATGCTGTTATTTACCATATTCACCAATATCCACCTGATCCGTTCCTTTCAGACAGATAACGGAAGGCCTTACCGCGTGGAGATCAGCCGCATCGTCCAGCATATAGAAAAATATGGAGATTCCTCTGTGGATCTTTCTGATTACAGTTATATCACCAATATCCAGAAATATAATGGGGATTCCTTTTATACAACAGACAGCGATTATACCATACGGGAGATTCATGGTGTACTATACCGGTTTGATTATATGACAGAGACAAAACCAGATTACTGCCAGCTCCTGATCCCCGTCAACCTCCTGACGGGCATCCTGATCCTGCTGTTTCTTTCTGTCATGATATGGATACGCCAGAAAATTCTTCTTCCCTTTACCCAGCTTACGGAGATTCCCTACGAACTGGCAAAGGGGAATCTTACCGTCCCAGTCAGGGAAAACAAGAATCACTTCTTCGGAAGATTTCTCTGGGGCATCGATCTTCTGCGCGAAAATATGGAGGCACAGAAACAGCGGGAACTCGCTTTACAAAAAGAGAAAAAAACTCTTCTCCTTTCACTGTCCCATGATATCAAAACTCCCCTGTCTGCCATTAAACTTTATTCAAAGGCATTGTCAAGAGGGCTTTATCCCGATCCGGGCAAGCAGCTTGAGATCACAGAAAATATTAATGCAAAAGCGGATGAAATCGAATCTTTTGTGGCACAGATCATTCATGCCTCCAGGGAAGACTTCCTGGATTTTCATGTAGAGATGGGAGAATTTTATCTTTCTGCACTATTGAAACAAATTTCTGATTATTACAGGGAAAAACTATCTCTGATCCGGGCAGAGCTTGCGGTCATGGAGTATTCCGACTGCCTTCTTAAAGGGGATCCTGACCGCAGTGTAGAGGTACTCCAGAATATATTGGAAAACGCTGTAAAATATGGAGATGGGAAAATACTGGAGATCTCTGTGGGCAAAGAGGAAGGCTGCATCCTCATTACTGTCAGAAACAGTGGATGCAGCCTTCCACCAGAAGAACTTCCCCATATATTTGGGAGTTTCTGGCAAGGCTCCAATGCTGACACCACAAAGGGCAGCGGCCTGGGATTGTACATCTGCCGCCAGCTTATGCACAGAATGAATGGCGAGATCTTTGCTGAGATCAAAGACCATTGCATGATAGTAACCGTGGTCTTTGGGCAGGCGTGACCAGATCCTGTCACACCTTCTCCACCCTCTCAATAACACAGCTATGCGGCTTATCCACATTTCCCTTATCATAGTTGATCCCCACCAGCAGGATCTCTCCCACATATCCATCCAGCACCTGGGTATACTTTCTGTCTTTGATCTGCTGTATTGCCGCCTGGGCATCCTTATCATATTTCAGTTCCACCACAAGGGCAGGCCTGCCCGACAATGGAAGCGGCAGAAAGACAATGTCCGCAAACCCCCGTCCCCCAGGCAGTTCACGGATCAATCGGTAATCTTTCCTGGCACTGTAGTAGGCAAGCCCGATGGCACACGCAAGGGAATTTTCATCATTGTATGTCAATATGGACGACACCTCAGTGTGTGCCCTGTCGAGTGCATCTGCAACTCTCTCCCCGTCACACAAAAGGGTATCCCCCAGAAGCTTTTCTGATGCCTGCAAAACCCGCATAATCTCCTGCCACCCTCCCACGCTCATGGCATTTTCAAACTCTCCCATGATCTCCTTATTGGGGATAAATACCTCCCTGGCCTCTGAATCATATCCCAGATATCCCAAGTGGACCAGCAGTGTCAGGACATCATCCTTTGTCCTGAAACTGCTCATATCATTCTGAAAACTGAATACATTCACCCTGATCCTGCCACCACCAAGCATCTGTACAATATCCTGGCGCAGCCCGTCAAAGTCCATATCCATGTAGACCTTCAGTGCCTCATAAGTCTCTGTGGTGGTCCAATAATTCGAGAAATACTGGTTTCTCATTGACTCCACAACAGATTTGGGATTATATATATGCGAGAATCTACGGAACATATAGCCATCATACCAGTTTCCGGCCTCCTGGAAATCCATTCCGTATCTCTCACACAATTCCTCCACTTCTTCTTCTGTGAAACCAGTATATTCCTCCAACGCTTTTTGATCCGTCATGGAATATTCCAGAAACATATTCAGGGCGGAGTGTGTGCCATATTTTTTCACCGGAAGAATACCCGTCATGTAGGCAAATGCCACATAGGGCTGGTCCTTCAGAAGATTCCGGAGAAAATCAAGATATTGCCTCTGCAGATCTTCTGCCGCCTTTTTCTCCCGCATCACACAGTCCCACTCATCAATGAGAAAGATAAATTCCCTGTCTGTCTTTGCATAAATTTTTCTTAATGCTGCAGCAAGCCCCAGATCCTTCCTCTTCAAAAACTCTCCATACTCATCCTGAAGCTCCTCCAGTACCTCCTGCTCCAGATACTCTGTCACTTTCCCCGGCTCGGCCTCACTTAAGAAGCGCTGCATATTCAGAAAGATCACATCATATTGATTCAGATTTTCGTAGAAGGTGTCTTCTTTTTCTATCTTACAGCCTTTGAACAAATCTGCAGAATTACAGCCAAGGCTATAATAAGCAGCAAGCATCTCCAGTGTCATGGATTTTCCAAAACGCCGTGGCCGGCTGACACAGATATACTGCTCTCTTGTATTTAAGCACTTATTCGTATATGCGATCAGTCCTGTCTTATCCACATAAATCTCCGAGCGGATTGATTTCCAAAAACCCTTATTCCCCGGATTCAGGTAAATTCCCACTGGCAGCACCTCCCTTATTAATTATTCCAAATAATATAATTTAACCTGATGGTTCAGACTGCCGCCATCAGGTTAGCCTGGCGGCGCCAGCTCAGTTACTCCCTCTCATAATGATCGTGGGAGCGCCTTTCCCCTCAATGTAATCTTTTGTGATAACTACCTTGCCGATCATGTCATCTTTTGGGATCTCATACATAATATCCATCATAAATTCTTCAATAATGGACCGCAGAGCCCTGGCACCCGTCTTTTTCGCCACTGCCCGTTTCGCCACCGCGTGGAGGGCATCTTCCTCAAATTCAAGATCCACCTCATCCATCTGCAGCAGTTTGCGGTACTGCTTAGCAATGGCATTCCTCGGTTCTGTCAGCACCTTGGTGAGAAGCTCCTCATCCATCGCCTCCAGCGAGAAAACAATCGGCATACGTCCAATGAATTCCGGAATCAGGCCATATTCACGGATATCCTCCGTTTCCACCCTGGAAAAGATATCTTTGTCATCATCGTATCTGTCTTTCAGGACAGAGCCAAATCCCATCGTCCCCTGGCTGGTAAGACGTTTCTTGATAATGTCCTCCAGCCCCGGAAAAGCACCGCCGCAGATAAACAGGATATGACTTGTATTAATGGTCGTCATGGGAACCATAGCATTCTTATTGGATGCCCCAACAGGGACTTCCACATCCGCCCCCTCCAGAAGCTTAAGAAGCGCCTGCTGTACCGATTCCCCACTGACATCTCTCGTATTTGTATTCTGCTTCTTTGCAATCTTGTCAATTTCATCAATATATACGATTCCCCGCTCAGCAAGTTCCACATCATTATCCGCATTCGCCAGAAGCTTGGAGATCACACTCTCCACATCATCACCAATATAGCCGGCTTCTGTCAGGGCAGTGGCATCTGTGATCGCCAGCGGCACCTGAAGGAGTTTCGCCATGGTCTTCACCATAAATGTCTTACCGCTTCCTGTCGGTCCCAGCATCAGCATATTGGATTTCTCAATCTCGACCTCATCCTGCCTCTGCTCAGCCAAAACCCGCTTATAATGGTTATATACTCCCACAGAAAGAACTTTCTTCGCCCGTTCCTGGCCAACCACATACTCATCCAGATTCCCCTTAATGACATGTGGTGCCGGAAGATGGTTGATATCAAGTACAGGTTTCTCTTTCTTCTCCTTTTTCTTAAGTTTCACCTTATGTCTCTCCTGAAACTCTTCAGGCACATCCATTCCCATTCCTGCCATTCCCATAATATCCATCCCTGGAAACTGCGGCATATTGGTAAGTCCCTGCATGCCAATCTGGTCAAAGGTTCTCTGCATGCAGTCAGAACAAAGTGTTATATTGTTAGGGATCGTGATCATCTTGTCTACCTGGCTTTCCGGCCGGCGGCACATATAACAGATACGCTCATATCCATCCTTATCACTGTTTTTTTTCGAATTTTTGTTTTGCATGTCCTTCACGTCATCACTCATAACCGTCCTCCACATAATAGAAATATCCCATTGTGGTATTTCTACCACGATGGGATATATTATACACGAAAAAGCCACTTTAGTAAATACTTCCCCAGGGAATTACCTCAGAATCATCCTCCTGATTATAATTTCCATTTGACTGTGGGTTATTCGGATTAAATCTATTGCCCTGATTGCTGTCTTCCGTCCCATCATCCAGGGAATCCAAGGTATCTTTGCTCTTCAGCGTTACCTTTACTTCCTTTTCCTTATATTCCCCGTCACTGCTCCGTTTCAGAAGAACTGTGATCTCCGTTCCCACCTTTGTACTGTTCACGATCTCCTGCACTTCATTGATCGTCTTAACTTCGCGGTCATTGATCTTCGTAATGACATCCCCCTGCTTTATGCCTGCCTTATATGCTGCGCCTGTATCGGATACTGCTGCCACATAGACTCCCACCGGAAGTCCATAACTCTCACTGACTGTCTCATCAATAGTACGTCCTGTGATACCAAGATATCCTTTCTCTTCATCTTTCAAAACCTGACGGTCCATCAGGTCATTGATGATCGAGACCGCATCACTCATGGGGATCGCATACCCCATACCTTCCACAGATGTATTTCCATATGAAAAATATTTAGAGGAATTAATACCGATCACATTACCATTTGTATCAATCAGTGCACCTCCACTGTTTCCCGGATTGATCGCCGCGTCAGTCTGCAGAAGAATCTGTGTCGTAGATTTACCTGAATTATCCGAAGCAGATACTTCCCTGTTCTTGGCACTGAGATACCCCACTGTCACAGACTGCCCATAACCAAGGGCATTTCCGATAGCGATCACCATCTCTCCTACTTTGGCATCATTGGAACTGCCAAGAGAGGCAACCTTTATACTATTCTTGGTACTGTCTTTCATCTTATCCAGCTGCACTGTCAGGACAGCAAGGTCATGGGATTCACTTGTTCCCTTTACTTCTGCCTCCACACTTTCTCCATCATTAAAGCGGACAGAGATCTTATCAGCATCTGCCACAACATGGTTATTTGTTACGATGAGGAGCTGGTCATTATCCTGTTTCACGATAAAACCTGACCCTGCACCTTCCGATGAATAGGTCTGCCCAAAATAAGAAGTCTGTGTACTCTTTTCTGTGATCGCTACGATAGAGGGCATTACCTGTTCCACAATGTCAGATACACCAACCTGCGCTGCAGCCGTGCCTGACACCGTAGTGATCGGGATCTTGGGCTGGGAACCAGCTAACTCACCAACCGAATTCCCGCTTCCTCCTGTGGCAAAGGAAAGCAGTTTCGTCACTCCGAAAAAACAGGCTGCGGCTATTACACCAAAGATAACTGCGCTCAAAATCGTTTTTGTAAATGGCATGCCTTTTTTCTGCCTTGGTTCTCTGTTTGGCCTCTGTGCTTCTGTATTCTGAAACCGATACGTATTATCATGGGAAGGCATAGGCTGCGGTCCTGGCTGACTTCCCGTCTGCGCCCCAAACCGGCTTTCTGATTCTTCCTGTGTCCCATCCTGTGTTGTCCGTTGTCCGGACTGCACGTCTGGCTGTATCGTCTGCTGCTGTTCTGGCTGTGATGTCGGTGCGTCCTGAAGGACAAATCCATTTTCCTGATTTGTATTATTTTCGTCCATAATGTTACACCCTTTCTTCTTAAGTTGAAAATATTATACCCATTAATTGTGTTTAGTTTGTGAAATGAATCGCAACCGCACAGGAGAAAAAGGGCTGGCTTAGAACCGCAGCCCTCCAAGGAATCGCAAAGCGAATAAATTCGCTATAGCGATTCTTGCTCCGCACATGACAGAATTTCCTATAAGATGAAAAAGTTTTATTGTGTAATAGCAGAAAATGGTATATACTTATAAGGAATTCTACAAAAAATGCCAAAGAAAGGACGGTTGCCCTTTGATCAAAGATAATCAAAAACTGATCAATTTTTTCAGAGTACTGGTTGATGCAGGAATTATAACAATATCATTTATCGCCGCTTATTATCTGCGGTTTGCCGACAACAGCTTTCTGATCCGACTGAATATCATCAATGAGCCGCTTGGTATATATGGAAGCCTGAAAGATTATTTCCAGATCCTTTTCATGCTGATTCCCTGTTATCTGCTGTCTTATTACTTTTTTCACCTGTATGACCCAAAACGGGTGAAGAGCCGCAAGTCAGAGATCATCAATATGTTTAAGGCAAATATGATCGGAATCATTTACTGTGTTGCCTTCTTGTTCTTTTACCGCAACAAGGACTATGCCAGATTGTTTATTATAATATTTGTAACACTGAATTTCTTTCTCGAAGTATTATTCCGCTTTGCCACCACTACCATTATGCGCAAGCTCCGCCGGAAGGGACTGAACCAGAAACATATTCTCCTTGTAGGCTATGGACGGACTGCGGAAGGGTACATTGACCGGCTGCTTGCCCATCCTGAATGGGGATTTTCCATACATGGGATCCTCGACAGCCACAAACCACTGGGACATGCCTACCGGAATGTCCATGTAATAGCCCGTATTGACGAACTAGAAAAAATCCTCTCGGAAAATGATTATGACGAGATCGTCATTACCCTTGGGCTCCAATACTACGAACAGTTGGAAAGCATTATTGCCGTTACAGAAAAATCTGGTGTCCACACAAAATTCATCCCAGACTATAATAATATCCTTCCTACCAGGCCTTATACCGAGGATATGGATGGGCTGCCTGTGATCCATGTACGCACCATCCCGCTGTCTGTATCCTTCAACCGTTTTGTAAAACGTCTCATCGATATTGTCGGTTCCATAGTCCTGATCATATTTTTCTCCATTCCAATGCTCATCGTTGCACTTGCCGTTAAACTCAGTTCACCGGGACCACTGATCTTCAAACAAGAACGGGTGGGGCTTCACAACAAACCATTTAAAATGTTCAAATTCCGCTCAATGGTAGTACAGGATTCTTCCAAAGAAAAACAGGCATGGACGGTACAGAATGATCCCCGTGTGACACGGGTGGGAAAATTTATCCGCAAGACAAGCCTGGATGAGCTCCCACAGTTCTTCAACGTCCTGAAAGGTGATATGAGCCTTGTGGGCCCCCGCCCGGAGCGTCCGCTCTTTGTGGAAAAATTCAAAGAAGAGATCCCCCGCTACATGATTAAGCATCAGGTCCGCCCTGGCATCACGGGGTGGGCACAGGTCAATGGCTACCGCGGCGATACCTCAATCCGCCTGCGTGTGGACTGCGATCTCTATTATATTGAAAACTGGACGCTGGGGCTCGACATCCGGATCTTGTTCCTAACGATCTTTAAAGGATTTGTCAATAAAAATGCATACTGATATTTTGACCGGGGATCATGAGCTATATAATAATCATAACCCCCGGTCAGTTCACAGATGCCCTCCAATATGGACCACAATAACCCTGTCTGAACATATGCCCTTTTTGGCAGGCGCAAAATATATCCGATCCTGCTTTTCCTTGTCTTTATTAAATCTATTAAACTTAGTATGCAATTCACAATTAATTTTTTCATTATGTCCTGTACATTTATTCTTAAAATCTCTCTTTAATATATCAAGCATTTTTTTATCTCCTTGTGGAGAACATTCTATTCCTGTATCTCTTTGAAATTCTGCTGCAATATCACGGTAACTTTTATTATCCTCATTTTGATGCAGAAAATTAGCCCTATATTCATTCAACGCAATAAGATGCTCTACAATCTCAGTCCTGATCTCTTCAAATTTTCTATTTAATGAATTAAGGGAACTTGGAACTGTTTTATCAAAATAAATATCTGGAAAACAAAATTCCATATCCTCCTATTACGATTTGACTGTTTGATCACAGTCTAACATGAACCCTATTTTTTTCACAAGATATTTTTATTGCCTCTGTTTAAATAATCCCATCATCCCCAAAACTCCCCCAGCACCCGCTCCATCCCCTGACAGTCCACCACATCATAGGGAAACCATTCTCTTGGGAACAGATCCCTGTACTGTCTCTGCAGGAAACGTTCATCCAGAAGCAGAATGGCGCCCTTATCCTCTGCCGTACGGATCACCCTGCCCCCTGCCTGGAACACCTTATTTACGCCGGGGAACAGATACGCATAGTCAAAACCTTTTCCATTCCTCTGGTCATAATATTCTTTAAAAAGCTCCCTCTCATGGCACACCATGGGCAGTCCGGTTCCCACGACGACAGCCCCGATCAGCCTGTCTTCTTTCAGGTCAATGCCCTCACTGAATATACCTCCCATCACGCAACAGCCAATAACACTGTCCTCTGTCTGCTGGTCAAATGCCTCCAGAAACCCCTCTTTCTCCTTCTCCCCCATATCACTGTTCTGCACCAGAAGGCGCTGTCCCTCCTCTGGCTCCATTCTTGCCACGATCTGATCCATAAAAGAATAGGAGGGAAAGAACACCAGATAGTTCCCTGCCCTGGCCCGGACAAAACACTGGATATATTCAGCGATGCGCCCATATTCTTCCGGCCCCCTTCTGGTATACTTGCTTGTGACATCCCTGGCGATAAGTACCTTCCGCTGTTCCGGCAGAAAGGAGGAACGGGCATAGACCGCATCATCTTCCTTTACCCCGGTAAGCTGCTCCTTATAATAACGGATGGGCAGCAATGTCGCAGAGAACAGGACCGCTGCCCGCCCCCGCTCCATAACCTCCTTCAACTGCGATGACGAATCCATACACTGTAACTTCACCCGAAACCTGCCTTCACTGTCATAATCCGTATAGATACGGTATCTTTCATCCAGACAGTCCAGTACAGCAGAGAATCTTCTGATATCAAAATAGAACTGCAGCATAGTTTCCCGTTCTGGCAGTACCGGATAATCTCTTGCAAACAGCTCATAATCCGCTATGATCCGCAGAAGCTGGAACTGAAAGGAACCCACATCAGACAGTACCTCAAACTCGTCACATCCATGTTTCCATTCCAGCATACAGCGGTTGGCTGCCTCCAGGGATTTTTCAAACCGCCGCAGATTATACTGTACTTCCGGCCGGTTTTCATTCTTATGGACAGCCCTTATGATCCTCTTTACAGCAAGAAAATCTTCCTTTACCAGTCTGGCGCTGTACATCTCCCTGCCACGTTCTACCAGATTGTGGGCCTCGTCAATAAGAAAAGTCATATTTCCCTTTTTCTCTGTGGAGAAAAAGCGCCGCAGATAGACATTGGGATCAAAGGCATAGTTATAATCACAGATCACTGCATCTGCATACAACGCCGCATCCAGTCCCATCTCGAAGGGACAGACCTGATGTTTCTCTGCATATAGGAGTATGATCTCCCTGGTAAGCCGTTCCTCACTTACCAGCATATCATATACCGCCTCATTGACCCGGTCATAATGCCCCCTTGCCCTCACACAGTCCCCGGGATTACAGGAAACCCTGTCC